>JBNKFQ010000192.1:0-51934 GCA_050289385.1 Porticoccaceae bacterium | reverse complement strand
AACAAAAAATTTCGGGGCAGTTCCATGTGGTCGACTCGGTGGTACAGGCGGTTGAACTTGCTTTAAACAGCTAACAAGCAGAATAACTGCTTATTGAAAAAATGTTTGTCTGTTCCGTACCCTGCGATTTGAAAGTACGGCGTCACCCAACGTTATAAACGGCTGACAGCTCATTCCCCCCAAAAATAATTTGGGGGGAATGAGCTTATTTTTTTCCACAATAGTCATTGCCTGAAGGTGCGAAATGCCTTTTGTGCCTCCTGGCAATTCAGCTCATATCAAAATGTATATGAAATATTCATTCCTATCGTGCGAGGCCGCAGGCGGAATCCAGACAATATCCCAAAATTAGCGCTGTTGTGATCCACCCAAGTGATGTCATTGGCATTCGTTAGATTATTAACAAACAGGTCAATAGACAAATTATCCAGAGCCACACCCGCTTTCAAGTGAATCTGGCTATAATCCCCGGCGTTGGGGTATGAACTTTTTTGATTCAATTGAATTCCGTACTCTCCAACATATGAATAGTCGAAACGGGTAAAAGCGTCGTATCCAGCGAGACTGAATCCATATTCCAGGCCAGCACTGAAATTTATATCCGCTGAACCGGGCAGGTCATCGCCCTTCTCTCCCAACGTCGAATCGGCCAGTTTTGCATCGTTATAGGACGCACTAAAATTAAGTAGCAATGCATCTGTCAGGAACAAACGAGATTCCAGTTCAACACCCTCTGCAACTGACTTACCGGCAGCGGCAGCATAAGAACCGCAACCAATTTTAGCCAAGGCAATGTCAACCGGAAGGCCTTCCCAGTCGATATGATAAAGGGAAATATCCAGCGAAATACGATTGTCGGCGAATGTACCTTTAAAACCCAATTCGTAGTTCTCTGTGGTATCAGGTTCCATTGCGCCATTGATGACAGGGATTTCACCGCCATCCATTGTTTCGTAGGCGCCATTGCCATTTATGTCACAACCATACTCTTCATCCTTGGGTTTCAGGTTTCTTCCCAACCTGAAACCTTCTGCCCACTGAGCATAAATCAATGTGTTCTCGGCAGGCTTCCAACTCAAGTTAGCTTTATAGGTTTCACCGCTGTATCGGCCCTGATCGTTTTGTTGTTCTACGGGCGTTTCACTCCGATAAGAGTAACCCGTTCCCTCTGCGTAATTAGCCTGATCGTATTCGTAGTGGCGCATTCCTATCGTAGCTGTAAGCCGATCTGTAATTTCATAGGATAATTCGCCAAAAATGGCTTTTTGTTCTACAGAGTTAATAACGTCATAAAAACCAAAATAGGGGTCTTGTTCATGTCCGATCCATTTGTCAAATCCGGTATCTGCATTGGCCGTGGCCGCTTTATCAGGATCACCATTATAGTGATTTGCAAGAAAATAATTATTTTCATAATCATCAAAGTATAAGCCAGCCAACAACTGCAATGGGCCATCAAACTGCGATGAAAACCTGAACTCTTGCGTAAATCGATCACCATTATTAATCAAGGAACCCAGTACAGGAAATAAATTCAAGTAGGAACTGTAATCAGAAAAGTGCAAACCATCCCGGCTGTCCAACGATGATACACTGTGCACACTACCCCAGCCCAAATCATATTCCAGTGTCAAGCTGGTCAAATTAACATCCTCGCTCATTTGCTCTGATCCGACTTCAGAACCCTGACTATCAACTAAATTGGATCTTGCCTGCATTCTGGTTTGTTGAAACGTTCCAGGTAAACCCAGCTGCACTTCACGCAATCCGATCTGGCCTATTTTTTGCCATGCGTGACTAAGAGTAATAGTCAAAGACTCAACAGGTTTCCACAACGCAGAAAGGCGAGCCCCATCAACTGTGTCTCTGCCGACATCGTCCTCATTAATGACAACACCTCCATATTTCGCCACCTGGTCATCAGTAACAGTACCATCTCCACTATAAGTTCCGGCGATATTTTCCAGATATCCACTGTTTTCAAAACGGTAGACGACACCACGCAGAGCGAGTCTATTTTCAATCAACGGGATGTTCAGAATACCCCGTACCTGATAGTTATTACCGCCCAGTTCTCCAGTATTAGAATACTGTGCTCCAATACTGGCTTCCACTTGATCCAATTCGGGAGCGCGCGGAATAACACGCACAATTCCTCCCATACTATCTGCACCATAGAGAGTTCCTTGGGGACCTTTCAATACTTCGACTCTCTCTATGTCTACCATTCTCAAATCACTATTGGCAGAAAACGGGCCATTCTTCATTCCTGATACCGGAGCTTCCCCAAAATATACGCCTACGGCAGTTCGTTCCGTTTGCGGACTAACGGACAGACCCCGCATGGTAATTGAGTTACCACCAGCCCCACGATCCTGAATAGTCACACCTGGAATAGTACTGAGGTAGTCTCCCATACTGTTCAATCCGCGTTTTTCGATGGTCTCGCTATCCAGCAACGAAATTGCCCCTGCTGTATCTTGTAAACGAGTTTCCCTTTTTGTAGCAGTTATAATCATTTCTTCAATATTGTCATTTTTTGAATTTATTTTTTTCCTTTTAGTATTAGCCTGATCGGTATTTGCCTGTTTGATCATCACAGAATCGTCAGCGATAAACTCATAAGTTAGATTAGTATTGGCCAGTATCTCATCAAGAGCTGCTCTTAACGTATATTCACCCTTCAACGCCGGTAACTGCGTGCTGTCTCCAATTCCCTTGGGAATAACAATGTGGCTATTGGTTTTGGCGGCCAGCTCCATCAGAGCAGAACCCGCCTTCTGACTTTCTACGTATATTTGACGTTTAGCCGTATCAGCCAGGATCTGGCCACTTACAGCAAGGGAAAGCACCGATGCTGCGCCGAGCAGAAATCGATTCTTTCTCGATATTTTCATCTCTTTGATCATCTTCCCTTCCTCTTGATATTTAACTTTCAAATTAAGGCCAATTCAGATTGCCGTATTTGCAATAACTAAACACCTTAATTTGACGCCCCCCTATTTTTATTTCGGTCAATTTTCATTTTTGTTACAATTTTATGTATTTTCATTAATTTTTTTTGTGATATTTTTTTGTGTGATCACTGATCTTTCATAACAAGTGCGATGCGATCAAAGTGGTACATAACCTTGATGGGCAAGGAATATTCCATTGCAGTGAGTGCACCTCTCATATCATTAATTTTCAAAGTCGCATAAAACTCAAGTTCCGACAGAGTCGGATCTTCAATAATAATCTTTTTGCCAGAATAGCGGTTGAGTTCCTGAACTACCTTGTAAAGCGGCACATCATCAAATTGCAGTATACCCTGACGCCAGCTCTGTAACTGATGCATATTCTTCGCTTTCCACGCTACCAGTTCGTGGCGTGACAAGCTGTATTCCACTACCATGCCAGCCTCTATACGCCGTTGCCCGGCAGACGTGAGCCGTACAGCTTCATCTTCGGATGCCGTCAAACGAGGGGCCGTTGGCGAGATGCCGTCCTCCAGCTGATGCAGGGAGACAGCGCCCTCTGTCACCGCCAGAGTAAATTTGTCCTGTGTTTTCAGAATATTGAATTGTGTGCCCAGTACGCTGACTGCACGCTCGCCCAAATCAACAGTAAACGGACGCTGCGGGTCTGGTGCCACATCAAAATACGCCTCGCCTCGCTGCAACATAACACGGCGCCATTCAGGCCCGTCATCGACAATCAGCACGGTGGCAGTATTCAGAGTTATACGACTGCCACCATTGAGTGTTATGGTTTTTTGCTCACCTATTCGGGTCACATAACGCTGCAGATTTCTGTGGTCTGGCAGTGGCTCATAAACGTGGAGGAAGTAATAACCCACAACCAGACCCAACAATAACGTGGCGGCTGTTGCCAATATTGGCCTGTGGTATTCGCCAGAACCTTTCTTGCCAGGAGATTCTGCATAGGCCAGCAATTCCGGATCATCCGCCAATGCTTCCATGTCTGCCATCATTCTCACCGTGGTGAGAAACTGGGCATTGTGCTGTACTGAGCTGTCACGTTCCGTCGCAACGTCAGACGCTTCCTGCCCGGACATACGCCCGGAAAACATGCGGGCTATCTGTGTGGTCACTTGCTGCATAACAGCACGCTCTTTTATTGTGTGAGTCATTTCAGCCCTCCTTTTGTCGCACCGGAATGGTATCCCTGATCCAGCTCACTCTTGTAGCCGCTACGTACACGCACTTGATACAGCGCGTTTTGTATGTACTTTTCGACCTGTTTGACTGACACATCCATTTCGGCAGCAATGTCCCTGTAGCTGTACCCCTTGAAGCGATGGAACACAAAAGCCCGGCGCCAGGTGGGTTTGAGGTTGGCAATGGCGGTTTTTACCCGGCGCAGAGATTCAGCCGAGGCTGTGATGGTTTCTGGCGTAATGCCCAGGCTATCGCCTTGTTCCTCTGCCTGCGCCTGTTGTTCGCTTCGGTATTTGCGTTTGACGTTTTCGTGCCTTTCCTGGTTGAGTACGAGATTGTTGGCCACGGTGAAAATAAAGGCGCGATTGCTGTCGGCGCCGAACGGCAATTTTTGATGCAGCTCAGCGTCAGGAATCGTCGCCAGTTTGCAAAAGACTTCTTGCACCACATCATCCGGATTACCTGCCACCCCCAGACGAGCCCGAAGAAAAGAACGCAAGGCTGCACTGTGCGCCCGATACAGCTCATCGAGCAGTTGCTTTTTGGTCAATTGTGGTCGGCCGCTCAGGTCGACCACATTGTTGCGATATACAGGCATCTCGGTAATTTGCAGCTAGTCCATATTCAGTATAAATATTCCAGAAAGGGGCAGGCCCTCACTCGAAGTATGTCATGAACTAAACACTTGACCTAAGGACTACCCTAATTTTTGGTCAGAAATGAAGAAAAACGGGCCACTTGTGCGGTGGCCCGTTTTTGAAGAATCGAAGGGTCAGAGTCACTGATTTTCCATGCACTCTGCACCCTTGATGAAGCGTGTATAAAAACAGTTGTCAGGTAAACAGGAATAAATCGGTTTTTCTAAAAATGATACTTGACATCAACGCCGAGTTCGCGCGGCGATAGCTGCCAGACGCCACCCGGATCCTGATAGGTAATTTCATCCTCGTTAGTGAGGTTTTTGCCAAATACCTGCACGGAAACCCGCTCAAAGTCCATCCCCGCTCGCAGACTCCACTGCCCATAGGCGCCTGTTCTGGGGAAAAACCGGCTTACATCCGGATATGATCCACCCGAGAACGTATAATCCGATCGAACAAAACTCGGGCGTCCTGTTAACGAGAAATGATATTCCAGGCCAAGATTGCCGTTATATTCTGGCGCCAGTGGTAGCCGATCGCCTTTGCCTCCAACCAGATCATCCAGAAATTCTGTATCGTTGTAACCGGCACCCAGAGTGACTTCCAGGCTGGGCGTCACCTGATACCGTACTTCAAGCTCCAGGCCTTGAGAGCGCGCTCTGCCGCTGTTATTGGTGACGGCGGCATTACAAGTGTCTGTAGTAACACCGATGATCACAGGAATATCGTTCCAATCGACCCGATACAGGGTTGCATTGGTCATGAGCCGATTATCCAGCCAGGTCAGCCTGGCGCCCAATTCATAATTTTCCGAGCGATCGCTATTGACTTTATCGGTAAGCCTGGCATTGGTAGAATCCAGGAAACCGTCTCCGTCAACATCGCAGGTCGCTGAAGGGGGGACGCTTTGTCCTCGACCAAGGCGAAACCCCTCCGCCCAAGTCGCATACAACATAGTTTCGTCATTGGGGGTGAACTCTATACCGGCTTTCAGGGTGTCCCCTTGTTCATTGACCCCAAGGGGTTCCGGATTGAGCATGGTTGTAAATTGTTTACCTTCCTCAACATACTCTCGTTCATAATCGAACCAGCGGCCACCCAGAGTGACACTCCACTGTTCACTGATTGCATAGTCTATTTCCCCGAACAAAGCGACTTGGCTAGAGGTATTCATTTGTCGCATATCCTGGAGAAGAGGATCAGTTCCTGCCCATCCCAACGCTTCGAGAGACGCTTGGGTACCGATCCAGGTATTATAAATGTATCTTTTCGCATCCAGATCCTCATAGTACAGGCCAACCGTATATTGGAGTGAGCTGTTGAGCTGCGATGACAAGCGAATTTCTTGCATGAACCCTTGCATTTCCGGTTCCTGACTAGACACCCAGGCAATGGGTAAATAATTGACATCACCCCATCGCCAAACCTGTTCATGATCAACCCAGGTGGACGCACTGGTCAATGTCGCCCAACCCAAATCATAATCAAGCAAGAAGTGAGTGAACCTGAATATCGTATTCGTATAGCCAGGCTCCTCTTCAAGGGCGATGCCCCGATAACTACCTGCATCAGGATTAGAAACCGAATACGCATTGCGCCCGTTCAACTCATCCTTCTGGTGTCCGACCATCAGGGTCAGGTCCAGACGGTCATTGACTTGCCATAGCAATGTCGCCCGCCCACCCGTAAATTCGCTGGGATTATCGTCTTTTTCTGTAGCAACTGTTGTGCCCGTGAACGCGGCAGCGTTTTCTGCATAGGGTGTATTGACCAGATCCCGAAATCCCGCGTTGTCGAAACGGTAGGCGGCGACCCGCAACGCCAACCGGTCTTCAACCAGCGGGATATTGAGCACACCCACTTGTTTGTTACTCAGGTCGTCGGAGTGCGCTACACTGGAAACGCCAATATCTATGTGACCTTCAAAACGATCAAGTTTGGGCGCCTGGGGAATGTTCCGAACCAGCCCGCTCATGCTATTGGCTCCCCATAGCGTGCCCTGGGGGCCACGCAAAATCTCCACGCGCTCCAGATCCACCAGTTTCGCGTCTGATTTGAATGTTAGATTGACAAGCGGAAAGGATAACGGGACTTCTCCCAAATACGTGCTACTAAGATCCTGCGTTCCAAAGCCACCATTTAAACCACGGATTGTCACTGTACTAAAACCTGGAGTAAATTCGACATAATTAATATTGGGTACCGACCTCAGATAATCGGCTCCGACCAAACCTTTTTTGTCGATTTCGTCTTCACCCATTGCGGTGATAGACATAGCGGTGTCCTGCAGGCCGGTTTCCCGTTTTGTCGCTGTAACCACCATTTCCTCAATTTGCCGTGTTTTTTCAGGGTCGACTACTCGACCCGACCCATCTTTCGAATCTTTCCTTGCCGACGAATTCTGTTTAACAACTATCATTTTATCCGACACCACTTGGTAATACAGATTGGTATCTTGCAATAAAATATTCATTGCTTCGGTAACAGTCAGGTTGCCATCAACACTTTGTGACTGAACGCCCCGGGCAATTTCGGGCGGAAAAAGAATCTGCACACCGCTGACCTGAGCCAATTTGATTAAGGCTGCGTCAGTTGCCTGAGCTGCAATTTTCAGGTCTATGGCTTCTTGCTTTGCGCTTGCACCAAGTGGCAATATCGCTAACACTGAGGCCAAACCAATCGCCCTTGCCAGTCCGATTTTTGCGTATTTTACACGGTTCATTTGTTCCTCCGGGGATAAAAATATTTCTGTATTTTTATATTGCCCAGATATATACGCACTGAATTTCAAACCCCACAAAAATATAACCAAAAAATGAAAATATTATTTGCTACATATCTGCCTTTGCCTGCTCACTCTCACGTCGTGCAAGCACCACACTTTGCACATTAAATGTTACTTCCAGCGGAAAAGCAGCTTTTAAACCAAACAGAGCCTGTTCTACTTCTCTGACATGCAGTACACCACTTACTTTCATATCCATAATGTCCGCGTCAGAAATCAGCACCTTGCGGTTGGTATAGCGATTCATTTCTTCCACCACTTTTACCAGCGGTTTATCTATAAAAGTCACCACACCCTCTTGCCAGGGATAATAATTGTTGCTGCCATCCAGCGTCGAGGTGGCAATAATTTCAGAGCGGTCTTTAAAAGTAATAACCGAACCTGCGGCAAGCCGATATTGATCGGCCACCTGTCTGATTTTTTCGTCACGCTTATTGTCGGCGCCTGAAAAATCTCTCACCGGCGTGTTTTCCGGATGCAAAGCGATCACACCGTCCTCTACCGCCACGGTGATTTCCGCGCCCTTTTTATAAACATTAAAACGAGTGCCCAACACGGTGATCGACTGAGAACCCAACCTGACCACGAACGGGCGTGTTGCATCGCTGGTGATATCAAAAAATACTTCGCCACGCTCCAGTACCACTTTGCGCCTGTCGCCGGAATAAGTTACCTGAACCTGTGAATCAGTATTTAGTGCCACGACACTGCCATCAGGCAAGGGCACGCTTTTTTGCTCGCCAACACGGGTCATATAGATTGTGGTATCAGAACCAGGTTGTGAAAAAAAGTCACGCACCTGTAACAGCGTCAGACCGGCGGCAACCACCAGACATGCGGCCAGTGCCCAGCGCAAAACAGAGTGGCCCGACTTTCCACGTTCAGTTGCACGATCAGGCGCATACTCGGCACTCATGGCGTCCAGGTCTAGCAGTTCCGGGTCATCAGCCAATCCTTCGAGTTTGTCCCAGGCCGCCAAAGCCTTGCGATACTCCGCTTCATGCTGTGGGGACTCGCCAAACCAGCGTTGAAATGATAACTCTTCAGCCTCTGTCATCTTTCCGGAATGAGCCTGCGCCACATAAGTCGCGGCCTGTTGCGCAATGGCGCCACCGGAAAGCTGTTTTGATGTTGTTTGCTTCATAGGCCTGTCCTCAACGGTGGCATCCCGTTGCAGCGGTAGGTGTTCTCTGCTCTTTGGTCATTCATTCGATCTCCTTGCGCAACGCGTACAGGGTATCGGAGATATATTTTTCGACCGAACTGACAGATACGTTCATCATTCTGGCAATTTCCGGGTAACTGAGGCACTTGAAGCGGTTCAGCACAAAGGCATTGCGTTGTTTCAGGCCCAGTTTCATTAAAATTGCCTTGGCGGCGGCCAGATCCCGGTCGGCTGACACCTGGTCTTCCGGAGACGAACTACCATCCAGTTCTTTCTGTTCTGCCAGCGTGTCGTGTTTATCGGCGTGACGTACACTGGCGCGCCGGGCCTTGTCATTAGCCAGATTAACGGCCATGGCCAGCAAGTAATTGCGAACGCCCTCGGGCCGTTCGGCAAAGCGTTGCTGAATATCCTCCATATCCGCCAGTCGCAGAAACAGGTCCTGAAGGATGTCTTCCCGGTCCTGCTCTGGTAGCAGCCGCATACGCAGGAACCGCCGCAAGGCGACTTGGTGCTCGGTAAACAATTGCTCCAGAAAGCGGGCACGCGCGTTGGCCGGACGATCGGCCAGGTGCACAACGTTGGAATCTTCTTTGTTCGACATCAGAGCCACTGGTAAGAAGGTTGCCTGTTGGGGGATATCTAAAGGATATACGCACTGGGGAGCAAACCCCACAAAAAAAAATTTACGGAAAGTCCCGGCCGTGTCCGGCCGGGCAGCAGGTTTTCAGAAATTTTGTATGGCATTCAATAGTTGTATTGAAAATTGACACCAACCGTGCGCGTACGCAACCGGTATCCATTTGCATGATCGATCGTGCCACCGAACGGGCTCCCCCTTTGAAAGACAGGGGTTTGGGCGTGGTAAAACGGTCAAGATTGGTCCAGGCATTCACAACAAGGAGTAATTTGCGGCAGAGCTGCCCCCTCCGGAAGTCACGCAATCAGAATCGGTGTCAGGTCAACTACATTTCAAAATATTCCGCCGGACAACTACTCGTCAAAGGTGGTAATGGGTGCTCCATCAGGCAGTATCAGTACAGCAATGGCCGCAGCCGGTTCTGTATCGCTGGCATTTTCAGCAACGGTGTGCAAGGCGCCTGCTGGTTCAAAAAAACTGTCGCCTGCATGAAGCAGTTGAACCGGTTCACCCTCAATACCAAAACGCACGCTGCCCTCAGTTACATACACATATACTGAACCAGAGTGGCGATGACCTTTAGCTGATTGTCCTGGAGCTTCCGACTTGGGTGGGAACTTCAAATCAACCACTGTGATTCTTTTTCCTGGGACATCGGGTAGCAATTTCGAAAACAGAACCCAATCAGATTGATCGTCAGACTTTTCATGCGTTTCGTGTGCAAGGCTTGCTGAAGCTACAAATATTATGCAGAGAAAGGTGGTTATGATTTGAAGATAATTCGCAGAAATGGGGAAAGATTTAACAGTCATGATGGTTCTCCTGTGTAAGATCAGGAGTAAAGCTACCCAATATTGTGGTATTATCATATATCCACTTTTTATTATTATTACCATACCACCTATGTTGATTCCGCTGAATAATTCACAGCCATTGCACCGCCAAATCTACGAAAAACTGAGGGACAAGGTACTCTCAGGAGAACTCAGAGCGTGTTACAAATTACCCGCAACCCGAGAGCTGGCGCGGGATCTTGGCGTATCTCGCACTACCGTATTACTGGCGTACGATCAGCTCATATCAGAGGGGTATCTATACACAATATCCGGTTCTGGTACTTACGTTAGTAAGCTTTCGCAGAAGACCCGAACACCGGATTCATACTCCAGGAAAAAGGCCCATAAAGCTCGTTTGTCTGATACCGGGAATATAGTCAGCCAACAATTTGGAGCGATGTTCAATGCCATAACCAAAAACAAGAGCTTGTCGTTCCAATATGATTTCAGTATGGGCAGCGTACAAATGGACAGACGCAGCAACCAGATTTGGAGAAGGCTTTTAAATATAAGCACAAAAGAGTTCAGTAAGGACCTTCGAGATCCTCAGGGTTATTACCCACTACGCCAAGCTATTGCAGACCACCTTCAAAGAACCCGTAACTGCATATGCAGCGCGGAAAACATTGTCATCACCAACGGATCACAACAGGCTTTCGACTTGCTTGGGCGGATTCTGCTCAACCCCGGAGACATGGCAGTCATGGAAGACCCCTGTTACTTTGGTGCAAAACTTGCGTTTTCATCATGTCAGGCAAAAATTGCATATATCGATGTCGATAAAGAAGGTATAAAAACGGATGAATTGAAAAAGCTACAAGGCGGTGCCAAGCTGATTTGTATCACTCCGTCCCACCAATTCCCCACCGGCAGCATTATGTCACTTTCCAGGAGAATGGCGCTTGTCGAATGGGCCAAGGCAAACAATACGTGCATTATCGAAGACGATTACGATAGTGAATTTCGTTACGACGGAAAGCTCGTAGAAGCGATACAGGGAATTGATCATTACGATCACACTGTTTATGTAGGCACTTTTTCCAAAGTCCTTTCGCCTGCTCTGCGCGCTGGTTATGTTGTCCTCCCTGAGTCTCTGGTTACTCCCTTTGTCGCACTGCGGTGGATAGCGGATGTGGAGTCTCACCCCATACAGCAACGGGCGCTGGCTCTTTGGATGACAGAGGGTTGTCATCATCAGCATCTTCGCCGTATGCGCAGGGTATACTCGAAACGACGAGACCTTTTGTTGTACAGCCTGGAAAAATACTTTTCCGGAAACGACATAAAAATAGAAGGCAGTAATACCGGCTTGCACATTCTTTTATGGCTTAATCAGGTAGAGGCAAGCTGCGCCGAAGAGCTATCTGATAAACTCCACAAAAACTCGGTAGCAGCTCAGCTCGTAGGCGATTTTTATAACAAGCCTTTAAAACAATGCGGGATAAGCCTGGGCTTTGGGCATATTAAAGCCGAAGATATTGAACAGGGAATAAAAACCTTTCAGCACACAGTTATGCAGTTCTGCTCCCAATAAAAGAATTTTGGAGTTTTATCAATAGTAAAAGCAGCTTCGTAGAACGGCAACCCGCTACGACAGGCTGGCTCGTAACTATTTGTCCCTGCTTCACCTGGTGGCGTCTATAATTTGGCTGAAATAATTGTCAACGCCCCTAGTACTCCTTCAAAAAACAAAAGGACAGGCACTCGGTAATATGATAAAAATTAATGTGTTATGGCGAGATGCGTGGCCAAGATCGCTTGTTTTTATCTGACAATAAAGCAAGACACTAAAATCTTTTGAGTGCCTGTCCCTTGATACCCAAAAGGGTCAGAGTCATTGATTTTTCAAGCACTCTACCCCCTTGGTTTCCAAAACTTCAATTCTTTACAAATGCTGCCAGCCGCGTCACCTGGAGAGTTTGTACTTTGTCTACTATATCTGCGAGTTTTTCCAAACCGCCTTCAGCGTAACCCGACACACGATATTCGTGTGTTATCTGTGTTTTATTGTCTGGTGCAGAATTGAAGGTAAAGGTAAGTACACCTTGTAACCCCATCGTTTGCAAAGGCCCCAAGCCACCCAACATGCGTATTTCATTATCGGGATTTACATAACTGACCAGCAGATGCAAAATAGACTTCTCACCACTGACTTCACAAAAACATCCGCCAGCTCCCGGTTCGAGATACAACCCTTCCGCATCGCCAAACCAGGTATGATCAGGGTCCCACCATTGCCCAATCTGCAAGAACTTCTGGTAAGCCTGTTCCGAGGTAGAATCGACTGTTGTCGTGACTTTGATATAAAAACCGTCGTTGGCTTTGTCTATCACCTCGGAATACGCTGCTGAGCTGAAAAACACACTCCAGTAAATCAACAGCAACACCAAACGAAAAAATCCAGATGCACTGATATAATATCTCATAATTGATCCCGTACAGAGCGGATCATAATTCAGTATAATCACCAACTCACTCATTCACCGCATTACAGTATTGTCTAAATAACACACTGTCATGTATAACACAGGCCACACTTTTACTCATGGACAGCATTGCCTGATGGATAAAACCAAGCAAGACCAAAAATCACCTGTTATCTTTGACAAAGAGCGGGCCTCATCTTATGACGATCGGTTCGCCAAGCTTGCACCAATGCGCGACGCACTTCATCTACTTATGCATCTGGTGCTCTCCGAGCTGCCTGCCAACGCACATATCCTCTGTGTCGGTGTTGGTACAGGTGCGGAGTTGCTTGATCTTGCCCGAGCGTTCCCGCAATGGCAATTCACCGCCGTGGAACCAGCTGCGCCGATGCTCAGTATTTGTCGGCGACGAGTTGAGGAGGCTGGTATAGCATCTCGCTGCAATTTCCACCAGGGATATCTGGATTCACTGCCCGAGTCAGCTCCTTTTCATGCAGCAACATCCATTCTGGTTTCTCATTTTCTTACAAAAACCCGAGAGCGACAGAGCTTTTTCTGTCAAATAGCCGAGCGGCTGACCCCCGGCGGGTATTTGATAAACGCTGATCTGGCCTCTGACATGTCTGCAGCAACCTATGAAAGCCTTTTTCAGATTTGGGTACGATCGTGGAAGTATTGCGATATGCCTGCTGAAGAAATCGAAAAACTCAGTGCATCCATCGGGCAGGATGTGGCTTTACTGCCATTGCAAGAAATTGAATCAATGATCAAGGTTAGTGGCTTTGACACTCCTGTATTGTTCTTTCAGACTCTTTTAATCCATGCCTGGTACTCGAGACTTCCGTTCTGACCAACACAAATTAGCGAAAAAGGGCAGAATACAAGACTTGGTAAAAACATAATGCCCTGTTTTTCTGAATCTGCTTTTCCGTTATTGGCAAGCAAATCTGTTAACCAGATATTACTCTCTATAGCAAATTCATCAATATTTAATGACCTTTTTGTCAGAGACCACCAATGACCAGATATATTCAGCGGACAGCACAATAATCAAACTGATAGCCACCATTGGCAGCAACGTCGCCAATAACACGACAATCGCGATCACTCCTCGCCCAAGCCTGAAATCCACTGGCAATTTCGGTATACCTAATTGCCCGGACGGCCTGCGCTTCCACCACATCATACCGCCACTTACCGCAACAAATATCACGCCAATAGCCGCTAACAAACACAGCAATTGGTTCAACGGTCCAAAAAGCGCGCCTTCATGAAACGCAATACCATACGACGTTATTTTTTTAACTGGATGATAGTCGGAAAAATTGATTCGCATAATTTCTTCACCACTCCAGAGATCATAATGGACCGTGGCACGGCGGGGGCGATCTTGTGTCATGGACCTTACTGTCCAGACGCCTCGACCACTTTTCGGTGGTGTAATCTCTACGGGGTCAGGCCATTGCAGAGCCTGGGCATTGGCCACAACTTGCGAAAGCGTAAATTGCCTGGCCGGAAAAGTACCGGGTTTCGATTCCAGATCAACGCTATATTCCTCATCCGACCGCAAAGCCCAAAGCTCACTACCTATGTCAACATCAACCTTTTCGCTTCCTTTCGCAATACTGTTTTCACCCGATTTCAAAGTAATCATGCTCTTCTGCCCGGGGTCATTCCACGCCATCAGCTTTTGCACTTGTTTGAATCCACCACCCCAAACCTGAGTCCAGGGTAATCCAGACACCAACAGCGTTAAAACCACCAGACTAACCCACAATCCGACCGCACCATGCAATCTTTGCCAAAAACGTCGCTTTGAGCTATTACCCAATTCAGGCACCAGAGTGGTTCTCAATGCCTTGAAAAAACTTGTTTCATGGCGAGGCAACCACAGGTAAATACCGGTAATAATCAATACAATCATCCAGCAAGCCATTAGCTCCACCAGATAAGAGCCGGCATTACCACCGAGTAACTCACCGTGAAGCTTTTTAATCAGATGTAGAAATTGCGTGTTTTTATCCTGGGAAAAAAGCACATTTCCCGTGTACTTATCAACCCGGTAAATGCGCTTGTTACCGGAATGATCCAGCTCTATTTCAACGCTGCGATCATTCTCTTTTGCCAGTGTAAAGCGCTTGAATACCGCTCCGGGATAAAGTTTGTGAAGACCATTCAGCAACGCATCGGCTGACATAACGACCGCGCCGGCTTTTACCGCTGGCGCATTATTCGCTATCTCGCTTTCTTTTAAATGGGTAATCTGGGGTTTAAACACATAAACCGCGCCACTGATAGCCAGCAATACCGCAAATGGCAACACCATCAAGCCAGCTACAAAGTGCCAACGCCATACACGTACCTGAAGATTTGAATAACGTATTTTTGTCATTATGTATTTTTGTTTTCTAAAGGCCAGAATCTAAAAACTGTATCTCGCTTCGAAATACGCCGTGCGCGAGGGCCATGGATGGGCGACATACGCCAGGTCATCAAACAAATTGTCAACGCCCAGCGACAAACCGGCGTTGCCATTTATGCGCCAATTGGCTTTCATATTGACAAAAAAGTATTGATCAATAGCACCGTAAACCTCGGATGCCATATCGCTGTTATCCAGGTTGCCAAAAGAATTACTGGCATAGCGAAAGCTGGTACTGAACTCCGCATTATCAGTAACCTGATACGACAAAATCAAGTTTGCGCGCCATTCGGGAATACGGGGTACGTTCTTGCCTTCAATCGCCGGATTGGCTGTATTTTTTACAATGGAGGCATCGGTCCAGGTGGTGTTAAATCGCATGGCAAGTCTGGAACCAAACAACTGCCGACGGTTGACGATCAACTCAATGCCTTTTGTTTCCACTTTGTCTATCGCCAGGAAGGTGGAAACTGCCACGTTTACCCCCCCATCATTGATCGTGCCTCTCTGGTTGTAGATGGTATTATCAACAAAGTCATAAAACAGATTAACGCGCAACAAGCCATTTTCCAGTTGGCTATCAAACATCAGGTTGTGATGTATGCCCTCTTCCGGCGCGAGGCTGGCGTCTGCCACCAGAATGCCTGTTGATGCTTCTTCATTGCGATAAAGCTCTTCGGCAATCGGAAACCGCAACGCCCGCGCCAGAGAGTAGCGAACGGTCAGCAAATCTGTGGGCATATACGCCAGCGAAAACTTGGGTGAAAAGCCTTTCTTTGAACGATCGGGGGCATCGTTGTTGTTATAGAAACCCTCACTGGTTTCCCAGTCTTCGTAACGCAGCCCCAGCGCCAGGTCCCACTTTGAACCGATAGCATAACCCCATTGGGCGAACAGCGCTTGAGTGCCTGTCTTGCCACGGCTCTTTGCGCGATCACCAATATATTCTCCAGTGATTGCATCGATGTCACTCGGCTTGATCTCCAGTGTATAGCTGTCCAGATAATAGCCTGCGGACAAACGCATATTTTCGTTGCCAAACAGATGCTGTGTGCCCAGCTTGATATCCAGTGTGTTCCAGCCCGTATCACCGTAGGCGGTCAACCGACCATTACGGTTGCCAAAAGCCGGGTCTTGCGGATTTAGCCCTGTGGCTGTTTCTTCATCTTTTTGAATAGCAAAATCGGTAGCGTAAATGTCGTAAACCCAGTCGGAACCGAGTTCACCACTCACTCCGAAGCCCAATAACAAACTTTCGCGCTGTTGAAACCGGTTCTGAAAATTACCGCCACCAAAATCCCAGTTGGTATTGCCCGCCACATCGGTCAGGTAATTGTTTTTGTCATTTTCTTCGCGAGTGCGTTGTTCAAAGGCGATCGTACCGCGCAACTGGAGACTACCCAGGTCATACCCCAGTTTCAGTTTGTAAAGCTCGGAAGTTGACTGTTCAGCGCCCGAATCACCGATGTAAATGACATCGTCGCCATCACTGTTTTGGCCGTGAATATATCCGGTAACTCCCGCCGCATCCATTTCGGCAACGTCGGCAGTGTCAAGAAAATAATTAGTCATTGGCTGACTTTCATTGCGCAACCTATTGTACGACCCGAAAACAGTGAAGTCGCCAAGGCGATCCTCATAGGACATAAACACTTTGTTACCGCCAAAACTGCCGTTCGTACCCAGCACATCATATTGCTGGTTCATCAAAGTACCCTGCATATTAAAACGGCGCCGGTCAGGTGTACGGGTCTTGATATCCACCACACCACCCATGGCATTGCCGCTGTATTCAGCCGAATAAGGCCCGTAGATAACTTCCGCTGTTTCAATTTCATTGGGACCAACCAGCGACCAGCGTGGAGACCCGGACCAACGCGTTTGCAGCAGGTAGTGAAGCGGCAAACCATCCGCAAACACAAGACTGCGGGCAGTCTGGAACATGCCTGCCCCACGTATTCCCATTACCCCGTTGGGGTCCCCGACATAACGACGGCGAATTACCAGGCTTGGCTCGTAGGCGACAGCGTCTTCCGCGGTCAGCAAGTTTATGGATTCCAGGTCCTCGGCGGTAATTTTTGATGTTGGACTAACCACTGTGGTGTCCTTGAAAATTTGTTCGGCGATCACTGTAACTTCTTCGACGTGATCCTGCGCACAGCAGATCTGCGTCATGCAAACTGATCCAACCGCGAGTATATGCTTGCGATACTTCATAGGGAATTTCACAGGGAGTTCCGATTGGTGAGTAAGCGGCGAATTCTATCGGACGATCAGCAACCCGGGAATGTGGCAAATTGTCGCAGGTGGATGATTTTTTGTATTTTAGAGACAAAAGCAAGCTTTATTTTTTTACCGAACTTTCGTCCAGCAAATCAAATACTCCTTCCTCGCGCAGCACGCGCATGCCGAGCCGCTGGCTGGAAATACCGGAACGCAACAGATAATCAAAGCGCAAGCGGCCCTCACCTTCGTCTGCTTCGAAAAAGCGGCAGTCAATCTGGTCCGCAATATTCAACTTCTCACTTAATTCGATCAAATGTGAAGAGAACACAAACAAACAACCCTCTTTAGACGCGAAACGTTCCAGAATTCTCAGAGAGGCATCAAGTGCGTCTTTAACATTCGTGCCCTTGAAGGGCTCATCCATAAGCGCGACGACGCGGTAACCCCCCGCAATGGCTTGAGCGATAGCCTTCACACGCAGCGCCTCGGCTCGAAAATAACTCACGCCGCTGCGCAGGTTGTCGTTTAGTGAGATAGAACTGAAGAGTCGCTGTGCTGGCACAAAAGTAAAGCTGCTTGCGGGTACGCCCATCCCAAGGTGGGCCAGATAAAACGCCGTGGCGAAGGCGCGCAGATAAGTTGTTTTGCCAGCCATATTCGGCCCGGTCAAAAAGAGTACGCGTCGTTCCTGGCTCAGTTCGACCGGATTGGCCACCGCATTTTCCACAAACGGATGCACCAGACCCTCGGCATGCACACCAAACGAGCCATCCTTGATACGCGGCAAGACAAACCCGTGCTTGTGGGTGACATCTGCCATCGCAACAAGCGCATCCACCTCATAAACAATCTGTAACAATCGGGTTATCGTTTCTTTTTCATGCAATCGCAAATCCTGATCAAGACGCAGAATTTTCCAGGCCCAACCACCAATCTCCTGATCAGGGATCCGGGACAACCTTGTGTGAGCAAGCAGTGTCCTCATTTCCTCAATAAGAGGAGTCACCTCACCAACTGGCGACAACAGCTCAACCTGTTCAGCAAAACGCCGTAATGACTGGATCAGCTTGCACGCGAACTGCGTGCCGCGCACGATACTCATATAGTGGCGATCATCATTGGCCCACAAAGAAAAGGCATTAAAACAGAACTCCAGCAGGTTCTCATGCTCAACAACTGGAAAAATCTCGTTTATATAGCGTTCCACGCGGCTGCAAGCGTACGAAGACGGCAATTTTTCAAAGGCCTGCCGCTGTGCAAGTATGAACGAGAGGGACTCCTGTGTGGACAGAATGCGGTCTGCATTTGACCATGGACGCTCCATACGCTGCCGCAATGCCCTGGCCCCGCCTTCGGTCTTTGACAGATTGCAAAACTCGAAGAGACTGGCTTCCCCGGTTTCTGACGCAAAAATTTCGAGATCCTTAAGTGTGTGGGAGTCAAGGATTAAAACTTCAGATTCTGTTTGAGAAAGGGGCAAGGATTGCGTTTGTGCTTCGAATAAAGACGCGGCATCCATATTCTGACTTCTCCCTTGGAATCTGGTACGTTGCAATGAAACAATAAAAACCGACGAACTTTGTCTTCGCATACTAACGCATGGATACATTGATTGCATTGCGTGAAATGGGGGCAGGGAGAAACTTGTAGCACCCTTTAGCGTTTTATGCGATTACGTATTCGATTGTGGCTGCTGCGAATTCGGGACCGACTTTGGCGAATCTGTCGTTTTTGACGAACCTGCCGTTTCACCCGATTTTCTGCGCTGGCGCGCTGTCTGACCACAGGCTGCGATACAGGCTTCTGTGCACGATTGTCACGACGGGCAGTGGCATCATGCCGGGCCCTGACTCTTTGTGCAGCCGTGTTCGCACGCTGTTGTTGTAGTATTCGCGAACGGTAATTGAGAGCCCGTGAGGGGGAAGCGGATCTGTTGCGGTTAAGTGCACGGGATAAATTTGCCGGCGCAATTGTAGTTGCAGTCTGTGTTTGTTGACGCACTGTGTCGAGTACATTTCTTTCGGGCTGTTTGCGCTCGGGTATGGCAACTCTGCCGTTGCGCCCGGAACTGGAAGATCTTGACCTGGCCAACACCTTCCGATCTGCGCGCACACTTTTGGAAAGATGGCGCTCTCTATCCTGCAAAAATGACTTTCGCTGTCTGTTGTTACTATAAAATAACTTGCGGCGTGTTTGGTCCGCTGCAATTTCATCTTGTACTGGCGTAATAGTGACACTCTGTCGCAACGGGCGTTTTTCAGTTGTGCGATCACCTGATATCAGACTTCTGTGGCGCAAACTATCGCGCGCAATATGCCTGGCTACCCTCGAATCAGATGAGTGAGAATCAGATGAATGCCTGCGCCCCAATCGCTTTTTGTATTTATCACTGGTCGCGTAACGATGATCGCGCAAGCGCCCGTCACGATTGTGCAAACGGTTCTTTCGGTGGTGGTCGCGATGCCTGCGATGTTTGCTATCACGGTGTTTGTAATCGCGTTTATATCTGGTCGGAATATAAAAAAAATCGCGGTGGCCATACCGATAATATGAGTCGTAGTACGGATAGTTATATGAATTGTTATATGAATGGTTATATGAATAGCTATACGGATAACCATAAGAACGATAAAACGGGCGGTGACGGTAATGCAGGGTGTAAATGGCGTACGGAAAGTCAAAATAACTGAAATAGACTGAAGAGTTTCGACTCTCGTATTCGGGATAGTACTCATCGTAGTAGCCCGGGTACGCGATCAACTCCGCACCGCCATCACGGAATTGATCGGGTTGAGAACGGTCGTGCGCAGGCACATCAATATCTATCGGGCTGGATATTCTCTCTTGAGACTCCACTACAACCGTATCCTGGTCTGGCACCAATACCACTTCGGGGCCGGATTGAAGCGGTGAGTCTGTTTCAGGTTCAACTTCGGGAGGGTAATCGTCAGTTTCGTAGTCATCAAACTGATCAATCAGGTCATTGGGTTCCTCTGCCTGTGCCGCAACATCGGTATCAGTCAGTTGAGTTTCGAGGGAAGGTTGCGTCGGCACGGAGTCTGCTGCAGGCCACCACCTGAAATGGCTGCCCAGCTGAACAAATACAGCCCCGGCTGCGAAACTGGAAACAACGACAGCCGGGAGAACAAGCGACTTGCGCATAACTTCAACTCCGAGCCCCAAGGGGGCGCTCTCAAGGCTCATAGACTCGAGACCAACAACGAAGTTCATCGTTGCCAATACACACCCTACACTAAAACGCTGAGGGGACAAAATCGTTGACACCATGCATGACTCAACAGCTCCAGGATGCTCACAAAAATAAATCATTTGATTAAATCATTCGATTGAACTACTGTTGGCAACATAAACACATACATCAGGCCCTGACATGTCTGCAACGACTTCCGAAAAACGTAATGACAATACCCGCTTGGCGTTAATCAGGGCTGGCTTGCTACTGTTTGGCGAACATGGCTTTAAAGCCACCAGCACTCGCATGTTGTCACAAGAATCCGGAGCAAATATATCGGCCATTCCTTATTACTTTGGCGGCAAGGAAGGGCTGTATACCGCAGTTATCGAGCACATTGCCGAGCAAATCAATCTGACCGTCGGTCCGGTTTACGCAAAAATTGAAGCGGAACTGAACAATGGCGAATCAGATGATTCCCGAGCCAAAGAACACCTCAAAACCATTCTCGACGCACTGGCGCACCTGTTTGTTGAAAGTGAAGACGCGAAAAGCTGGGCACTACTCATTTTGAAAGAACAACTCAAACCCACTACCGCCTACGACATTATCTATAACAACGTGATGAAGCATGTGCACGAAGTGCTCAGTGCATTAATCGCACAATTATCGGGCGGCAAGCGTGACGACCCGATCACCATTGCCCGCGCCCAATCCCTGATGGGGCAGGTACTGATATTTCTGTCCGGACGGGAAACGCTGTTGCGACGCATGGGCGTTAAAAAACTGCAACCCGCTCACATAACCATGATTAAAGGTATGCTCTGGCAGCAGACACTGGCTTGTTACGACTTGAAGTCGTAATTAAGGGAGCTCTTATGAAAAAAATCATACCGTTGGTGTTACTGGCAGCTTTGGGGTTTGGCGGCTGGAAATATTACACGTCCAGTGAACCGGAAAATGAAGACGATGTACTCACACTGTATGGCAATGTCGATATTCGCGACGTATTGCTTTCCTTTCGCATTCCGGGTCGCATCGCCAAAGTGCGTATGGAGGAAGGCGACCGAATTCAAAAAGGGGATGTCGTCGCCACACTGGACACCGACACTTACGAAGAAAATCTTGCGCTGGCAATGGCCCACCTGGCCGAGGCAAATGCGGCGTTCGATAATGCAGAACGCAACTACCAGCGCCGAAAAAAACTGGTTGAAACCGGTGCTGTATCACAACGCCTGTACGATGAGGCTCTGGCGCAACACGATCAGGCAAGCGCCCGCGTACAAACAGCCAAAGTTCAGCTTGACCAGGCACAAACCGCATTGCAAGACACCCGGTTACAGGCGCCGGACGCGGGAATCATTCTTACCCGCATCCGCGAACCCGGCTCCGTTGTCGCGCCCGGACAACCCGTTTACTCTCTCGCCATCGACAATCCGGTCTGGGTGCGCACCTACATCGCGGAACCGGATCTCGGTCGAATTTACCCGGGTCAGCCTGCGAAAATCTACACTGACACGCAACCGGACAAACCCTATCAGGGGACCGTCGGTTTTATTTCTCCGCAAGCTGAATTTACGCCAAAAAATGTCGAAACCACACAACTGCGCACCGATCTGGTCTATCGTCTGCGCATTATCGTGCAGGATTCTGGTGGAGGGCTGCGCCAGGGTATGCCGGTGACCGTACGCATCGACACAGTTGCTCACCCCTCAAACAACTCTACCCGGACGGGTAATGAAAACTGAGCCTCTGGTGTTCATAAAGTCGGTGAGCAAACACTTTACCGACGAAGAAAAACCGGCTCTCGATGCAGTCTCGGCAGAAGTTTACCGTGGCAAAATAACCGGATTGGTGGGGCCAGATGGCGCTGGAAAAACGACCTTGATTCGCCTGATCACAGGTCTGCTTCATAGCGATAAAGGTCTTGTTACAGTTGCCGGCTACAACAGTCGAAAACAGGCATCCGCCATCCACCCTATCATCGGTTACATGCCACAAAAATTCGGTTTGTACGAAGATTTAAGCGTTATTGAAAATCTTAACCTTTACGCAGATTTGCGCGGTGTAACCGGCCAGCAACGCAATAATAAATTTGAACAATTACTGGCTTTTACCGATCTGGCTCTCTTCCGGTCCCGACTGGCCGGAAAGCTCTCGGGTGGTATGAAACAGAAACTGGGCCTGGCCTGCGCCTTGATCGGCGATCCCGACCTGTTATTACTGGACGAACCCAGTGTCGGAGTCGACCCCATTTCACGCCGGGAATTGTGGAAAATGGTCAAGGCATTACTGGCCGAGGGCATGGCCGTGGTCTGGTCGACGGCCTATCTGGATGAAGCGGAAAAATGTGATTCCGTCATTTTGTTAAACGAAGGCCAGAAATTATATGGTGGGCCACCGTCGCAACTGCTGCAACAGGTAACGGGACGCACCTGGCAGATTCGCGGAATTTCCGAAAAAAATCGTCGCCGGGTATTGATGAACACTCTGCGCGAGGACGGCGTTATAGATGGTGTGATCCAGGGAAAAAATGTGCGCATTGTCATGGCACAAAATGCACAACCTCCAGCGCTGGAACATGTCGCACAAGGCGAGCATGCAAAATGGCATGCGGTTGACCCCTGGTTCGAGGATGCATTTATCGATACCCTTGGCGGTGGCCCGGGCGGCCGCTCGGAACTGGCAGAACAGATGCCACAAAAACCGCTCGGCGAGCAGGCAGTAATCGTCGCCAAATCGCTCACCAAACGCTTTGGCGACTTTATGGCCGTACATGACAACAGCTTCGTCATCCATCGCGGTGAAATTTTCGGCCTGCTGGGTCCAAATGGCGCAGGCAAATCCACAACCTTCAAAATGATGTGCGGACTTTTGCAGCCCACATCGGGGGAAGCCTCGGTAACTGGCCTGAATCTTAAAACAGCGTCCTCGGCCGCCCGCAGTCGCATTGGTTATATGGCGCAAAAATTTTCTCTGTACGGCAACCTCAACGCCATACAAAACCTGCGCTTTTTTTCTGGCCTGTACGGTCTGAACAATCGGCGACAGCGCCATCAGATTGAGCGCATGATCGAAATATTCGACCTCAAACACCATTTGAAACAAAACGCCGGTGAATTACCGCTGGGCCTGAAACAACGTCTGGCGTTGGCCTGCGCCGTAATGCATGAACCCGATGTGCTATTCCTGGATGAACCAACATCAGGTGTCGATCCGATTACCCGCCGCGAATTCTGGACCCATATTAATGGCATGGTGGAAAAAGGCGTCACAGTGATGGTTACCACGCATTTTATGGATGAAGCCGAGTACTGCGATCGAATCGGCCTGATTTATCGCGGTGAAAACATCGCTACTGGAACACCGGATGACCTGAAGCAAAAAATCACCAATGAAGAAAATTCGAACCCAACTCTGGAAGATGCATTTATCGAACTGGTGCGACGCAACGATGCCAACCGCGTCGGTACGGAGGCGGTCTGATGCAATTGCGTCGACTCAAAGCGCTGATCATCAAGGAGTCGTTGCAAGCCATGCGCGATCCCAGTTCTATTTTGATCGCCGTTGTACTGCCACTGATTCTGCTGTTTATTTTTGGGTACGGCGTCAATCTGGATAGCAATAAAGTTCGTATCGGACTCGTCCTGGAAAACCGTGGTACAGATATTCTCAGTTTATCTGAAGCATTTTCCAATTCGCGCTTCCTTGATGTAACTTTGGGCCGGGATCGACGCCAGTTTGAACACGATTTAGGTGCCGGAAAAATACGCGGCATTGTTGTTGTACCACAAAATTTCAGCGCCAGAACCGCTGCGCAGGGCGATGCAAAAATTCAGGTGATTGCCGACGGCTCGGAGCCCAATATCGCGTCCTTTGTGCAAAATTACGCCCGCGGGGTGATACGGGTGTGGCTAAGCCAACAAGCGCAAGGCAGCACTTCGCAAACAGATGTACCTGCCATCCAATTGCAAACGCGCTTTTGGTACAACGAAGAGTTAAAAAGCCGCAATTTTCTCGTACCTGGTTCAATCGCTATCATTATGACCCTGATTGGCACCATTCTCACCGCGCTCGTTATCGCCCGTGAGTGGGAACGCGGCACCATGGAAGCGGTAATGGCTACACCGGTTTCCATTTTAGAAATACTGCTTGGCAAACTGATCCCCTACTTTATGATGGGAATGGTGTCGATGCTGCTTTGCGTTGGCGTCGCGACCCTGCTGTACGATGTGCCGTTACGCGGCTCACTGCTAGCACTGATTGCAACCACTTCGGTATTTTTGCTGGCCGCACTTGGGCTGGGATTGCTGATCTCTTCTGCGGCTAAAAATCAGTTCGTTGCGTCGCAAATGGCACTGATGTCAGCGTTTTTACCCGCGTTTATGCTGTCGGGGTTTATTTTTGAAATCAGCTCCATGCCGGAGCCGATTCAGGACCTCACTTACCTGTTTGCGGCACGCTATTTTGTCACCAGTCTGCAGACCTTGTTTCTGGCCGGCAATGTCTGGCCATTACTGGTGAAATGCATTCTTGCAATGGCGGCAATCAGCCTGTTTTTCTTTCTGATTACCGCGCACAAAACTCGTAAGAGGCTGGACTAGGCCTATGGGCACTCGCATTCCGTCACTTGTTGTAAAAGAGATGCTGGCGCTGTTTCGCGACCCGAAAAGTCGCATTGTGTTAATTATGCCACCGTTGCTGCAATTAATTATTTTTGCATTTGCGGCAACTCTGGAAGTTAAAAATATATCCCTTGCTATCTACAATGAAGACACCGGCAAACACGGCATGGAAATTGTTCAGCGTTTTAACGGATCGCCGTTTTTTCCCAATATATTTTTTGTGCAAAACGAACAGGATATTGACCCGGCTATCGACCAACAACAGGCACTGGCAGCGGTTCATATTCCGGCAAATTTTTCGCGCAATATAGAGGCCAACGATCGTGCCAGTTTACAGGTAATACTCGATGGTCGGCGCTCCAATGCCGCCCAGATCGCAAATGGCTACATTGCCGAAATTGTTAATCGCTACAACACCGAAATTACTACGCGGCCTTTGCCAGTGATTGTCGTAGCGCGCAACTGGTTTAACGAGAACCTGCTTTACCTCTGGTTTACCATACCCTCTCTGGTTGCCATTCTGTCCATGTTGATCGCGCTCATTGTCACAGCACTGTCGGTAGCCCGGGAGCGGGAACTGGGCACTTTTGACCAGTTACTGGTTTCTCCGCTCACACCGATGGAAATTCTTATCGGCAAAACCATTCCTGCTATCGTTATAGGCATGGCAGAGGGTTGCCTGATATGGGCGGTGGCGGTAACCGTTTTTAAAGTGCCTTTTACGGGATCGCCGCCACTGCTGTTATTCGCCCTGTTTATTTTTGTCATGTCGATTGTTGGTATTGGCCTTGCTATATCGTCAGTTTCAAAAACCCAGCAGCAGGCCATTCTCGGTGCCTTTGTTTTTATGGTGCCGGCCGTTACGCTTTCCGGCTATGCGGCTCCCGTAGAAAACATGCCCGAATGGTTGCAGGCGGTTACCTCGGCAAATCCGCTTAAACATTTTCTGATTACAGTAAAAGGTCTGTTTTTAAAGGACATGCCTTTTGCTGACGTATGGACAAATACCTGGCCATTACTGGTTATTGGTGTCGTTACCCTGAGTCTGGCCAGCTGGTTTTTTGCCCGGCGCATGGAATAAATGCAATATCGGGCCATGAAAAAACATTGCGAAACAAAACCACCGGGCAATAAGACGCGCAACTGTCGCGCCAGGAGGCAAACCGTGCGAGTACACTTAGCTGCAGTCACTTTAATCAGCGTTGGCCTGACCACCGCTCTGATTTCAGGTTGTACAATTGTCGGCCCCGACTATACCGCACCTGAAACAAAAACCGATTCGCAATGGCACGCTCCGGACAGCGCAAGCGAACAGATCACCAGTGCTGAACCTGTCGCCACTGAATGGTGGCAACTACTGCGCGAACCACTACTAAACCGTTATATTGCAGCGGCGGCCGACGGCAACCTGGACATTCAAATTGCCGCCTCCCGTATTCGCCAGGCACGTGTGGTGCGTGAGATCGAACGAGCTGCATACTCACCCCAGGTAAGCGGATATGGCGCAGTGACAGTCGAAGACCTCAGTGAACACGGTCGTATCGCCGGTAGTGTGCCATCACTGCCAGGCGGTAGCGGCATCAAGACCAACCGCGATATCTACGACGCGCGCTTTGACGCCAGTTGGGAACTGGACCTGTTCGGCCGCACCTACCGCGCGGTTGAAGCCGCTGATGCGCACATTGATGCCGCTATTGAGGCGCGGCGCCATATTCTGCTGACAGTGCTGGCGGAAGTTTCACGCAATTACCTCAGCTTGCGCGGTATTCAACGGCAAATGGCGGTACTGGAGAGACAAATTGAATTGCAGCGGGAAACGCTGAAGATTGTGCAACAGCGCTACCGCGCAGGTGCCGCCAGCCAATTCGATGTCGAACAAGCCAACGCCCGCCTGCGAACCAGTGAAGCCGGGCTGCCCAATCTGACTTCGGAAATTCGCGCCTATGCCTATCAACTCGCCGTATTATTGGGTCGCGAACCGCAATCCATACTGGCGGATGTCATCGACACTAAACCACTGCCAGTGCCCCCCGACGTAGTACCAGTGGGCTTGCGCTCTGATATTTTGCGACGGCGGCCTGATATTCGCACGGCCGAACGCCATCTGGCGGCTGCTACCGCAGAGATCGGCGTAGCCGTGGCCGACCTGTTTCCGCGCTTTTCGCTCACCGGCAGTACCGGTCTGGAAAGCCTGAGCTTTGGCGATCTGTTTCAAAGCGGCAGCACATTCCGGGCGCTGGGGCCCAACATTCGCTGGCCGATTCTGCAAGGCGGCCGCTTGCACGCCCGAGTCAAGCTCGAGGAGTTGCAAGCCGAAACCGCCATGCAACAATACGAGCAAAGTGTATTAAACGCGCTGCGCGACTCGGAAACCGCGCTGGTGCGTTACGGCCAGGAACTGCAAACCCGACGCCGCATGGAACGCGCGGTGGACATCAACCAACGGGCAGTGGCGCTGGCCCACGAGCGTTATCAAAGTGGTGAGGACGATCTGCTCAGTGTAATTAGTGCGCAACACCAACTGGCGGCTGCGGAAATGGAACAGGTACGCTCGGAAACCCGGAGTGTCCTCAATCTGATAAGCCTTTATAAAGCTCTGGGCGGCGGCTGGGAAGTGTTTGAGGATTGATAATCGCCCGCAATACCGTTACTGCATCTTTACATTAAATTAAATAACGGCTTTACCCGCACCGTCATCAAGGCCAAACTCGGCCTTGATGACGTCGGCTCATATAAATTTTTTGTTGTCAGGGCCTGTCAGTTTGCCATTCTGTGTAAATCTACTTCGGCAGCGATATAGCCAAAAGCTGCCCAAAAGGGGTTTTTATCCACCAACTGCCTGAGCAATGCCTTACCCTTTTGCGGTTGATCGTTGTACAGGTACCAATTGGCGACACCATAGGTCTGCGTGGCCTGGAACAGAGATCTCAAGGTGTCACTATCGCCATAGTCGACCGGTTGCAACATATACTCAAGGCTCAATTCACCCTTGTACATCAACAAACGTCTTAAATAATAAGTGTCCTCAAGAACATTCATACCCTTGTATACAGGTGCCAATACTTTTTGGGCTTCATCGTTTCGACCCAATCTGCGCAAGGTCATATACATCCAGTCACTGTTTGCCACCAAACCATCAAACCCGTAAACAAACCTGGTGTTTTCGCGATAACAGCGCAAGGCATTTTCATAATCACCCTTCAGGTAATAGGCCAGACCCATGTGGTACCAGATATTCCAGTGATTACTTACTGTCTGCAATTCGCCTGTAAACGGCCCCACCACTTCCTGATGATCTGGAACACCTTTAATCAGGGCTGCTGCCCGCTCAAAGTCTGCAATGGCTTTGTCGAATTGCCGGGTCGACACGTAACGATGGGCACGGTGACGCAACAGACGGTAATTATCCGGAAACTTTCGCAGGCCTTCACTATATGTCTCAATCGCCTCGTGGTACGCCCAAAGGGAAGCTTTTGCCGACCCAAGCCAAATGATATTTTCCACATCATCCGGATTCTTGTCGTAAGCAGCCTGCGCCCTGGCAAGAGTAATCTCCGCAGCCTTCAGAGACTCCTCCTCCATATCAGGGGGCGTCAACTCCTTGCCGAACATGGAGATTACCGGTTTGATGTTAGTTAATGCCAAACGCGGCTCCTCCGCTGCACATGCCATTTGCTGGAAAGCAATCAGCACAAACGCCAACAGTGACATAATTCGATCGAATCGCATCATTCTCTACTCCTCAGCAATGTCCCGGACTTTTGAACACGCAATATCCGGGACAGAGCCAGTTTATTATTTGCCCTGATTTGATTTAAAAACCTCTGACAATCAGGAGGCTATACAAGCAGTGTTCATTTAAAAGCAATCCATCTGCCAGGGTATTGATACAAATCATTTCAACGTGCGAAGGTATTTGTCGGGTTTGCCTGACCAATGCGCCGATCCAGGGGCTGTTAACAATCACCTGGCAGGCACTGCCGGAGTTCATTTTTTCCTCAGTCAGGCATCGTGAGCGCGGTGTAGTTGCTCTACATAAGCGAACGATAACGACGCTGAGGGGAAAAATGGACCCGGCCCTTCGGGTTGCCCCTGACAAAGCGCCACTCGTCGTTGCTCGTCTCTCATTTGGAACAACCAAACCACGTTCCTCGCGCCTAAATTGGCGCTTTGTCAGGGGCAACAGTACCTACCGGGTGATTGTTAACAGCCCCTAGCAGAAATTCGAGGATTTCTTCACTCTGTCCGGTAATCATATGGCCCAGTTCCGAATCGTATTTCACGCGCACATCAGGCACCAGTTGTTGCAAACGGTCGCGCGTTTCACCCGAATCAAATAACACATCCCTGCCCCCCACAATAGCTAACACAGGCATTTTGAGGGACTGCAGCATGTCATCGCTAAAGATCATGAAGTTCGCTATGCGAGGTCTGAAATGTTTTCTTACCAGAGAAAGGTAATTCAAATAAGCTGAGAACCCTTCCGACTGGTATTCAGAGCGACTGGTTCCGATCACCATTGATTGCAATTTGCGCCGTCCCCATTTTCCCAGCATCAGCAACAGCATCGCTTTTAGATAAAAATCCTTTCTCTGATGACCTATACCAGCCGGGCACATCACCACGAGCTTACTCACAATGCCAGGCGTGCGAATTGCGTAATCCAGGGCCATATATGCGCCCAGGGAAATTCCCACCAGAGCAGGGCGAACAAGGGAAAGCCGGGTGACAATGTCGTCCAGCCATTTCGCATAAGCATCCGAATTCAAATCGGGTCTGGATGGCGCACTCAAACCCGGCTCACCAATTAAATCCACGGCATAAACCCGAAACTGTCTGGACCACGATGCCACATCCTTGCGCCACATAATCGAGTTACTCATTGAACCATGCAGCAGTATCAGCGGCGGTTTGTGTTCCTGACCACTCACAATAATGGCTGTCTCTCCCTGGCTGGTGGGCACTTTCAAAAGTTCATAAGGCACCGGCCAATGAGACAAAAACTCCATATATTTGCCCTTGATTAACTCGGCACTGTTCTCGAAACGGTAGATAGCAGACATGATTCAAATACCCCTCTCTTCACAAAGACGCTGGACAAGTTCAAGCAGTGTGGTGGTGGCATCAACGCTGCCAAAAACAATAACTTTGAGTCTGGCGCGCTCTTCATCGAACAGTGTGTCTATGCGCAGAGGCACATCGCCCTGATGCCCTTGCGCCGCTGCCAATGAGAGATTGGTAATGCGGTTGGCAAGCGTCGTGCCCACGCCGTCAATCTGCACGATGCTGGAAACCTCAACCGACGGTATCAGGGACGCGCTATTGCCGCCCACCGGAGCGCCCATAAAAGCCTCCAGGTCCTGACGTGAAACGCGGTAACGCTTACCCACCCGCGTACTGCCCAGTTGCCCCCGGCGCAGATAGTTCCTGACAGTTTTGACATGCATGTCCAGCAGGTTTGCTACCTCCTGGACCGTGTAGAAGTCCTTGATCATGTTTATACTCCTTATAATTCCCTAAAATTACCATAAAATTTATTAAAAGGGAATTTAAAGTTACCTTAGGGTGTTAAGGCAAAATGTCATTCACGGCACTTCATTGTGCGCACGCCAGTATCAAATCGTGCTCTGCCAGGTTTGAGGTTCTCGGTTAGAATGATTAGCCTGGAACCCAAAACCTGGAACCGACCCATGCGTAGCGATCTGAACATTTTGAGCAGCGGACTGGCCACATTATTCCCCACACTCGGGTCGGAATCCTTCCCCGGCCAGCTGATTGCTTTACTGAAACAGCTGGTGTCTTTCAACAATACCCTGCTACTGCTTTATACCCGTCACCACAAACCGCTGGTAATGTTTACCGACCTGCCGACTGTTGCGCGCGAAGCGAATGTTCACCGTTTTGTCGAAGGGGCCTATCTGCTTGACCCCTGCTACCGCGCCCTGATGGATGGCACCACCGATGGTTTTTACCGACTGAAAACTATCGCACCCAAAGGCTTTACCAGCAGTGAGTATTATCGCAAGTACTACCGCTACACCGGCCTGACCGATGAATTTGGCTATGTACTGCGGCTTTCTGACAACAGAGGTATTAATATCTCGTTGGGCCGGAGCGCGTCTGGTTTGGGCCTCAATCGCCGCGACGTTCAGATACTGACCGATATCACACCGGCCATTGCCGAGCTGTGTCGTCAACACTGGTCTCCACACTGGCAACATACTGTCAGTAACGCCAATTCATCAGCCCTGCCCGAACAACTGGAAAGCGCCCTCGAAAATTTTGGTCGCTCGCTGCTCACCGACCGGGAAACCGAGGTGGTACAACTCTTCCTGCATGGCCATTCCACCAAATCTATTGCGGAAAAACTTGGCATTTCGCCAGAAACTGTAAAACTGCATCGCAAAAACAGTTACGCCAAGCTGGATGTTTCATCACAGGCTGAATTGTTTTATCTGTTTATTGATTCTCTTGCCAGTCTCGATAATTACACCGGCGGCGATCCGCTGGTAGGGTATTTGACGCATGCGAAGTGAGTGAGTTGGACGTTGGACGTTGGACGTTGGACGTTGGACGTTGGACGTTGGACGTTGGACGTTGGACAATATTTCCGCATCCAGACAAATCGACGTCAAGTAGTCTGAAATGATTTATTTGCCAACTCAAAAAAAAACCGGGCAAAACGACGGTACGAAACCACCTTTTTTACTTTTTCAATCTATCAAGCCGAGCGCAGCGATGGCCCGAATCGTTTACATCCAACATCCAACATCCAACATCCAACGTCCAGCCCCTCCCCCAAAGGGGTATAACCCCGCCAGACTACCTATTACTAAGCTGTATCCACCTTGGTCACCTCCGGCATTTTATGAATTTCGACAAGTTTGATACCGACGCAATTACCGATACCGATAAAAAACATCACCTCCACCCATGGCAATCCTTCGATACGTTTTCCGAAGAGGGCGCACTACCAATAGCCGCAGCGAAAGGCGCTTATATTTACGACACCGATGGCCATAAATACCTGGACGCAGTCGGCGGACTCTGGTGCACCAATATCGGTTTGGGCCGGGAGGATATGGCAGAAGCTATCGCCGCTCAGGTCAGGGAAATGGCATATGCCAGTTCGTTTGTCGATTTAACCAATGTGCCAGCCGCAAAACTGGCAAAAAAAATTGCCTCTCTTGCTCCCGGCAACCTCAACCATGTGTTTTTTACCAGTGGTGGCTCCACCGCCATTGATACGGCCTGGCGGCTGATCCAGTACTATCAAAACTGCCGCGGCAAACACGAAAAAAAACATATTCTTTCCCTGGTGAATGCCTACCACGGATCCACCTATGCCGCCATGTCTATCGGCGGCAAACCCGGTGACCACCCCCCTGAATTTGACTATATCTCTGACAAAATTCACCACCTGAGTACACCTGACTTCTACCGTGCGCCAGACGGTATGAGTGAAAGTGATTTCCTGGGTTTTCTGATCAGGGAAATGGAACAAAAGATTCTGGAGCTTGGCCCGGAAAAAGTAGCCGCATTTTTTGCCGAACCAGTGATGGGAGCCGGGGGCGTTATTGTGCCACCACAGGGTTACCACAAACGTTGTTGGGATTTGTGCCAAAAATATGACATTTTATATGTGGCCGATGAAGTCGTTACCGCCTTTGGCAGGCTCGGTGAATGGTTTTCTTCCAAATCGGTTTTTGGTATCCAGCCCGACATTATCACCGTTGCCAAGGGTATCACTTCAGGCTATCAGCCGCTGGGAGCTTGCATTTTTTCCGATCAAATCTATGACGTGATCAGCGAATCGGAACAGGGACGTGTGTTTACACACGGCTTTACTTATTCCGGACACCCGGTCGCTTGCGCTGCCGCACTCAAGAATATTGAAATTATTGAAAACGAAAAACTGCTGGAAAATGTACGCGATGTGGGCGCCTATTTTGAGCAGCGCTTGCAAACCCTGCGCGACCTGCCAATCGTGGGCGATGTGCGTGGTTTGCGCATGATGATGTGCGTTGAATTTGTAGCCGATAAAAAAACCAAAAAACGTTTTCCTGAAGAAATGGATATAGGCAAATGGGTTTCCAACCAGGCCGACACTCGCGGCTTGATTGTGCGTCCGATTATCAATCTCAATGTTATGTCACCCCCCCTGATCATCACCCGCGAACAGGTGGACTTTATCGTCGATACCTTGCGCGAAAGTATCGAAGCGACCATAAAAGAATTACGTAACCAGGGATTATTTAATGCCTGAATCAGCCCACTCTGGCATAGAGTGGGCTTCAAGCTTCACCCGGTTTAAAACCTGTATGCGAGCCCTACCGCATATACGTAAGGGTCAATATCCACGTCAAACGAAACATCGGCGACGGCGGTCTTGATAGTGGCACGGGTATCAATATCGATATAACGTACAGCCGCATTCAGGAACCAGTTTTCATTTAACTGATAGTCAAAACCCAATTGCAGAGCCAACCCAACGGAATCGTCCAGCTCCAGACCTGCATCAACTGTACCGGCTGGCAAACCGACAATTCCATCGAGAGCACTGTTTAATTCAGTATTGACGCTCTCTTTAAAAAACAGAGTGTAATTGACACCGACACCCGCATAAGGCTGGAAAGCCGAACCGGGACTGTTAAAGTAGTACTGCAAACTTAGCGTAGGCGGCAAATGGCTGGTTTTACCCGCGCGAATTCCCGCATTTTTTACATTAATATCGTGCGTAAAAGGCGTGGCCGCCAACAGCTCGACACCCAATTGGTCTGTGAGCATATAAGATACTGTAACCCCCAACTGCGTATCTGAATCGACATCGACACCATCAAGCGTCGCCAGACCTGCTACATCAATGAGGTCGCTGGACTCGTCGGGTTGAACGGTCGCAGAACCGAGACGAACAAACCAATCACCTTTCTCGAATGCATTAGCTGACACTGGAGACAAAACGGAAACAACGGCAATAACGCCAAAAACAGAAGAATATAATCGCATGGCAAATACCCGGACAGTCAGTAAGAAAAGTAGGGATAATATACAAACTGAAAAATGTACATGCATTGATACAAATCAGGAAAAGTGTCTGGCGACTCCGATCGACTCCGTGACAAACCTGGCAGCATTTATCCGGGACCCTGTTCTGAAGACGTCACGCTTTTGTCAATATTTTGTTATTTGTTTCTCACTTGATGGGCACCACCTCCGATCAAAAGAAAATCTACCTTTACCACTACCATTCCAACTCTTTCATCATGCGCGAAGTGGGCAGATTGCGGGAAATGGCATTTCGCGCAGTGGGCGAGGGTTCAGGTAATCGTCGAGACACAGACATCTACGACAAACACTATATTCATCTGCTTTTGTGGGATGAATCCGAGCTGGAAATTGCGGGTGCTTATCGTTTTTGCGATGCCAGCAAAGCCTTGTCTACCAATGGAGAGTCTACCAATGGAGAGTCTGCCAATGGAGAGCCCGCCAAAGGAGAGCAGGTACTCTACTCCGCTTCGCTATTTAAATACCGCGACTCAATGAATACATATCTGGCACAGGGTCTGGAGTTGGGTCGAAGCTTTGTGCAGCCCCAATACCGGGGAAAGCGCAGCCTGGAATACCTGTGGTACGGCATTGGCGCCGTCCTGAGCAAAAACCCGCAATACAGATACCTGTTCGGCCCGGTCACACTGAGCAACAGCTATGCGCAGCACGCCAAGGACATGCTTGTGCACTTCTTATGGCAGATACCGACGTGCGACCGCCCTTCATGTAACTATTTCCTGCCCGATCAGGATGTACATCAGGCTTTCGAACTCCAAATCCGAACTCCAATTCATAGTACAATGGCACTCCTTTATTGACAGGCAGTGTCATGAATAGCGATAAAACCACACACTTCGGTTTTGAAACCGTCAATGTCGAAGAGAAAGCAGGCCGGGTTGCAGACGTATTTCATTCCGTCGCCGCCAAATACGACCTGATGAATGATCTTATGTCAGGCGGCATTCATCGCCTGTGGAAGCGCTATACCATTGAGTTGTCAGGAGCGCGTCCCGGACACCGAATACTCGATATCGCTGGTGGCACCGGTGATCTGGCCAGCAAGTTTTCACGTCTGGTGGGTAAACAGGGGCAAGTGGTGCTGGCAGACATCAACGATTCCATGCTCAAAGTGGGTCGTGACAAGTTAATGGATCGGGGCGTGGTCGGCAACGTCATGTTTACACAAGCCGATGCCCAATACCTGCCCTACCCTGATAACACCTTTGACTGTATCACCATCGCCTTCGGCTTGCGCAATGTCACCGACAAGGATCTGGCGCTGCGTTCCATGCTGCGCGTGCTAAAACCGGGTGGCCGCCTGCTGGTGCTGGAATTTTCCAAACCTGGCAACGAGTTGCTGGAAAAAGCCTATGACTTCTACTCGTTTAACATACTGCCCAAAATGGGCCACTGGGTAACAAAAGACGCTGACAGTTATCGTTATCTGGCGGAGTCGATTCGAATGCACCCGGATCAGGAGACTCTGAAAAACATGATGAAAGACGCCGGTTTTGTGAATTGTGAATACCACAATATGACCGGGGGAGTGGTGGCGTTGCATCGGGGGTTTAAGGCGTAGGAAGTTGGAAGTGAGTACACAAAATACCTGACAGTTTGAAATATTTTTACGGAACAGATTTTGATACCAGCCGAATTACACACTACCGCACTCTCTGGCGCTGAGTCCCTGATCAACCGCGCTCTGGAATATGACCCGGCGACCCGAATCCACCTACAACAGCTGGATGGCAAGGTGATGGCAGTCGAAATTACCGCCCCGCCATTGTCGATGTTTATTGCCTGTCGCGGTGAGAAAATCAGCCTGCACAGCGAATGGGATGAAACTGCGGATGTCAGTCTGAAAGGCAACGTAATCGCGCTGGCAGGCCTTGCCCTGAAGGGGGAAAACCAGGGCGCGGTAGCCGGTAGTGGCGTCGAAGTTCGCGGCAACCTGGATGTATTGCAAAAGCTGAAGAACATCCTTGGCAATCTGGATGTGGATTGGGAAGCGGCACTGGCAGGCCTGGTGGGAGATATACCTGCGCATATGCTGGCGCAAGGCGTGCGCTCCGCTTACCGCTGGCAACTGGATGCTCGCCGCCGGGTAACGGATGTCGCCGTTAACTTTGTACGCGACGAAGCCATGCTTACGCCGTCCAGACCGGAAGTGGAGCAATTCACCGCGCAAGTACGCCACCTGGCTACCGATGTCGACCGCCTGGCGGCGCGTGTGAATCGCATTAAACACGCTGTTGAGGGGAGTTAACCAATGGTGCTTGACGGGGAAGTTTTGTTCGACGTTCGATGTTCGATGTTCGACGTAAAAACAGGGGGCGGTTGGGTATCGAACATCGAACTCCGAATGCTGCGGCATCCAAATCAACTATCCGGTTTGTCTCTGTCCAAGCCAAGCGAAGCGATGGCGCGAGTCCCTGTCATCGAACGTCTAACGTCGAACGTCGAACCCCTCTGCAAGGATTGATCGTGCAACGCATCTCCCGACTCGCAAAAATCCTCAAAATCTTCCACCACTACCGGCTGGATACATTTTTTCACGACCGAAAATTGCCAGGCATACTGGCACTGCTGGTAAAACCGGCTCGCTTGTTGCCAACACCGAAAACGCCTCGCGGGGAACGCTTGCGCAAGGCACTGGAAGAACTCGGCCCGGTATTTGTAAAGTTCGGGCAACTGCTTTCTACTCGTCCCGATCTGCTACCAGCGGATATCGTTGCCGAACTGGATAAATTGCAGGATAACGTTCCCCCGTTCAATTCCGACCAGTTTATCGGCATTGTGGAACAGGCACTAAACGGCAATATCGACGATCTTTTTTTGCAATTTGATCGGGAACCGCTGGCTTCCGCATCCGTAGCGCAGGTACACGCCGCCACCCTGAAAGACGGGCGCGAAGTGGTGGTAAAAGCGATTCGACCGCATATCGAAAAAATTATTGAACAAGATATCTCGCTGCTTTTGTCACTGGCTCACCTGGTGAATAAAACAGCCGATGGGCGCCGCCTGCGCCCGGTAGAAATCGTCCGCAATTACCGCACCACCATTCTGGATGAGTTAAATCTGCAGAGGGAAGCTGCCAACACGTCTGCACTGCGACGCAACTTCGAACAATCACCATTGCTGTATGTACCGGAAGTGTACTGGGAATATACCAATGAACAGGTGATGGTAACGGAGCGCATTTATGCAACGCCGGTAACCGATGTGGAGGCACTTTCCCGGCAAAATACGGACTTTAAAGTATTGGCGGAACGCGGAGTCGAAATCTTTTTTACCCAGGTGTTCGACCACAATTTTTTCCACGCTGACATGCACCCTGGCAATATTTTTGTCGACGCCACCAACCCCGCTCAACCCAAATATCTGGCGGTGGACTGCGCCATTATGGGAACTTTGACCGATGAAGATCAGTACTATCTGGCGCGGAACCTGCTGGCCATTTTCTGTCGCGACTACCGTCAAGTGGCAGAGTTGCATGTACTGTCCGGGTGGGTGCCAAAAGGCACGCCGGTAAATGATTTTACCGCCGCCATTCGCACTGTTTGCGAGCCAATTTTTGAACGTCCCTTGCATGAAATTTCGTTCGGTCAGGTGCTGGTCAACCTGTTTCGCACGGCGCGCCGTTTTGATATGGAAGTACAACCCTCGCTGGTACTACTGGAAAAAACCCTGCTGAATATCGAGGGTCTGGGTCGCCAGCTCTACCCGCAACTGGACTTGTGGGCAACCGCCTATCCCTTCCTGGAGCGCTGGTTGAAAAATCGCATACACCCGACCACCATATTGGAAAAGCTCAAACGTCATGGCCCGGAGTGGCTGGAACAGTTCCCCCACATTCCGCAAATGGTTTACCGCTCATTGCAGCAGACCGAACGGCTGGAAAAATTATTATCCGCGCAGGGCAAACCCGTTCATAAAAACCGGCATCCACTAAAACTTGCCGGTGCCGCACTCGCTGGTACAGGACTGGGCCTGACGGTTCCATACTGGACTGAAACATTTGTATTGTCACCGGCAACAGGAGCCATTCTGGCGGCATTGGGAGCACTATTGCTGATTGCGCGGTGATGACACTCAAAAGTGTATCCACCTGTTCTGGCATTCCACTCAAAAACGTTGTAAAACCGCTTGCATGACAACACCGTCACCATTACATGGATTTCAGCCACTGGTACAACAATGGTTTACCCGGGAGGTCGGTGTACCCACCGATATCCAGTGTCAGGCGTGGCCGAAAATTCAAGCGGGTGAACACGTAGCGCTTACGGCGCCCACCGGCAGCGGCAAAACCCTGGCGGCTTTTCTTTGCGCCATCGACCATCTTATCGCCAACCCCGAACTCTGCGGCAAAACTCGTATACTGTATATCTCGCCGCTAAAAGCACTTAACCACGATATTCAGCGCAACTTGCTCACCCCCCTCGCACAACTGCGTGAACTCTACCAGACCCATGACGAACCCTTGCCGACGATTCGCGTGCAAACTCGCAGCGGCGATACCGACCAGAGCGAACGCCGGCAGATGCTGCGCAAACCGCCGGAAATTCTGATCACCACCCCCGAAAGCCTCAATTTGCTGCTCACCAGTTGCAACGGTCGCAATCTGCTGCAATCCATTACAACGGTTATTCTCGACGAAGTGCACGCGGTACTGGGCAGCAAACGAGGTGCACACCTGATCAGTGCCGTGGAACGATTGCCTGCACTGTGCGGCGAGTTTCAGCGCATTGCCCTGTCGGCAACCGTTCGCCCCCTGTCCGTGGTCGGTCAATTTGTCGGCGGATACCAGCTTCGGGACAAGGGTTCGCCCCACGATGTGCAATACCTGCCTCGCGAAGTGCAACTGATTCGGGCAACCAACAACAAAAAATACACCGTCGATGTCGTATCTGCCCTCGATCGACAACCGGAAAAAAGCGTTCAGCCCGATGACAAAAGCAGCCCGGCGGAAAAAGAGGACTTCTGGCACCCGCTGATAGAACGGTTTGGCGAAATCATTGCCAACAATCGCTCTACCTTGCTGTTCACCAACTCGCGCCGTCTGTGCGAAAAAATAACGTTTAAAATCAACAATGCCGCTGGCGATCGGGTGGCGTATTCGCACCACGGTTCACTGTCGCGGGAAATTCGTCGCGAAGTGGAGCAAAAGCTCAAGGAGGGTGAACTCAAGGCTATTGTTGCCACCAGTTCGCTGGAGCTGGGTATCGATATCGGGGCTCTCGACGAAGTGGTGCTGATTCAATCGCCGCCAGCCATCTCCGCGGCGGTGCAAAGAGTGGGCCGAGCCGGACACGGCGTTGGCCAGACCAGTTACAGCCAGCTGTTCCCCACCTATCCCCAGGACTTTCTCGAAGCCGCAGCCCTGTCGCGCGCGGTAGAGGCGCAAAACATAGAGGAGATCACGCCCGTTCGCTGCCCGCTGGATGTGCTGGCACAAGTGATTATTTCCATATGCGCGGACCAGATATGGGAGCTGGATCAACTCTATAACGAACTGCGTTGCAGCTACAGCTTCCACGAACTGTCGCGCCGCCATTTTGATCTGGTGATCGACATGCTGTCGGGCCGCTACGCTGACTCTCGCATTCGCGAACTCAAACCCCGCCTGTCCCGGGATGGCCTCGACAACACGGTTACCGCCACCAAAGGCGCTGTGATGGCACTCTATATGTCTGGCGGCACCATTCCGAATCGTGGTTACTATCAATTGCGCGACGCAAATTCCAGCGCGCTGATTGGCGAACTGGATGAGGAGTTTGTGTGGGAGGCAGCAGTTGGCCAGATATTTTCCCTGGGTACGCAGCACTGGAAAGTGGAACGCATCACCCACAACGACGTTTTTGTAACACCCGGCAATCCCAAAAACAGCGCCCCGCCCTTTTGGAAAGCCGAACACGGTAACCGCGATTTCCATTTTTCCGCTCTGATCGGCGATGTGCTGGCTCAGGCCGAAACATATCTGCAATCGGGCAGCTCCGGGCAAGAGCAGGAATTGATGGCGTTGTGGCAACAAGATAATTCGCTGGACCCGGCGGCCGCTCGGGAAATGCTCACCTATCTCAAACAGCAACGCGAACACACGGGCGTTGCCCTGCCACACCACCGCCACCTTGTAATCGAGCACATCAACAGCGGCCCCGGCGGTCATACCGGCTATCAACTTGTACTCCATACCCGCTGGGGTGGCCGCGTAAACCGCCCCCTTGCGCTGGCACTGGAACAGGCATGGGAACAAAAGGTCGGCGCCGGCGCCCGCTTTTACGCCGACAACGACTGTATCGTGGTGCAACTGCCGCAAGAAGCCAAAGGCGCATCTATATTGGCGCTGGTAACCAGTGCCAATATAGATACGCTGTTGAAACAGAAACTGGAGGGGTCCGGGTTTTTCGCCGCGCGTTTTCGCGAGTGTGCCGGTCGGGCGCTGTTGTTGGGCAAAAACAAATTTAACCAGCGCTTGCCGCTGTGGATGAGCCGCCTGCAATCGCAGAAGCTGCACGCGGCTGTCAATGATTTTGGCGACTTCCCCATACTACTGGAAAGCTGGCGCAGTTGCCTGCAGGACGAATTCGACCTGAACAGTGTCCACCGCTGTCTGGCGGAACTGGCAGAGGGGCAGATCAACTGGAGCGAAACCTTCAGCTCGACTCCCAGCCCCTTCGCCCGCTCCGTTGCCTGGGGTCAGATCAATCAATATATGTACATGGAGGACCGCACGCCGGCGGATGCACGCTCGCGCCTGCACGGCGACTTGCTTGGAGAATTGATTTACTCGCCACACTTGCGGCCAACAATCGGGCAAGAAGTCTTGCGGAGCTTCCTCAGCAAACGTCAACGGCTGTGGCCGGGTTATGCACCGGCAACCGCGCGGGAATTGCTGGATTGGGTAAAAGAACGGGTAATTTTGCCGCTCCCCGAATGGCAATCCCTGTTACAGGCAACAGAACGTGATGCCGGAGACGAGGCAGAAGCACTGATCGAACAGATCAATACGGAACTGGCCCAAAAACTGGGGCGCTTGCAAATTCGTGCGGATCACCACCAGACAGAAGGCATCATTGCTCTGGAACAGGCTCCCCGGTTACTGGCGGCTCTGCATCAAAACGAAAAACAAGCACCGGACAGCCCAACACCCTTTGCCCTGGTATTGCGTGACCTCGCTGACGAGCAAGATATTCCCCTGTCGTCAATCCTCCCGGACTCAGAGGCTGTTGATGAAACCGAGCGGCAATGGTTGCTCACCACCTTGTTGGCGGAGTGGCTCGGTTTTTACGGCCCCTTGTCTGTCGAGGATATCTCCCGTGCACTGGCGTTACCTCTGCCTTTTCTGACTGCCGCACTGGACGATCTGATCGAAAACCAGACACTGATCAACGGGGAGCTCACCGCCGAAACGGATCGGCAGCAGATTTGCGACGCAGCAAATTTTGAGACTCTGTTGCGACTGCAACGCGCTGACGCGGTGCCGTCATTCGCTCCCTTGCCCCACACCAAACTGCCTCTGTTTGTTGCCGACCGCCAGAGGCTGGCCGATTGTGACAAAAGCGTTGACGGCGTTTATCGCGCTCTGGACACACTGCGCGGTTACAGCGCCGCCGCCGACCTGTGGGAACAGCAGATCTTGCCTGCCAGAATACCTGACTACGATCCCTCCTGGCTGGATAGCCTGATGCAGGAAGGTGAGCTGTTGTGGCAAGGGGGCGAAAAGCAAAAACTTGCGTTCTGGTTTGGCGATGAGCTGGACCTGCTGCCCACCGATAAAGATGACAATGTGCCGTCCGACGAACAGACCCCGAACACAAACTCCGTTGATACAAAGGTACTGGCCGCGTTGCAAACCTCTGGAAGTGGTCGTGATTTCGCCCAATTACTTGATCATCTGACAGAAGCGGGCAGGCCCAGCCCCTCTGGCGACGAGCTGTCCGACAGCCTCTGGCGTCTGGTCTGGCAGGGCCAGATCAGTAACGATACATTTGCCAGCGTTCGTCGGGGTTTGCAGCACCACTTTAAAGCCGTACAGATCAGCAATAGTCAGGGTGCCCGCTACAGCCGTCGCACCCGGCCCGGTCGCAGCCAATACGCACGCCGTCACGCCTCCCTGCCCTACGCCGGACACTGGTACGCCATCCGTGCGGGAGAAGACAGTGAAAAGAATGAAGGTGATCTGCTAACAGTGGCAGATCGCACCAGAGACAAGGCGAGAGTGCTGCTTGACCGTTACGGCGTGGTGTTCCGCAGCTTGCTGCATCGCGAGGGTGAAGCCTTTGTGTGGCGTGACATATTTCGCGCCTTGCGTCTGATGGAACTGTCGGGAGAGGTACTTTCAGGTCAGTTTTTTCTGGATATACCAGGGCCACAGTTTATCTCACACGACGCCTTTCGGCGCTTGCAACAGCCCCTGCCGGAAAAGCGCATCTACTGGCTCAATGCTACCGACCCCGCTTCCCTGTGTGGTCTGCCAGTGGATATTGTCAAGGCATCGCTACCCAGGCGACTGTCCAGTACCCAACTGGTGTACTGCGGTTCCGGGCTGGTGTTGATTTCGGAGCGCAAGGGCAAGTCATTGCAGATATTCATTGAGCCGGACGATCCCCGGTTAAACGAGTGTTTTGGCCTGTTTCGCGACCGCCTGTACCGGCGCCACCGGGCAGAAAAACGTATCGAGATCGAAACCATCAATGGCGAGTCGGCTACGCGTAGCCCTTACCTCAATACGCTTAAACTCCACTTTGATGTATTGGTCGATCATCGCCAGGTGACGTTACAGAAGCGCTATTAACAAAAATGGCACTGCCCCATAAATCCGGCACCGGGCCAGAGGCATCGACCGGACCGCGGTTTTCAAGACCGTATGCAGCATGGATGCTGCATGCGAGCCCCCATTGACGGGTTTACGGCGTGTCTTGAAAACCGCGGTCCGGTTGATGTCTCGATATCGAAGTCCGATCTGCGCTCACTCACCCTCCCCTCGAACATTAAAGAAGATGAATTCCCGGCCATACAGTGCGATAATCCGCCTCCAGCCATATAATACAAAGCTTCTATGACCGACTTGTCCGCAAAAGATCCAACACCTGCAAACGGCGCCGCCGCCATTGACGACTTCCTCAACCAGGTCGCCTGGAACGAAATGGGGCTGGTACCGGCCATTGCACAAGATGCAGAGACTGGCCTCGTGCTTATGGTGGCCTGGATGAACCGCGAAGCACTGGCACTGACAGCCAGAGAGAGCCGCGCCGTGTACTGGTCGCGTTCGCGTGACAGACTGTGGCGCAAGGGCGAGAAATCGGGTCATGTGCAGCAGGTGCGGGAAATTCGCCTCGATTGCGACGCCGACGTAATTGTGCTGCAAGTTGCACAAATTGGCGGTATCGCCTGCCATACCGGTCGCCAATCGTGCTTCTACCGGGTTCTGAAGGATGGCGAATGGGTAAGTACAGACCCTGTACTTAAAGACCCTGAAGACATATACAAGTGAGCGCCTGTCAATGAACGATATACTGTCGCAACTGACCGCGATTCTTGAGGAACGGCGCGATGCGGACCCGGAATCCTCCTATGTGGCCAGTCTGCACGCCAAAGGGCTGAACAAAATTCTCGAAAAGGTTGGTGAAGAAGCCGTCGAAACCGTACTCGCTGCCAAAGATGCATCTACCAGTGGCGATAACCGTGCTATCATCAGCGAAACCGCAGATCTGTGGTTTCATTCTCTGGTGATGTTGTCTCATCTGGGCGAAAATGCAGAATCCGTACTCAATGAGTTGCAGCGTCGCTTTGGCACTTCGGGTCATGAGGAAAAAGCCAGCCGTGGCAACAACTGAAGTTTAAACTCACACTGATAAATGGGGTAAGTAATGGGAATTGGTGGTATCAGCATCTGGCAACTTCTGATTATTCTCGCGATCATTATCTTGATCTTCGGCACAAAAAAGTTGCGCTCTCTGGGCAGTGACCTGGGTGGTGCACTCAAGGGATTCAAAAAAGCGATAAACGACGACGAGTCTGAGAAAGACAAGGAAGCCGACAAGATCGAAGAACCTGAACCTCAGGTCACTGATGTCAAGAATGAGCAATCAGCCGAAAAGTCAGAGCAGAAATAAATGCGCCCGGCTGGACGAGGTTGTCCAGGCAATCTCTTCCTGGCAATGCTTTTGTTTCAACATCTGTGATTGCAAAAAAATGGCGGCACCGTTTGCATGTTTGATATTGGCTTTACCGAACTATTGCTCATAGCCGTACTGGGCCTCGTTGTTATCGGCCCTAAACGGCTACCTGAAGTTATTCGCAGTATCAGCCTGTGGATCGGGCGTATACGCCGGAGTTTTAGTGGTCTGAAGCAAGAAATGGAGCGCGAATTCAAGCTGGACGACGTGCGCCTGCAGCTTTATAACGAAGAAGTGATGAATCGACTGAAGGAATCCAAACAGCAAGTAGAAGACGCCGTACGCGAAAGCACAATCGAGGCCATCAATCCCGACTCAGGCGATTCAGTGTCGGAACAAGCCTCTGACTCCCGGTCAGATAGTTCGCCAGAGCCGTCATCCCCATTACCCGAAGACTCTCCGTTACCTGAAAAATCTCCGCTATCAGAAGAGAAGCCACCTGCATCGCCTTCGGAACAGCCATCCGACCAGAAAAATCAAGATTCTGACCTGTCATCAGACCAAACTGAAGAGACTCGCAACAAGCAATGAGTGATACTGACATCCCTGATGGTTCCGAACAGCCTCTGATTGGCCATTTACTGGAGCTGAGAGATCGCCTGCTAAGAATCATAATGGTAACTCTGGCAATCTTTATTGCCTTGTTTTATTTCAGCAATGACATCTACGAATTTGTGTCGGCGCCTCTGCAGGCTCTGCTGCCAGAAAACAGCTCCATGATTGCAACGGAGGTAACCTCTCCGTTTTTCGCCCCTTTTAAACTCACATTGATTGTGTCGCTGTTTATTGCCATGCCTTACGTTCTTTATCAGATCTGGGCGTTCATCGCACCAGGACTGTACGAAAATGAAAAGAGCCTGGCGACACCGCTGTTTTTCTCCAGCATTGTGTTATTTTACGTCGGTGTTATCTTCGCTTATTTTGTTGTGTTCCCTCTATTATTCGGTTTTTTTACCAGTACCGGCCCGGAAAATGTAGCGGTAATGACCGATATTTCATCCTATCTCAATTTTGTTCTGAAGTTGTTTTTTGCCTTCGGTATTGCTTTTGAAATACCCATTGCAACGATTATTTTGATCGCTGCCGGCGTTACTACACCGGAAGCCCTGGCTCAAAAAAGACCCTATATTCTGGTTGGTTGTTTTGTGGTGGGCATGTTACTGACGCCACCCGATATGATTTCACAATCGCTGCTGGCCGTACCCATGTGGTTATTGTTTGAAGTGGGCGTGTTTTTTGGACGTTGGGTGAAGAAAAAATCCGCCGATGAAGAAGCAGAGGAAGAAGTATAGAGGGGGCAGTGGCAGTGCCCCCTCCGTTGATCACTTGTTAAATACTGCATCAACATTCGGCAAACGCATCACGGGTCAGATTTTCCAGCGTGCCATCGTTGTGAACAATAATATTGTCCTCAATACGAATGCCACCATAGGGGATAAATTCAGAGACCCGATCCCAGTTAATCGAGCTGGCGTTAGCTGTATCACGCAGCTTGTCCAGCAAAGCCGGAATAAAATACAAACCGGGTTCAACGGTATGAATCTGTCCTGCAACCACCGGCGTGGTATTACGCAAACGGGGATATGCCTCGGGAGGCGGAATCATTGCACCGTCCGGGCTCGCCAGTTGACCACCCTTATCGTGAACGTTCACACCCAGACCATGTCCCAGGCCATGGGGATAAAACGTATTGGTGATACCGGTTTTTACCGCCGCTTCTGCTGAAACATTGATAATGTCAAACTGAGCCAGAACTTCTGCCACTTTTACATGTGAAAGACAGTGCAGATCAATATTGCTCTTGCCCGGCTTTCCGGCCGCCACCAGCTCAAGCTGTTTCTGATCCATTGCGCGGATCATTTCGGCAAATTCGCTGTTCTCATCAAACGCATAGGTACGCGTAATATCCGATGCGTAGCCGTTAAAATCTACCCCCGCATCTATCAAAAAACTGTGGTGTTCAGCCGGCGCCTGTTTATCAAGCATAAAATGGTGTAATACACCGGCGTGCTCGTTGAGCCCGGCGATAACCGGATAAGGCATGTCATTTTCCGAGCTGTTACTGGCTGACAAGTAAGCCGAGCAAATTTCCAACTCGGACGCGCCCGCCAAAAAGGCAGCATGGGCTGCCCGGTGCGCCGGCACCGCTCGACGATTTGCTTCGCGCACACAAGCGTGTTCATAAGACGTTTTGCTACGACGTCGGTAATCGATGTGGTTAAGAATTGTCTGCGGGTTACAGCGTTCAACAGGCAATCCAAATTCGTTGTTTTCACCTATATAGGCCAGCTCTCCGCTCGCCAGGTCCAAACGCCCACGCAGCTCTTCCAGTGTTTTGTATTCGATAATTTCAAAAGGTTCATCCCATCCTGCCGGCAACGATTGTGGCGCCGTATGCCAAATATCTTCTTCACAAGCCAGGTACAAGCGCGGTTTTTCCAAACCCCTGGCCAATTGCAGAAAACAGTTCTGACGTTTGTTGAGCGGAAGCCACTCCTTAAAATATGGGTTGGTCTTAAAGGGATAAAACATATCGTCCTGAAATTGCACCTTTACCTGACCGGAAGCAACTAACAATTCGTTGTAGCCCGTTGTGGCTAAAATCTCTTCTATGTTTGATACTTTTTCAGCTACATGTTTTTTAAACAAATCCAATAACATATCGTTTCCTGTTTATTTCTCAAATTTTCTTCCAGGGAGCGCTGATTATCACCCTGCCTGAATCTCAAACCACAAGCGGTCAACGTATTCACAAACACGTTTTGCCTCACCAAACCGCTGACGTGAAACGCCAGACCCATAATAACGCAATAATTGTTGCTCCTGTTCACAACTCAAGCGCCAGCCCTGTGCAAACAGCACCAGGTCGCAAGCCGGATCCCGCAAAGCCGCATATTCCCAGTCTATCAAACACAGTTGGCGATTCTGCTGTCGCCAGTGTTCTGGCGTTGGATCATGGTGGCACAGCCGTGGCCCAGCATGCGAAGGAGAATCGAGCTGTGACTGAAACGCTGTCACAAAGGGCAGCTCCCTGTCACGCAGCTCAATCTGTACCTTGCTGAGGCTACCCCTTTTTTGTTGAAGCTGCGCAACGTATTGCTCGGTATAAGCCACGTAATTCACCGCAGGTACATCAGCCTCCAACTCATGTATCTGCCGCAATAAACCGGCAAACTGCTCCAGGTGCATTGACTCAAGCGGGCCTGGCCGCCACGGTGGTAAATAGTCGGTCACCAGAATACCTTGCTGTGGATTGCAGTAATATTGCCTGGGAGACAAACCCGCCTCGGAAGTGGCGGCCAGAATTTTTTCTTCAACGGAACGGTCTATGCCCAATGCTGTACTGTTTTTTGCATTCAAACGCAAAACCAGTCGACGGCCACCACTCTCCAGTAAAAAGCTGTTATTAGTCTGTCCACTATCGAGCTGCCTGATTACCACTGGCCGGTCGACAAGATCAAAACCCCATTCAGGCCAGTTTTCCGGAATCGATATCACTGTTTTTTTTACTCTCTGTCTCTTCAAGACCATATGTTTTTGAATCAAGACTTTTACGCCACGCCACGTACCCGAAACAGACGACTATTACATAAAAAACAAAAAGTATAGCCGTCGGATAAAGCCCTCGGTCGACATACAGAAAAATCGAAATACCATCAATCACAAACCAGTAAATCCAGTTTTCCAGAACCTTTCTGGCTACCATCCAGGTTGTAAGCACTGCCCCCCAGGTAGTAAAAGAATCCAGCCAGGGCCACACCGCTGATGTATTCTCCGATAACAGATAGCCCGAAATACCGCTGGTTGCCAATACGGCCCCAATCGCCAGCATATGTTGCCGAATATTCCAGCGATGAATTTGCACTCCCTGATGCCTGCCACCACCATACTTCCATTCATACCAACCAAACACAGCCATCGCGACGTAGTAAATGCTTAGTGCCGATTCCATTAACAAGGATACGTCCCAAAAAATCACGGCGTAAATCGCAGAACTGATAAACGCAGCGTACCAGCAAAGGATTGTTTTTCTCATCGCCAATAGCAAATAGAGCGCAGCAAGTATCACTGCCACGCCCTCCCAGCCGGTAAACTGTTGCCAAAAATTTGGCCAGATTTCTTGCCAGAAAATATCCATCAAAACGGTTCATAGTCCGGTAAAAACTTGGTGACATAGGCAGCCTTCCCGTACATCTGGTAACTTTGCCTGATTTCAATCGCCAATATTTCCATAACCCTGTCATAGTCTCCAACCAACTGTGTACAGGTCGGTGTTGTTTTAACTTTTAACTCAGGGTAACTGTTTAACCTTTCGATAATGCCATCAATCGGAGGAATGTAGTTATCCTGCAAAGGGTACATGCTGATTTCAACGGTTAGCTTCATTGCCGGGCTCCTGTTTAAAATTCATAGCTGGCAGAAATACCAACCAGGCGCGGTTCTCCATATTGATAATACGGCTCTGGAATATAGGCCTTTCTTGGGTCGTTCGGGAAGTAGAACCCCCGCACCTGATAGTCCTTGTTCGTCAGGTTTCGACCCCAAAGGGCCAGGTTGAGTGGACCGTTGCGATAGCCAAACCGGGCATGCAACAACTGGTAACTGTCAGACTTCTGATCATGGCTGTCAGAAAAATAGAAGTTATCCTTGCCTTCCAGTTCGATGCGCGCATACAGGCCATTACCAGTCTGCCATTCTCCACCGATATTAAACTGATAATTTGGGGCGTGCGCCTGATCACGGCCGCTTTTATCAACCAGTTCTCCCTGGACTGAGTCGTAAACTTCAAAATCCTGTATGTCCGTTATTAAGCCGCCCAGATTGGCAAACAATTGCAATGCGTCGGTAGCATTAAAAGCCAGTTCAATCTCGGCCCCGTAATTTGCACCCCGGGCAGCATTATCCACATAACCAATAAAAGACTGGTCTTCGTTAATCCACCCTTTCAGTTGAACATTATCACGATCCATATAAAAGGCAGCAACACGAGCGGTCAGGCGACTGTCAAACCACACCCCTTTTAAGCCAAACTCCCAGTTGTTGAGATTTTCGGTAGAAAATTCCAGGCGGTTTTGTAAAAACTCAAGCTGTTCTTCCTGAAAACCGCTTTTTTGCGCTTTACCCAGAGCGTCTCCATTAACACCGCCAACCTTGTAACCACGAGATATCAAAACGTATAACAGGGCATTGTCAGAAGCTCGGTATTTCAGACTCAGCTCTCCACCCCAGACTCCCTCACCCGGGGTCGCGGTAATACCCTGGTTGTCCTGATAATCACCATCAAATTCTTCCCGTCGAACACCCGCGGTAAATACCAGACGGTCAGTCAACTGTGTATCCAACTGACCGTAAAGCGCCAGGTTCCGAGTTTCATATTGACTCAGGAATGTCGCGTCAGGGGTATAAAGAATCCAGTCAAAAAACTGGCGCTCCAGGTCAACATCACGATGATTCAAATAGATACCGGCCACCCATGCCGTATTGCCAAACAGTTCGGCACCCGGCTGAGAAAGAAAGCGTAATTCAAGCCGCCTGGACTCCCGATCACGCAGATAATTATCTGTTGATGAATAGCCAGATGGATGAATTCCCACATACGTCCAGTCTTCGTCGTAGCCATATTCCAGGTCGGAATTGCTGTAGGATGCAATCGCCTCAAGCACAAAAGCTTCGCTGCCTGTCCAGGTTGCCTTGACCTTTGTCGCCACGGTTTGCTGTTTGTCTTGACCAGGCTCATCCGAAAGGGTTTGCCGGGTATTGTCGAGAGAAAACGCGTCGTAGCCATTATCGATATCGGCGTAAAAGCCGGTAAAATCAATTGCCCAGTCTTCACTCGCTTGCCAGCGCAGTTTACCTCTTACTGTCATTTCATCGCGATTACCGGTATCGTCCCGACCGAGGTGTATATTTTCCATAAAGCCGTCACTGCGATATTGCTGTACGGCCAGGCGCCCCGATAAATCGTCACGCAATGGGCCACTGACAACGGCACCCAGACTCCAGGTGTCATAAGTACCCAGACTGCTTTCGACACGTCCTTCAAATACTTCGGTCGGGTCAGCGGATGTGATATTCACCATCCCGGCCAGAGCGTTAGCACCAAAGCGGGTCCCTTGTGGTCCGCGCAGAACTTCCATCTGCCTGACATCAAACAGAGTTGCCGCGCCACCAATACCACTAAAATCCATATCATCTATGGTGACGCCAACTGATGGATTAATCGGGTCCACAAACTGGCTGCGCTCTCCAATCCCGCGAATTTGAATGTAGCGACCACGGGAAGCACCCGATGCAAAATTGACATTGGGGGCGACAATTAACATGTCTTCCATATGCTGGGCGGTGCGATTGCGGATCTCCTCTTCGCTGATGACCGTCAGGCTGGCTGGCATATCCATAATTCGCCCTTTGCGAAAATCAGCACTGACAATTATTTCTTCGATAGTGTCAGCACTGGCCACTTGGGCGGTTGCCAAAGCACCCACCATTGAAATGCACGCCATTGAAAAGTACGCCATTGAAAGGTACGCAACTGGATATCGTACTGTTTGAAGGAAAGTATAAATTTTCATGAGAGTCTCCTGTAATAAAATTGGAGACCCGGTTGGACGTCAAGGAAACAGTGGCTTTGATGCACCGTGGGCGCCCTCTACGGTTTTGCCATGGGCGCTCACCCATCCCTACGCCGGCACTAACCGGATCAGGTTCTAAGGGTTCGCCTTTAGTGGCATCTCAGGCTGAGCAATCAATACATCAGCCACCCCTTGGGAAATACCGTCAAAACACGACAGTGGCGCGATTCTACTCCCTCACCACTAAAATGAAAACCACCTGTACTGCTCACTCCATCACTTTGTTCCCTGTTTTCTATTGCTTGTCCTCTGTATAATGCGCGCCTTTCAATTGCCTCCATTTGAGAGATCCTAACCAATGAGTTACAGCAAAATTCCTGCCGGCATGGAATTACCTGATGACCTCAATGTCATCATTGAGATTCCAGCCAATCATGATCCCATAAAATATGAAATCGACAAGGACAGCGACTCTCTGTTCGTAGACCGCTTTGTAGCAACGCCGATGTTCTATCCCGCTAACTATGGTTTTATTCCCGCGACACTGTCTGAAGATGGCGACCCGCTGGATGTACTTGTGGTTTCACCTCACCCGGTGGTGCCGGGTTCAGTTATTCGCAGTCGCCCCATTGGCATGCTGAAAATGACTGATGAGTCTGGCCCCGATGCCAAACTTATTGCCGTGCCGCACAACAAATTAACCCAAATGTATGAGCACGTTCAGGACATTCACGATCTTCCTCAATTGTTGCTCAAGCAAACCGAACATTACTTTGAAAACTACAAGGATCTTGAAGAAGGCAAGTGGGTCAAGGTTGATGGTTGGGGCAATGTTGAAGAAGCGCGTCAGGAAATCATGGCGTCCCGTGAGCGGTATTTAAAAACTGCAAAATGATTTTCGTTCTTTAATCGCAAAAAGCCCGGTTTCGAGAGCCGGGCTTTTTTTATTTGGGGTCGCACGTCGCACGCAACAACCTTACCCAACACCCTGCCCGCAAAGCCGAGCACAGGGATGGG
>JBNKFQ010000191.1:0-25313 GCA_050289385.1 Porticoccaceae bacterium | reverse complement strand
TTTTAGTTTGCCCATATGCCGAAGCCAGTTGAATTTATCAACGCGTACCAATATTTTCGCCATTGGGTTTACTCGCCCTCCAGAAAAAGCCTCCACCTGTAGTACCAGCGAAAGGACCACTACCCTTTGCGCGCGTAGCATCCGCAACGGTATAACGGCCTTTGTCGCCAACCACCAGGTCGTACAGGCTGTCGCCCGAGGCAATTGTATTGGCGCCAGGTGAATCCTGTGAATTGAGGTACTGGGCGTATCCCATATAAGTCCACTGGCGAACGCCGTTATCACGTTCAACAATCTCCCAGTATCCCTGGGGCTGGGCGTCTGCCGGAGCCACCATGGGTAACCATTCGCTCAAACATTGCTCATCACAACCCAACGTACCCAGTGTCTTGCCTTTTACATACGTGGCGCTGCTCGCCAGGAGAGCTCTTGGCAGAACATCGCGACTGTAGATCGGCATGCCTTTATCCGTAGCAAAGATATAACCCAGGGAAACCTCATCGCGAACAGTTACCCCGGCCGGCACAAAATGCTTTTCAATATCAACGACCCGCCACTTTAATCCATCTTTTACCGGGGCCATAATGCCATTGATTTCGCCAGGCAACTGATCACCAGAAAAACGGTAGAGCGGCGCACCGCGAAACACCCACTGCCTGCGACCATCATCAAGATCAATCAGCGTAAAATCGCCAAATTCTCGGGATAACTGGCCTGCCTGTACCGGTATCCATTGGTCGCCGCACTGCTCGCAGGGGCGTGCTGCATCATCATCTTTGGCAGCCTTGTCAACAAAACTGTATAGCGTAAATCCGTCCTTGTCCGTCAACGCAGCAGACGCCGCAGCAGCGACTTCCTCTATCTGAATATTGGCAGGCAATTGCATACCCTGACCGGGATTGTAACGCGCTATATGCCAACCCTCGGGAGCCAGCAGCGGATTTTTCGGCTTTACCTTCACGATCGCCCGTTCGTCCTTTTCCTGTGCTTCCATAACATTATCCAGCACTTCGTTTAGACGGGTTTCACGAGCAAAGGTATACAATGGCTTGCCCTGATAAGCCCACTGTAGCCCTTCTTCCCGCTTGACAAGTTTCCACTGGGCGCTTTCCCTGGACCCCGGCAATGCCAGTACGGGGGGAAATTCCCTTGCACAATCTCCCGTACAAGCAGACTGGTTTTCGGTATCGGTGTCAGACACAAACAAGGTGCGACCCTCGCTGTCGCCGAGACGTGTCCATACCCTGTCGGGAGTGCCACGGTATGTTTGGTAAACCGCTACCAGCACAATACCCGGCGGTGTCGAGTAAGTGGTTTCTGTATCGGCCCAGGATTGAGGTGCCGCTGCCACGAACACTGCCATAAACATAGCCAGCAGTGGCAAAGTTGGATAAATTTTTTGTTTCGTCATAAATACACCCGTTTTTATACTGCGCCCTTTTTTTACTACGCCAAAACGTCGGAAAATGGCTCTGTGGCAGTATTGGAATCTTCTCCCCAACTGCGGTATGGCGCTCCCAGTGCGTGCAAGCAGGTCAAACCGAGGCGGGTGCAAGTCGAGCCATGACCTGCAACGTGATAACCGGTCTTAACAGCTCCACCAGCACTGCCAGCCATAAAGGCCGGGTATTTTTCTATTGAGTGATATTTGGCAAAACCGTGATCAGTCCAACCCAGCATCAGTGTGCGATCGAGCAAGGTGCCGTCCCCCTCCTTGACGCCGTCAAGAGTCTGCACCATTTCCTTAAAACCGGCCATGTAACGATTGGCAAACCAATAGCTGTTTGGCTGATACCCCAGCTCATCATCAATGTTCTCTTCGTGAGTGTATGTGTGGTTGGTGGTCGGGTCGCCAGACCTGACCGTTTCCTGACCGATGGACAGATTGAAGATACGGGTCTGCCCACAAGCCAAAGCATGGGCAATCAGCGACGCAAATAAACTGTGGTTGAGCATCACCTGATCAATTTCGAAGTTGGGACTGGTTTGCTGCACCGGGTCGGGTACATCACAAGCCTCCATTGGTGCAGGCTTTTGCAGCTCCAGTGCCAGTTTTTGCTCCAGCTCCCGCAATGAGGTGAAAAATTCATCCAAGCGCGCGCGATCCGATGCCCCTGCTGCTTTTACCAAATCCTGCCGGTCTTCGGTGACCGTCGACAGCACGCTTTTGCGCAACATTACCGCAGGGTCCGGGGTGAACTCTCCAGCGTTGGGATCGACGAAACCATCGCCAAAAATCCGCTGATACATAGCGATCGGAGAGGTATCCGGCGGGTTCACGGCATTTTCACCGCGCGAGCTATAGGTGTTGGCGCGTACACCATCGCAAGCACCAACAAGCGATTTGAAACGTGTGCGCACTCGCATCTGTTCAGCGAGAATCACGTCCAGTGTTGGCCTCATAAAACCGTACGAGGCACCCCTGAAGTATCCGGACATAATAACTTGTGGCTGCGAAATATGAGCGGTTTGCACTTTGCCATCAAGAAAAATCTGCATGTCGCTGAATACATTGATCTTGTCCTTAATCGGCGCCAGCTGTTGCAATTGCGGTGGTAACTCATAATTTTGACCATCGGTTTTTGGCTCCCACATTCCCGGGCTGAAACCAAATGGCCAGTACCAACTGCCAAAGCACAGGGGCAAGGCATTGCCGTCGGCCAGGGCAGAGCCGTTGTCGTTCAAAAACAGGTCCAATAGCGGCAAACCAACCCCTATGCCACTGCCCTGCAACATACCACGCAAAACTCGTCTGCGAGTGATTGTCCTGGTCATTGATTGCTCTCCTCTGATTTTGCACCGCTCAACGCGAAGCAACATGCTCTTCGTCTTTTGGCTCGACGACCGGAGCCGCCTCACGAAAAAACAGTTCACTGGTGGCCAGCGCCCTCAGCAGTTCAGGCAGGTGATACCCTTGCTTCGCAAAATTCTTGCGCAGACTTTTCAGACCACGGCGATCGCGCGCCGTCACTTTTCGACCCGATCCATAGGAAAACAGCCTGTTTACAACGCAAGAAACCACAGCCGGGTTATCGTGCAACGCAGTGCGCAGGTCCTGGTAGTCTGTAAAGGGCACACCGTCCATTTCGCCACTGGTGTCTATTGCAATGCCGTTTTCATAAGTTCGGTACTGACCGTCTCCGTCAAAAACTTCCAGCGCTAGTCCAATCGGGTCGGTAATTTTGTGACAACCCGCGCAAGTAGGATTAGTGGCATGCGCAGAAAGGCGCTGGCGTGTGGTTTTATAGTCGGGGTTGCTGACGTCATTGACGATTTTGAAATCCACATTGGGGGGTGGTGCTGGCACCTCCTGACACAACAGGTTTTGACGTAAGGCCTTGCCGCGCAATGTGGGTGAGGTGCGGCCCGGGTGGGAATGCAGCGCCACAAAACTGGGCTGGGCAAGCAGGCCCGCACGCGGATCGTCCCCGGCATACGTATAGGGTGCCCAAGTATCCGGTCGGCCGATCAGCCGCCGCTGTACCAATGGCACGTCGAGTAATGCCGCCAGGTTTGGTGTCAGAAAAGTATTTGGCGTGGTAAAAAGATCCCGGTAGTCTCCGTTACGGGCCAACAGGTGATCCGTGAGCGTGCGCAACGTTTGCTCTTTTGCGTCCAGTGAGGTCTGATGACTGAACTGGGGGTATATAATTGGATCTTTTCTGAGAGAGTGAAACTCATCGAATGCCAGCATATCAGAAAAAAATGCTCGCACCCCCTCTTCCAGCCGAGGTGAATCGAGCAGACGCTGAACCTGTCGTTCCAGCCCTGACTGGCTGTTCAGCTCCCCCTGTTCGGCCGATTGCAACAGTTTTTTGTCGGGCGAACTGTTCCAAAGTAAAAAACTGAGTCGCGACGCCTTGCTATAGGCAGTCAAACGATAAGCATCATCAGCATCTGGGTCTGGCACGGTTCGCTCAATGCGAAACAGAAAATTGGGAGAGACCAGCATGCGTGTCAGGCTTTTTTCCAGCCCGGCATAAAAATTACCATTGGCGCTGGTTTCGGCCAACTGCAACAGGTTTTGATGTTCTGTGTCTTGCAGCGGCCGGCGGTAAAGCAAATAGCCCACCGAGTCGATAAATTGCCCGGCACACTTCCGATCAAAAGCCGCTTCGGACGATGGCTTGCAAGGAAGCAATTCGTGACGGAGGCGCTCACTTACCACCTGCGATGCAAGATTTCGGGCAAGTTTTTCCAGGCTTTCAAAACCGTAGGCAGAAATTCCTGACTGGGCATCGCCAACCGCCAACAAGCCGCCCTCGCGCTGGCCTGCTTCCACAAAGTTCCCGTCTATTTCGATTCCTTCCCCAAAAATATCGCGAATACTGTTGCGATATTGTTCCGGATTGAGTCGCTTGATCCGTTCAACATGGGAAGCACCATTACCGTCGGCCATATTTACGTTGCCACCGGGCAGCAACACCAGCCAGACAAAAACCGCACATACCAGCGCAAGGATCAGGGCAACGCTCGCCCTGACAATAAAGGGGCGAGAAAACAAAATACCAGGTTTGCTTGTTGGTGACATAGATATATTTCCCTGGACAAGGCTAGTGGGTTGTGGCGATCAATTGACCGTCGACACGAGCAATAAAAGCGGGCGCCGCGTCGAGGCGAAAGGTAGCGGAGATCGCAGTATTTTTACCGGTTTCAGGGTCCGGACTGGCGTCTGCCAGTTCATTGAAACGGTACCACGTATTGACAATATCGAGGCCACCGCCGGGGCCGGTAAACCAGAAGTTCAACCATGGCAGGTAACCGGCCACATAACCGCCTGCATCTCCGGTTTTGGGATCGAAGTTGATACGCAAACGCGCCTGCGTCAGATCCATTTCCGGAATAGCCTGGTAGTTAGGTTGCTCCATAAATAATTTGCCTGTTCCCGGTTCAGAGGTAAATACGCCATTGCGAATGACACCTCTGAACTCGCCACTGGTGCGCGAGGAGGGATCGATAACATACGTCATATTGCGCATGGTTTTGGACGCAGCATCCTGACGGCGGCTGGAGATCGCGTTATAAAATGTCACTGTGGCAGAACCGCCGGCATCGAAATCGTCTGTCGTCACCGCCATTAACCAGGCCGGACTACCGACGGAAAAAAGATCCCAAAAGGCTTTAATGCTATAGGGGCGTTTTGGCAAACTAAAATTGTAGTTGTCGGCGCAGCCCACCGCTCTAAACAGCTGGTTATCGACACCCTTTTCACCGGTTTCCGGGTCTTCAAAGGCGCCGGGGGATTCCTCGACCTTGCCATTCAGATTAAACCCATAGGCATAGGGGCCATTTACCGTGGCCAATTTGGGATCAGGGGAAGAGTCCGGGTAGTTGGCGACATTGGCCGGTTTTCCGTTTTTAAAACCACGATTGCGCTCAATCTCCCCAAGCACCGGACTGAAGTCGCTTTCACTGCCATCAAGAAGCTTTTTGGCTTCTTCAGCGCTGTAGCCTCTGAGCTTGAGGGCACGCGCCAATACTGCGCCGCTGTCGCGTTTTTCTCCCTCGGGGCAATTGCGGGGGTCGGCATGGGTAGCCAGATGCATGTAATAAATGACATAGCCCCTGGTTTCTGCCTGTGACGGTAGCGACAGAAAAACTGCAGTCACCAGCGCGGCAACCGACCACAACCGGGAAACATATTTTTTGCGGTTAGTGCGCTTTGAAAGTGTCATCAATGGGTTCATAAGTTGAATTCACCTGGTCTTGGCCTGATTTAGCTATCCAATTGTTTTTAAAAGAAATTCGGATTGACAGAAATACCGGTGCGCCCCAGTTCCATTTCCCTGTTGAGCAATGAATGAACATTGTATAGAGGGTGAAGACGTCCCGGATAATGCCCGTCTATCTGTTTTGTACCTGCTTTCTATTCGATTAACGTGCGAGTGGTCAAATCACCCTGTCTTTTTAAAGAACTGTCTGTGAAGTGTTCCTGCCGGAAAAACGCTGGTCAACAAGGGGTAGAACAGAAAAACCACCGAAGCCTCTGAGATTGGGAGCCTCGGATTATATGCACTCACGTTCACAGACTCCCTGGAAAGAGGACGACAGGCAAATCAGGAGAGGTGGTTTATACAAATGCAGTCTATATCAGAGTTTTTCATTCATATTCGCATGGGTCATGAGAATGCCAGAACGCTCACTCTTGCAGTTAACTTTCAAAGACTGTCAAAAAAGCTTTTAACACCGTCAAACCATGAAGATTTGCGCGGCGAATGTTCGCCGCCCTCAAAGCTTGCCTGCAATTGTTCCATCAGATCTTTTTGTTCGGCGCTGAGCTTGACCGGTGTTTCCACCACAACCCTGCAGAGCAAGTCTCCCGGCGCACCACCGCGCACCGGCGTCACTCCCTTACCGCGCATGCGAAACAGCTTGCCGGTCTGGGTTTCGGCGGGCACCTTGAGCTTGACACGTCCGCCAAGGGTAGGCACTTCCAGCTCACCGCCCAGGGCCGCGTCAAAAAAACTGATCGGCACCTCGCAGTACAGGTTGTTGCCATCGCGATGAAAGATGTTGTGTTCACGCACCGATACTTGCACATAAACATCACCCGCCGGACCACCATCGGGCCCTGCTTCACCTTCGCCAGACAGGCGAATTCGATCACCGGTATCAACACCCGGTGGAATATTGACCGAAAGGGTTTTCTGTTTTTCGATGCGACCCCGACCATGACAACTGCGGCAGGGATCAGTGATCACCTTGCCCCGACCACGACATTTGGGGCACGCTTGCTGCACGGCGAAAAAACCTTGCTGCATACGCACCTGGCCAACGCCGTTACAGGTGTCACATGTCGCGGGCGACGTACCTTTTTTTGCGCCACTGCCGCTGCATTCTTCGCAGTTGATCAGGGTTGGAATATGGATTTTTTTGGTAATACCTTTAACGGCTTCTTCCAGGGTCAGTTCCAGCGTGTAGCTGAGATCGGCGCCTCTGCGCGGGCCACCGCGCCCCTGGCCCCGGGCACCACCGAAAATGTCACCAAAAACATCACCAAAAATATCGCCGAAATTGCCAAAGCCGGCGCCTTGCCCACCACCGGCACCAAAGCCGTTGGCATCTACACCGGCGTGGCCAAACTGGTCGTAGGCGGCACGCTTTTCCTTGTCGGCAAGCACTTCATACGCTTCGGTCGCTTCCTTGAATACATCCTCTGACTCTTTACTGTCCGGATTGCGATCCGGGTGATGTTTCATTGCAATACGACGATAGGACTTTTTTATATCCGCTTCTGACGCGTTTTTGGCAACGCCGAGAATTTCATAGTAGTCGCGTTTGGACATGTGTTTGTCTGCTTACTTATTAAGTTGGAAGTTGGAAGTTGGAAGCAAGTTGTTCACACCATCACTTCGCTCGGTTGGTTGATAACGTGCAACCCGAAAACAGCGAAGCGAAACCCGAGCAGACCACATTTGATCGCCCGAATTCCGCTCAGCCATCATCCAGGCTACGGACTGGTTTTCACGTCCAACCTCTAACTTCCAACGTCTAACTTATTTATCATCCTTCACTTCTTCAAATTCGGCATCGACAACATCTTCGCCACCCGATTGCTCGGAGGAAGAAGCCTCTGCCCCGTCAGCCTGGCCTTGCTCGCCACCTGCCTTAGCCTGTTCGGCATAGAGTTTTTGCGCCAGCGTGCCGGATACTTCAGAAAGCTTTTTGGCCGCTTCGTCCATTTTGTCCTTGTCGTCACCTTTCACCGCCTCTTCCACTTCGGCGATAGCGGCTTCGATGGCAGACTTCTCTTCTTCAGTGGCCTTGTCACCCGCTTCTTCAAGGGTCTTTTTGGCTGCGTGAGCCAAACCGTCTGCGGTATTGCGCGCTTGCACCAGCTCTTCGAACTTCTGGTCTTCGGCGGCGTGCGATTCGGCATCAGCGACCATTTTGTCAACTTCTTCATCCGACAGACCGGAAGATGCCTTGATAACAATGGACTGCTCTTTGCCGGTGGCCTTGTCTTTGGCACCTACGTTCAAAATACCGTTGGCGTCGATATCAAAGGTGACTTCAATCTGGGGCATACCACGAGGTGCCGGCGGTATATCTGCCAGGTCAAAGCGGCCCAGAGACTTGTTCTGGCCTGCCTGCTTGCGTTCGCCTTGCACAACATGAATGGTCACCGCAGTCTGGTTGTCATCAGCCGTCGAAAAGATCTGCGACTTCTTGGTGGGAATCGTCGTGTTCTTTTCGATCAACGGAGTGGCCACACCACCCATGGTTTCAATACCCAGGGTCAATGGCGTCACATCCAACAACAATACGTCTTTAACGTCGCCAGACAACACCGCACCCTGGATAGCAGCGCCAATAGCCACGGCCTCGTCGGGGTTTACGTCCTTGCGTGGTTCCTTGCCAAAAAATTCGGTTACTTTTTCCTGAACCAGTGGCATGCGGGTTTGACCACCCACCAAAATGACATCGTTGATATCCGAGGCTGATTTGCCAGCATCCTTAAGGGCAATGCGGCAGGGCTCCAGGGAGCGCTGTACCAGCTGTTCCACCAACGACTGCAATTTCGCCCGAGTCAGTTTCACCACCAGGTGTTTGGGACCGGTAGAGTCGGCAGTAATGTATGGCAAATTCACTTCGGTCTGTTGACTGGAAGACAATTCTATTTTGGCCTTTTCGGCGGCCTCTTTAAGGCGCTGTAGCGCCAATGGGTCACTGTGCAGGTCAATGCCGTTCTCTTTCTTGAACTCGTCTGCCAGATATTCAATCAAGCGCAAGTCAAAGTCTTCACCACCCAGGAAGGTGTCGCCATTGGTGGAAAGCACTTCAAACTGATGTTCACCATCTACATCGGCAATTTCGATGATGGAAATATCGAAGGTACCACCGCCGAGGTCGTATACAGCGATTACCCGGTCACCGGGGGTTTTGTCCATACCGTAGGCCAGTGCCGCTGCAGTAGGCTCGTTAATGATCCGCTTGACGTCGAGACCCGCAATGCGGCCGGCATCTTTAGTCGCCTGACGCTGGGAGTCATTGAAGTAGGCCGGTACAGTAATCACGGCTTCCTTAACGCTTTCACCGAGGTAGTCTTCGGCGGTCTTCTTCATTTTTTTCAACACCTCGGCAGAAATCTGCGGGGCCGCTTTTTGCTCGCCCTTTACCTCTACCCAGGCATCACCGTTGTCTGCCTTGATAATCTTGTAAGGCACCATTTTGATGTCTTTTTGCACAACATCGTCTTCAAAACGGCGGCCGATCAGACGCTTGACGGCAAACAGAGTGTTGTTCGGGTTAGTTACGGCCTGACGCTTGGCCGATTGACCGACCAGGGTCTCATCGTCTTCTGTAAATGCCACAATAGACGGCGTAGTCCGCGCACCCTCGGCGTTTTCGATTACCTTGGCCTTGTCACCTTCCATCACCGCTACACAAGAGTTGGTGGTGCCCAGGTCAATACCGATTATCTTTCCCATTTGCTTTCTCTCCGAATTCTGTCAACTTGTTCTGTCAACTGTGCTCTGTTTCCTGCCCGACAAAAAATGTGAGCGTTATGTATCTGAAATTAATGTAAATGTGTCTTTCATATACCTGAATAATGGGCCTGAATATTTCACTTTCAAGGGCTACCCGGAATCATTCATTCCTGGCAACAACAACCATCGCCGGCCGCACCAGCCGTCCATTGAGGGTATAACCCTTCTGGAACACCTCCATCACCGTGTTTGGCTCCATATCCGGATTCGGCACCATGCTCATGGCCTGGTGTAATCCCGGATCAAAGGGCTGGCCATGGGGGTCTATCTGTTCCACATTGAAGCGTTTCAAGACATCCATAAAGCTTTTCAGCGTGAGTTCAATGCCTTCGAGTACTGCCTGGCTACCTTCGCTGTCGGCCGCCAGAGCACGTTCCAGGTTGTCTACCACCGGCAGTAATTCACCGACAAATTTGTCCAGCGCGTATTTGTGGGCGTTTTCAACGTCGCGTTCGGCGCGACGACGCAAGTTTTGCATTTCGGCCTGGGCTCGCAGCACGTCTTCGCGAGCATGCACCAGGTCTTCCTGCAACGCTGCAAAGGCCTCATCGGTAGACTGCTCCTGCTGTTCTACACCTTCTTCCGTCACTTCCTCTGCTACCTCTTCTGATACTCTTTCTGCAGCTTCCGGCTCCGGTCGATCGCTGCCGCTGTTTTCTTGTTTGGTGGACACGACTGTACTCCGTGTATTTTTGGCTCGGGGCCTATATGGGGGTGGGTTTTGTGGATTCAAGGTTTTTTGAGTCGGAAGTCGGAGGTCGGAAGCTAACGGCACGCGCCATCGCTGCGCTCGGCAACGTGGTAATTGAGCCTGCCAGGTTTGGGGGCTTGGGGGTTTGGGGTTTGCTTCCGACTTCCGACTTCCGACTCTTTCCGTATATGATGGGCCCTGACAACAAACAATAATCAGGACATGTAATCCAACGTGCTCGTTTCATTACACATCAAGAACTTTACGCTGGTGGAAACACTGGAGGTGGAGTTCAAAACCGGCATGACCGCTCTTACCGGCGAAACCGGTGCCGGCAAATCACTGATGCTGGACGCTCTGGGCATGGCCCTGGGCGACCGCGCCGACAGCGGGCAAATCCGCAACGATGCAGATCGTGCCGAGGTAACCGCCTGCTTTGACATCAGCGAGATACCCGAGGCCAACCAGTGGCTGGAACAACACGATTTTGAAGCCGAAAGTGAGTGCTTGCTGCGCCGGGTCTGGACCCGCGAAGGCAGATCCCGCGGTTACATCAATGGCCAGCCCGCCACCATGCAGCAACTGCAGCAATGCGGCGATCTGCTGATTGATATCCACAGCCAGCACGAACACCAATCGCTGCTGCGCCGCGAAACCCATCGCAAGTTGCTCGACGCCTTTGGCCAACACGGCAAACTGACGGCAGATGTCACTGCCGCCTGGCGCCAATGGCGAACTGTGCAAGAGCAACTGGAGCAGTTGTCGAGCAACAGCGCCGAACTTGATGCTCGGCGCGAGCTGTTGGGTTTTCAGGTCGAGGAGCTGGATCAACTCGCCCTGGCCGAAGGCGAATTACCGGAACTGGAGCGCCAGCAAAAACTGTTGGCCAACGCAGAGACCATTGTGACCGACAGCCAGCGGCTGGCAGGGCTGTGCAGTGAAGACGAAGACTACAACTTGCTGGCCGGACTCAATCAGGCGTCCTCACTACTGGCGGGCATCACACACAAAAACGCCAGTCTTGTCGAGGTAGAAGATCTGCTAAACAGCGCCCGCATCCAGGTAGATGAAGCCAGTCATACCCTGCGACACCATATAGACAGCTTTGAACTGGACCCGCAAAAGCTTGCAGAAATCGAGGAGCGCCTGAATCTGATCTATCAACTAGCGCGCAAACATCGCATTCCGGCCGAAGAACTGACCACTCTGCACCGTGAGTTGCGCCAAGAGCTGGAACGGCTGTCAGGGAACGGACAAAACCTGGAAAGCCTGACACAAGAGGCAGAAACACTGCACCAACACTATCGGGACTGTGCCACCAGGCTGTCTGAAAAACGGGGCAAAACCGCTGGTAAACTGGCCAGCTCGGTCAACCGTCACTTCCCCGGACTGGCAATGAAAGGCGCTGACCTGCAAATAGAATTAACGCCACTGGCGGCAGATCGCCAGGGTCCACACGGACTTGAACACGTCGAGTTTCTGGTGAGCACCAACCCGGGCCAATCCCACAAACCTCTGGCACGGGTGGCCTCAGGGGGCGAATTGTCGCGTATCAGCCTGGCTATACAGGTGGTTACCGCTCGCACCTCTGCGATTCCGACCCTGGTCTTTGATGAGGTTGATGTCGGTATTGGCGGCGCCACTGCCGATGTAGTGGGCTCACTGTTGCGCGATCTGGGAGAGGCCGGGCAGGTCATTTGTGTCACCCACCTGCCCCAGGTGGCGAGCCGCGCCCACCACCACTTGCAGGTCAGCAAGGCGAGCGACAAAAAACATACGCATACTCGTCTGGATGTATTGCTCGGGGACGATCGAGTGGAAGAAGTGGCGCGAATGCTGGGTGGCGTCAAAATTACTGCCCAAACTCGAACCCACGCGCGCGAAATGCTGGAACTCGCGGCCGAATAGAGGCAGCTCGGGCAGGTTAGGGCGAGGCTCGGCCCATGCCCATTTTGCGCCGCATCGTCGTGTAGTAATGGGCCGCCAAAATACCTTCCTCCCGCATACAATGCAAAAACCTTTCGACTTCTGCCTGGGCTGCCTGGCGGTTCGGAAACGGGCCTATCTCTTCTTTTTCCCGAGTGGTGAAGTACCATTGCCCACTCATACTGTAAACGCGATCACTTCGAAACCAGTTGCGTTCCGATTCACCTGCTCGACATTCCATACACGAACTCCCTTTTTGAAAGCCTGTAGTAGCCGTTACGTCTACACGCCATGTAATACGATCATAGGCAAGCAGCCACCGGACCGTTAGGAAAAGGCGACCAAATGGTTTTAAACCGTTCGTTCCAGCAAGTGCCGGTATAGCAGGCCAGTGCAATTTGCCTGACGATAAGCGCCGAACCCGTCATCCCCCCGCAGGCGGGGATACATTTCGAAATTCTCTCGATATGATGGATTCCCGCCTGCGCGGGAATGACGAGCGACCTTGAATGACGAATCGCCTTAAATGAACAATTTTGCCGTATGCAGTGGATCTCAGGCTTTCGGTTTTACGTACAGCACCAGGCTGTGGCCGATAATCTCGTATCCGTGCTTGTCTGCAACAGCCTTCTGCAGGGCTTCGATTTCATGGCTGTGGAATTCAATCACCTTGCCAGTTTCCGTGCACACCATGTGGTCGTGGTGTTCACCGCGGTCCAGTTCGTAAACCGCTGGTCCGTTGTCAAAGTTATGCCTGATCACCAAACCCGCAGCCTCAAACTGGGTAAGCACACGATAAACAGTGGCAATACCAACGTCATCACCCGCGTCTGACAAGGCCCGGTAAACATCTTCTGCACTCATGTGGCGTTCATCGCTTTCCAGGATCTGCAATATCTTGATCCGTGGTAAGGTCACTTTAAGACCCGCCTTGCGCAGCTCCTGATTTTCGTTCGGCATCACCTTGCCCCTTCTCAGCCTTTTCGCGATTGGGTATTATCCGCGTTTGCATTACATACTGGAACCCCCAATGTCGCGCGCCGTAAAACTGATTACTCTCGTTTGTTTCACCTGTTACCTGGCAGCCTGCAAGAACTTTGCATTCCCCGGAGTTCATAAAATTGAAATTCAGCAGGGTAATATCGTCACCCAGGACATGGTGGACAAGCTGAAACCGGGGATGACCAAGCCCCAGGTGCGGTTTGTACTTGGCACCCCTCTGGTCGCCGACAGTTTCCATCAGAACCGGTGGGATTACTTCTACAGCATTGACGACCGTGAAAGCTCCGAAAAGCGGGAACGCATCAGCGTGTTTTTTGCCGACGACAAGCTAACCCACTTCAGTGGCGACTTTCTCCCGTCCGGAGGCAAAGTCAGCGGCGAAACCAGCAAAAAGTAGCCAGGGTCGCACGTCGGTAGTCGCACGCTAAAGGCGACTTCACTTTTGCAGTTTGTTGCCCTCTTTGCCGCCGGGCATTTGATCGGTGCACGGAAATACCGGCATCCGCCCTTACCGCGTGCGACTACTGACGTGCTATCGCCCTCAAGGCGTCAGGAGCGCTTCGCTTTCGCTTCCTCTGCCCTGCGTTTACGCACTTCTTTCGGGTCGATGACAAGCGGGCGGTAAATCTCCACCCGATCATGCGGCTGCAACACGTACTCCCGGGCCGATTCAAGCCCTCTGGTGCCAAAAGCCTGGCCAAAGACTCCCATGCGCGCCGTTTCGATATCAATATCGGGAAATTCGTCCGTGATGCCAGACTGCTCCGCAGCTTCAAAGGCCGTTGTACCTTCTGCAACCTGCAATTCCAGAATTTTTTGCACGTGCGGCAAGGCATAAGCCACTTCCACCATGATCAGCTTGCTCGCGGTCATTTTGTTGCTCCTCCCGTCCGGTACACTTGTTCTGCACGGCGACACAAGCTGTCCACCAGATTGTTGGCCACATGAGCAAACAATCGCGACGCCGCCACAGACAGGGCCGTACTTTTAAACTCAAACTCAAGATTCAAGCTGACCTTGCAAGCCGCTTCAGTGAGCGCATCAAATCGCCACACCCCACGCAGATATCTGAACGGCCCCTCTTCCAGCTCCATAACCACAGACCGGGGGAAGTTGAGTTGATTGCGAGTGGTAAATGTCTGCCCTACCCCGGCCTTTTTTAAAGACAGCCTGGCCACCATTTCGGTATCGCTCTGCCGAATAATCTCGGCCGCAATACAGCCGTCCATATATTCGGGGTAAGCCGACACATCGTTGACCAGCGCAAACATCGCGCTGGCGGGATGCATTACCAAAGCACTGCGCTCGATTGACGTCATACAAACAACCCGAACAGACCGGCAACCAGAATCACCCCAACCGCCACTGGCACCAGATACCGGAACAACCAGTACCAGCCGTTAAACACGTGCAGCGATTCGCCATGCATTTCTTCCCGCACCAGAGAGCGTCGCATTTTCCAGCCAACAAAAAGAGCGATCAACAAGGCTGTCAAGGGCAATAAAATGGCCGAGGTAAGCATATCGACAAATCCGTAAAAGTTTATATCACCGCGCCAGCGATTAAAGGAAAACACCGAGCCCAGCCCCAGAAACCAGGCCAGCGAACCAACAATCAAATTGGCCTGCCACCTGCGACAGCCACGGGATTCTACCAACCAGGCGACTCCGGGCTCCAGCAGCGATATCGCCGAGCTCCAGGCGGCAATTGCGGTCAGCAAAAAGAAGATCGCGCCTAACAGCAAACCACCGGGCATGTTGCCAAAGGTCAGAGGCAAGGTAATAAACATCAATCCGGGCCCACTGTCCGGCCTGATTCCGGAATGGGCAAACACCATGGCAAACACCACCACAGCGAAACTCAACGCCACCAGAACATTGAACAAGATCACCAGCAACAGGCTTTTAATCACCGGAGCACGGTCGGGAATATAGGCACCGTAAGCCATCATGGCACCCACCCCCAGGCTCAGTGTAAACAGTGCCAGCCCCAGCGCCTTTAGTGCACTGGTTGCGGTAAGGCCAGCCGCGCGCAGACCAAAAACAAAGTCGATACTTTTGCCCAGCTCACCAACCGTGGCACTGTAATAAAGCAATATCAGCAATAACACTGCCAGCAATGGCATCATCCATCGCACCGCCAGACCAAGCCCGCGTCTCACCCCCCGCACAACCACAGCCATACTCAGCAGCAAAAACCCGGCCTGCCAGCGCATCATGCGTTCCGGGTCGGCCAGCAGTTGCATAAAGTGCTCGGTAGTGGCTCGAGCATCGGCGCCCTGCAACTGACCACTGGCCATATCTGTCATGTACTGCAAGGACCAGCCGGCAACCACGGAATAGTAGGAAAGTATGATCAGTCCGGATGCGACGCCCAACCAGCCAATGCCACTCCAGACAGTCGGCAAGCCTGATTCGGCAGTAAGGTAACGCATGGCGTTAACCGGGCTCTGGCGCGCGCGTCGGCCCAGCATCACCTCTGCCAGCAATAACGGCAAGCCCACCAGCAGCAGGAAAGCGAGATAGAGCAGTACAAAGGTGCCGCCGCCGTTCTCACCTACTACATAGGGAAACTTCCATATTCCACCAAGCCCGACACAAGAGCCTGTGGCAGCAAAGACAAAAGTCCGTGAACTGCTCCAGACACCGTGAAGTCGTTTGTTGCGATCTACCATTCCAGTTACCCATGGGAATGGTCGTGATTGTATCGTATCTTTGCGTTGGAAGTTGGACGTTGGAAGTTGGTAGGAAAAGACATGTGCCACCCATGTGACCGACTGGCGACCGACAGATAACTCGAATACGGAACAACGCGGAATCCAGCGACACAAACTTCCAACTTCTAACTTCCAACTCCCACCGCTATAATCCGCCGCTATGACAAAATCAGCCCAAAAAAAACAGAACACCGGTTCCACCATTGCGCTCAACAAGCGCGCTCGCCACGAATATCACCTGACTGAAAAATTCGAGGCCGGCATCGCCCTGCAAGGCTGGGAAGTAAAAAGCATGCGCGCTGGCAAGGCGCAATTAACAGACAGCTATGTACTGTTGAAAGATGGTGAAGCCTGGCTGATCGGAGCCAACATAACCCCACTGCCCACAGCATCTACCCATTTTGTTACCGAGCCGGATCGCAGCCGCAAACTGCTGCTTAACCATCGCGAACTGGCCAAACTGTTCAGCGCCGTTCAACAAAAGGGGCATACCTGCATTGCCACTGCGCTCTACTGGAAAAAACACCTGGTAAAATGTGAAATTTGTCTGGCAAAGGGCAAGGCAACACACGACAAACGCGAAACCGAAAAAAAACGGGACTGGGACCGACAAAAACAACGCCTGATGCGAGAGCACTAGCAGGCTGTTGGAAAACTATCTACGTTGCCTCTGCTGCGTTAAAAACAGGCTCAAAATGCTCATTTATTACAATAAACTCCGCTTTTTCGCCTGTTTTTGCCTTGCATAGGCTGCCTCGAAAACGTTTTTCAACAGCCTGCCGGGGCCTGTTAAAACCCGGACAATTCAATAGCCGAGGTTGATTGCTGTGAGGCAAGCAGCAATTGATCAAATTCTTGCGCTGGCATCGGTTTACCCAAATGATAGCCTTGCGCCAGGCGGCAGCCGTATTTTTTTAGCAGTTGTTTTTGATCCTCGGTCTCAACGCCTTCAGCCACAACCTCCAGATTAAACGCTTCTGCCAAACCCAGTACCGCCTGAATCAGTTTGTGGCTCTCCTGATCAGAGCCCAGGTCAGACACAAAACTGCGGTCTATTTTTAAACCATCCACCGGGTATTTTTTCAGGTGACTCAAGGCCGAATAGCCAGTACCGAAATCGTCAAGCCATATCTTGATACCTGCGGCCTTGATTTTTTCCAGGGTCTGGCGCGCAACATCCTCGTCTTTTAGCAGGTAAGTTTCTGTTATTTCTACATACAGGTTGGGCGCCCGAGTATGCAGTTCGGGCAATACTGCTTCCAGATCCTGGAGTACAGACTGACTGCGCAACTGGGCGGCAGACACATTTAAACTCAGGTGAAAATCACTTTGGATTTTGTTCCAGATATTTAACTGTCTGGCTGCTTTCTCAAACACCAGGGCGCCAATTTGGTGGATCAGATCACGCTCTTCCGCAATCGGAATAAACAGGGCCGGACGGATAAACCCTTTCTCGGGATGCTTCCACCTGAGCAGAGCCTCGGCCCCCACCAGTTTGTTGCTGACGATGTCGTACTGGGGCTGATACCACAAATCCAGCTCCTGCCGGGACAAGGCCTTGCCCAGATCAACCAGTAACTCCAGCTTTTGGTGGGCGGTTTGATCAAGTACGTCAGAAAAATAATGGTAACCATTCTTGCCTTCTGCCTTGGCGCTGTACATCGCCATATCGGCCTGCTTTAGCAAGGTGTCACTATCGGACCCGTTCTCGGGAAAGGCAGCAATGCCAATACTGGCACTCATCACCACTTCCTTACCGTCAACGGTAAGTGGCTGCGACACAGCCTCAATAATGCGCTTGGCAACGGCAGCGGCATCAACAGCGTCATTGATATCTCTTAACAACACCACAAATTCGTCACCACCGACTCGGGATATCACATGTTCCGAATCGTCCACGCCAGCCACGGCAACGCAATCGACTTCCCGAATACTTTTGTTTATACGCCCGGCGACATTTCGAATCACCTCATCACCAACGTTATGACCCTGCGAATCATTGATCAGCTTGAAATTATCAAGATCGATAAACAACACCGCAAATTCTTGCTTGTTGCGAGTAGCACGTGAAATGGTTTCGTCCAGAATCTCTCTGAAATAGCGCCGATTGGGCAACTCGGTCAGGCTGTCGTGGTAAGCGAGAAAATGAATTTCCTCGGTACGCTGATTGAGGTTTGTCGCCATTTTATTCAGCGCTTTTGCCAAGTCGCCAATTTCGTCATCGCGCTCAATCCCGGTAACCGACTGAAAATCACCGCGACCAATTTTGCTGGCAAAAGACACCAGGCGTTGCACCGGCCGGTTGAGACGACGCGCCACATATTCGGCAAATATTGCGCCAATCAGCAAAAAGACAGCCGTTACAATAATGGCTTCGGATATCAACTGGCGCTGATTGGATATTTGTGCGGACTCTGCCATCGTACGCATTTTGCCGATATCTGCGTTAATGTTTTCCAGTGTGAGCATCAGATACAAACCGCCCATCACATCGTCACCCATTTTTACCGGCTCAATAACATGCAAGCGGTTATTCTCACGAAAAACCCGCGATGTGCCCTGCTGAAGCAAGTTCAACTCATTGTCACCAAGTGATGAGCGATCGCCAAACTGGCTGAGAGTATTCACTCCGGTGTGAATAACATTGCCTTGCATATCTATAAGCCAGGCCTGTTCGACATCGGGATGAGCCAACGCCACATTTAACTGGCGCTTGATCGCCTCCATGTTGTAAAAATAAAACGGGTTGGCCAGATTATCTGCCATCTGACGCCCCAGGTTTTGCCCCTGACGCTGAATATAGGTAATCAGTTCACGGGAGATTTCGGCTTCCTGAAGGTTGGTAAGTTCACGGGAAGACTTGTCAAAATGCACCAGCAATATCGCCGCCAACGCCAATGCTGTACTGGTGATAAAACTTAAAATAATTGTCGTGTAACGAGCTTTGAGATTAAAGCGCATTATCGTTCCCTGTTAACGAGTTCGGCCATTTCGCGAACCTTTTGCAGTCCGGCCAACACCTCTGCATCTATTTTTTCGTAACGACTGGTTTGCTGATTTTTTTTTCGCACGTAGTCCGCGCCGGGATCATCCTGCATGCCCAGCAATACCGCATAAATACGCTCTTTTATCTCAGAAGGCAGGTCACTGCGCACCAATTCAATTGCTCTGGGAATTGGTTCCGAAGTGTACAGAACTTTCATCGCCTTGCGCTGCCGTGACGTTACATGGTTTTTTTTATTCCAGTCCAGATCACTGATAGCACCAGCGGTAACCAACCCCTTGTATACCCACGCTGCGGTATTCTGTTCGGACTGGCTAAACACGTAACCCAGGGTATTTTGCGGCGGAAGGGCACGCGGCGACACCAGGTAGTTCAGATCAATATTCGATTGCAGCAAGGCAGCGTAAGCCACCAGGTAGGCAGACGTTGAATCGGGGTCTTCAAAGGCAATTACGTGGCCCCTGAGGTCTGCCAGCGAATCAATGCCGCTGTCCTTGCGCACCACGATCAATGAGCGGTATTCACCCACCTTTTTTTTCCACTTTAGCAGCAGGGGTTCGGCGTCAACACGATCCATATAGGTAACAGCACCGTAGGCGGTATCACTGACAAGATCCACCTTACCCTCGGCAAGCAGCTGGACCATTTCGCTCACTGTTCGCGTAAGGCGAATTTCGGTGCGGGTGATACCCAGATCACTCAGATGGTCTTTCAGATAGGCCGCAAACGGCATCAGGCGCGCATAGTGTTTTTTGGGGTTGTTGGTAACCTTGCCAATAACAAGAGTATCCGTTGACCGCCGGGCGTTCGGCTTCGGCACCTCATCGGCACCGACCAGCCCGGAGAGGCACGAGACCAAAACCAGCAAGAACACAGTTCTGACTGTCCTGGATAACCTCACACCGCGTTCCCTGTCATTGAGGTACAAAATTCGTGAGGAGTAGCCCGTCATATTAAAGTTCTTTTTCGGTAAACGCGGACCTGCCAGCGGTTGATGGTACACAAGTCCAGGCACAATTTACAATGTGTTTGGCGCACATCTGCAGACCGCCACATCCAAACCGAAAGGCTGTGATGCTCCGTATCAAACCCGTAGTTATGCGGCTTGCCGGAACCGGGCCTTCCACCAGCGAATGGTCAGCGGCACAGAGCAATTCAGCAAAAAGGCAGCGAGCATCAAGGTATAGAACGCATCGGCGGTCATGATCTGGTGTTGCACATAGGCGATATTCATGACAACAAACGCCAGCTCGGCACGACCTAGCATACCAAAGCCGATCATCCAGCTTGCGGGCCAGTCAAAATCGCCGGTATAGTGGGCAGCCAGCGCCGCCGACAGTATCTGCCCCACGAACAGCCCGGCAAACAGCAGCAGAGCCTCGGGCAGAACCGACAGAAACAGGTTGGCATCAAATATCAGCTTGCCTCCCAGCGACACAAAAAACACCGGGCCAATCCAGGAAAAAGCCACATTGTCGATAATGTCTCGCGCCTGCTTGTGATAATCGACCTGCTCACCGTGGTGAAAGTCAAAATATTCGCGATGTATGATCAGGCCGGCCATGTAGGCGCCAACCGCCGGGTGAAAGCCAAATTCGTGAGCCATCAGGCCCACCAGCACGGCAATCAGCAACAGTGATAGCACCGTGTAAGAGCCCTGCCCCATAGCAAGCACCTGGCGCAGGCTGAAATTGCCAATAATGGGTATTTTTTTCAGCAGCCCCTTGCTGGCGGGGAACAGCCAGCCACCGATAAACGTAACGATCAGGAAAAATACAGTGGCTTTACCCAATATCATCAGCAAACCGTGTGCCGTGACAGATGTTTCGCCAGTGGCCACGGGCACCATAATCGCCACCAGCGCCAACGACGCGATATCGTCCAGCACCGCCGAGGTCATTATTCCGGTAGCCGCTGGAGTGGAACTCAAACCCTCGCTTTTTAGCGACACCATGGTCAGTGACACGGCAGTAGCTGTCATGGCCAGGCCACAGAGCAAGGCCATGTTTTTATCCCCCCAGAACACGAGGGCAGCTGCATAAGCCACCGCAAAAGGCACGATGGCACCAAACAGGGCGATACCCCAACTGCGTTTGATGCTGCGCAGGAAATTGCCGGTGTCTTCTTCAAAGCCCAGGGCAAACATGATGACGATAATGCCGAGGTCGGCAAAGTCGGTAATAAATACCGGCATCTCTTTGGGCAATACGCCCACGTTAACAAATACCGCTCCCCAAAAAAGATACCAGAGCACAGGAGTAAGCCGGGTTTTGTGCGCCATAAACGACGCGATAAATACGCTCAGCCAGATAATGGCGAGAATGGCGAGATCGTGCATAACGCCTGGCCCCTCCGGTTACGATTGTTCCTGTATCTTAGAAGCAATTTAACAGGGGGATTTGATCTCTGTCAGAAGGAAGTAAACACCTGACCAGCGTCGGGAGCAGAAGTTGGGCTGCCTGTCAGCCCAACTTCTGCCTGGCGGTGTAACCTTTTGCTCGCGGCAAACGAATAATGCAAGTGTTCGGCACACAATGTTCACAGCGATGAAAGCAGGCATGCAGCGTTGTTGTCCCTGTTTGCAGCATTGCTTTATGATGGGCGGCTAAAACCAGCAGCAGAAGGTCGTCGATACTCGACCGCAATTGGCAGGTTACCGATTGGGCATCATATCCTCTATGAACAGGGTGGGCGCAGACAGCCAGGCAGGTAGTAACGAAGCGCAATGGTCACAATGGATGATCAGGGCACAGCAAGGTGATGACAGCTGTTACCGATCGTTGCTCAGCGAACTGGGGACAGCTATTGAAAACTATGTGCGACGCCGCTTTGGCCCCACGGATTTTGTGGAGGATGTAGTGCAGGAAAGCTTGCTGGCTATCCATCAGGCGCGACACACCTACACTGCAGGCCGACCGTTTCGCCCCTGGTTATACGCCATTGTACGCCACAAAGCCATTGACATGCTGCGCCGAAAAAACACGCACCGACATCTGGTTGCCAGTGGCGCGATCGACGATGTGGAACCGGCTGATTGCGGTCAGCGAATGATGGATAACAGCGTGGAAGATTTGCTGGCAAGCGAGCAACTGTTTCACGGCTTGAAACGGCAATCCCGGCAAGCGCTGATTCTGACCAAGGTTGTGGGTTTAACCATGGCAGAAGCGGCCGCAAACCTAGGTGTGTCAGAAACAGCGATGAAGGTACGCGTACACCGCGCTTTGCGAGAACTGCGCTCCTGTCTGGAAGTACGATGAGAAGTGCGATGAGAAGCGCAATGAAAAGCGCAATGAAAAGTGCAATGAAAAGTGCAATGAATTGTTGTCGCCCCTCAGCCTTGTACTGCGCTACCCGGTTGACCGTATTCGGTACAGGTATGCTCGGTAAAAAGGTATTCAATACAACTGTGTTCGGTACGATTGAATGATGTCACAGCAACGCAATGAACTGATTGATCAGCTGGCGTCGCAATGCACCGCGACCCCCGCCTGGCGAGGCACGCAAAAAGCGCTGCTCTGGCTGGCGTGCGGCTTTGTGCTGGCGACTGTGTTCATGGTGCTGATACAACCCTTTCGGCCAGGTTTTGAAGAGCAATTACTGACCGTGCCTCGCTTTGCGCTCGAAACCCTGACCGGCCTTGCGGCTGTGGCCCTGATCGGCATGGTGGCTATTAAAATGGCGGTGCCCGCGGGCAATACAGCTGTGTTTACTGGCGCTGCGATTGTGCTTACCCTGCTGTGGTTATCGCATTATGTTGTTGGGCTGTATGCACCCGCGCTGGAACCTTCATCCGCAGGCGAACGCCCCTTTTGCGTGTGGGAAATATTTTTGTATGGCCTGCCCATCGCTGCCGCCGGGTTTGCAATTGTGAGCAAGGGTTACGTGCTCAACTGGAGTCGAGCTGGTCTGGCGATCGGCCTGGCGGCCGGATTTATTCCGGGGCTACTGATGCAACTTGCCTGTATGTACGATGCTGCGCACATATTGGCGGTGCATATCGGGCCGGCGCTGGTGCTTGGTGTGGCCGGTGGATTGCTTGGCCTTGTCATTAATCGCCTCGCCCGTTCGAAATCATCGCCTGATCAATAGGCCGTCAGCTCAGAAAACAATTGCCGGCGCATTACCACGGCAAACACCCGTCCCTGAAAAATTATTTTGCTTGCGATGTAACTATTCTGCGCTTGTCTGCGAACTACCCGGTGAAAGGCACTCTTGATGTACATGCACTTGCAACACATGCATTTGTGATACACCTGTTTGCGCAAAACAAATTTGTCAGTACACGGTTCAGATACACATATTTGTAATCAAACACGGAAAACCGGTGCCTTTCATTCAAAAAACGTTTTACAGCTAATTACCTAAATTCATCAGGAGAAATGACAATGAAAAAATCGATATTGGCAACCGTAGTCGGGTGTTTGATGGCCGGTGGCGCAATGGCAGCCACCCCGGTGTCGCTGACTGACAGCCAGATGGACAACGTCACCGCTGGCGCAGCGCCCTCGCCAACCGGATTTGTCTGCCCGGTTATTTCAACCGAAAACGTGTTGCACAGCCCCAAAGCGGGCACGTTGGGCGATACTGGTGACTACACCATCGGCGGCCCGGTAGTACGCGTACCCATGCACGCCACCAATGGTGACGGCACCGGTGTCCCGGCGGGCCCACACTCTTCACCGGGCGATACAGACTACACAGCCATCTGGTACAACCAGTAAGTCAGCAGGCACATTGGCGGCTCTTTCAAACGACCTTGCGTCGCGGGGAAGAGCCGCCAGTGTTGCCAGCGGTAACGCGGCATGAACCTTGCACTGTTTCGCAAGCTGGCTCTGCTGGCTACAACCTTTTGCCTGCTACCGGCAAGTGGTTTGGCACAAGGCGAGGCGCCAGTGCAATCGCTGATGGAGCAGCGGCAGTCGAATATTGTGATTCAGCAGTATGACCTCAGTTGCGGCGCCGCCGCTCTGGCCACCATTTTGCGTTACCAGCATGGCGAAGCGATTGATGAGCGCCGCGTCGCCATCGGCCTGATCAGCCGCCAGGCCTATATTGCCAACCCCAATATTTTGCGAGCGCGCCACGGTTTTTCGTTGCTCGATATGAAGCGCTACACAGAGCAACTGGGTTACCGGGGCGAAGCCCTCGGTTCTGTCTCTGTGGAAAATCTGGTGGATCTTGCTCCCGCGATTGTGCCCATACGTTTGCACGGCTATAGCCACTTTGTTGTTTTTCGCGGGGTATTTGAGGGCAATGTATTGCTGGGAGACCCTGCCTTTGGCAACCGCACATTGTCACAACATCAGTTTGTTAACGCCTGGATAGACTACGCGAATTTCGGCCACGTCGCCTTTACCGTACGACGGCGCGATGGCCTGATCCCACCCAATCAACTTGCCGCATCGGCCAGGGATTTTCCGATCCTGATGCCGGAGCCATCAAAGCCGGAGACGCCATAATGTTTACTCAACCGGGCCGTATTGGATTGATACTGCTTTTTTGTTTGGCAGCGGGTGATGCACTCGCACAAGTCGATACCGCCGTTACGGTGCAACAGTTGCAAAAAGAACTGGGCGAGCGCGATCGGGCAATTATCAGTTTGCTCAATCGCGTGCGCGACCTGGAACAAAAGCTTTCGGGTAACGACGATTCGGGTTCCCATATACCGGCACAAAAAGAAAAGACGGCCAAAACAGTGGCCGTGAGCAACAAGACCTCCAGTTCTGCAACAGCCACGCAAAGTAAATCTTCGGGTCCCGGTTTTGATATTGACGCGCTGGCCGCCGAGCGGGCGCTGGAACGCAGCCTGGTGCAACAGGGTGTGCGCTTGTTGAGCACCGGGCAGGTAGAGGTGATACCGAGTGCATCGTACGCGCGTTACGAAAGTGATTTTGCCACGGTGCTGAGTGGACCAGGCGGTAATTTTGTTGGCAATGTGGATCAGAACACCGATCTGTCGGACCTGAATATTGGCATACGAGCAGGCTTGCCATTAAATTCGCAACTGCAAATCAACCTGCCCTGGCGCCTGGTGCATCGGCAATCAACCGCTTTTATTGACGGCTCAGCGGAATCGGCGTCGAGCGGTACGGCGTCGGGAGCCGGCGATATTGTTATTGGGCTTGCTTCGCAGTTGACCACGCAGAATGGCTGGCGGCCCAATCTGGTGAGCCGTTTTGACTGGCTGACCGGCACCGGGGACGAGCAAGCCGGAGGTGTGGCGCTGGGCGGCGGTTTTGAGGGTGTACGTGCGCACCTCAATGCTTCCTGGCGTCGAGATCCGATTGTGTTTTTGCTGGGCGGTGGTTACACGCATTATCTGGATAACAACGACTTTAATCCCGGCGACAGCGTTGATTTTTCTGTAGGTACGGCGCTGGCGGTCAGCCCGGAAACGGCGTTGATTTTTTCGCTGGACCAAAGTTATTCACAGGAATTTGAACTCAATGGTCAGGCAATAACGGGTACCGACAGGTTATCGTC
>JBNKFQ010000190.1:0-3102 GCA_050289385.1 Porticoccaceae bacterium | reverse complement strand
GCGCGAAAGCTTCAGACGCCATTTGCAGGCCGCCACGGCTCTTGACAAGCCGGTTATTGTTCACACTCGGGATGCGCGAGAGGAGACCCTCGATTACATAAGAAGCTACGGCGGCCAGCGGGCGGGTGTTTTGCACTGCTTTACCGAAAGTAAAGAAATGGCAAAAGCTGCTCTTGACCTCGGTTACTTTATATCATTCTCCGGCATAATTACCTTTCGCAACGCAGACGAATTGAGGCAAGTGGTAAAGTACGTGCCGCTGGAGCGTATACTGGTAGAAACAGATTCTCCCTGGCTGGCTCCGGTTCCGTATCGTGGCAAGCTAAATGAACCCGCCTGGGTGGTCGAAGTGGCGCAGTGCCTGGCAGAGCTGAAAGAAATACCGGTTGAGCAGGTGGCCGAGGCCACAACTGCCAATTTTGAACGATTGTTTTTTTCCTCGAACAAGTCCTGACAGGAAATCACGTATGTCTGAACTTATGTCTCAACCCAAGTCTGATATGATCGTGCGCACCTTTCCTGTTGGACCCTTGCAGTGCAATTGTTCAATTATCGGTGATCCGGTATCACGCAAGGCTCTGGTCATAGATCCCGGTGGTGATGCAGAGCATATTCTGGCGCAATTGGAAGAGCTGGGCTTGCAAGTTGTGGGGATTATTCATACCCATGCACACCTGGATCATATCCTGGCGGCAGGACAAATAAAAAAGGCAACCGGCGCGCCAATCTGGTTGCACGAAAGTGACCGGTTTCTGTGGGATATGGTGGATCAACAATGTGCCATGTTCGGGGTGCCTTGCGAGGAACCGCTGCCGGCTCCGGATCACTATCTGAGGGACGATTGCGACCTGGGGTGTTGTGGTGGCGTGGCATTGCATACTCCAGGGCATACGCCGGGGTCAGTAAGCTTCTGGTTTGATCAGGGCAAGACCCTGGTGGCTGGAGACACGTTGTTTCGTGGCAGTATCGGACGCACGGATCTCTGGGGCGGCGATTTTGCCGAGATTGAAAAGTCGATTCGTGAGCGCTTGTATACACTGGACGACGACGCCGAGGTGATAACCGGGCATGGTCCCAACACCACAATCGGTGATGAAAAGCAATCCAACATGTTTATCAAGGTATAAGGGGCAAGTGTTGAAACAACAAATTCTCACCATGCTGGATCTTCAGGACAGCATGAATAGCAAGGTACATGCCGATTGGTCTGAACGGGGCTTTGAATGGTATCGGGCAATCTGGGTGGAGTGTGCCGAACTGATGGACCATTACGGTTGGAAGTGGTGGAAGCACCAGGCACCGGATACCGATCAGGTGAAACTCGAGCTGATCGATATCTGGCATTTCGGGTTGAGCATTTTGCTGTTGCAGAACTCCGATCGCAACGCGATTGCCGACAGGGTTGCCGCTGAATTGAACGAAGTGAATGAAGCGGGAGAATTTCGCCTTGATCTTGAAGCATTCGCGCTGGCCACTTTGCAAACTCGCGAGTTTGATATAGGCGGCTTTGCTCGATTGATGAAAGGAGTGGAGCTGGATTTTGCCGAACTTTATACCCGTTACGTAGGCAAGAATGTGCTCAATTTCTTTCGCCAGGACCACGGTTATAAAGATGGCTCTTATGTAAAAGTCTGGCATGGTCGCGAAGACAATGAGCATCTGGTGGAGGTGGTTGCAGAGCTGGATCATGGTAGTGACAGTTTTAAAGATGACCTTTACCTTGCCCTCAAGTCCCGTTATCCGGCACCCACCCCGGTTGGCAATTGACTATTGGCCGTTGACCATTGGCCATTTCTTTGTCTTTGAATAAAAAACAAATGGCCAATAGCCCACGGCCGATTGTCAATGGTCAATGAAAACCTCCGCCACCGGTGACAAACTTTTGGTTGAGCCGTCAATCCCGTATAATCGCGCCCTGAAATTCAGACACCTATATTTATTACCTGCGTTTTTTAAATTCGGAGAACCACCGTGAAATCACCTGTACGTGTTGCCGTTACCGGGGCTGCCGGTCAAATCAGTTACTCCCTGTTGTTTCGAATCGCCGCTGGCGAAATGCTGGGACCCGACCAACCGGTTATTCTGCAAATGCTGGAGATTACTCCGGCCCTGGAAGCGCTGAAAGGCGTTGCGATGGAGTTGGAAGACTGCGCGTTTCCCCTGTTGCAGGGCATGGTACAAACCGATGATCCAACTGTTGCCTTCAAAGACGCTGACTACGCCTTGCTGGTGGGGGCGCGTCCCCGGGGACCGGGCATGGAGCGCAAGGACTTGCTAGAGGCCAATGCCGCGATTTTCTCTGTACAGGGCAAGGCGCTGAACGATAACGCTGCGCGTGCTGTCAAGGTTCTGGTTGTGGGTAACCCGGCCAATACCAATGCCCTGATCGCCCAGCGCAATGCGCCGGACCTGAATCCCCGTCAATTTACTGCCATGACCAGGCTAGACCACAACCGCGCCATGTCACAGTTGGCGCAGAAAACCGGCAAACACGTCAATGATATTGCCAACATGACGATATGGGGTAACCACTCATCTACACAGTACCCGGATCTTTATCATGCTCAGGTTAATGGTGCATCGGCCATTGATCTGGTTGAGCAGTCCTGGTATGAAGAAGAATTTATTCCGCAGGTTCAGCAGCGTGGTGCTGCAATTATCAAGGCTCGCGGTGCGTCTTCGGCGGCGTCAGCAGCCAATGCGGCAATCGCGCACATGCGCAGCTGGGCATTGGGTACGCCTGCCGGTGACTGGGTGAGCATGGGGGTGTATGGCGATGGCAGCTACGGTATTCAGGAAGCTTTGATTTACTCCTACCCCTGTGTGTGCAAGGACGGTGACTGGGAGATTGTGCAGGGCCTGGAGATCAATGAATTTTCCCGGGAAAAATTGACCGCAACCGAGCGCGAACTGGCTGACGAGCGAGATGCGGTTCAGCATTTGTTGCCGTAAAAGTTGGAAGTTAGATGTTAGAAGTAGGAAGTTAAGGACTCGCGCCATCGCTTCGCTCGGCCTTTGGGCCTGCGAGTCTTTTGGCGGGGATCGCCTTTTTCTCTCTTGTTGCTTTTCCTTCCAACTTCCAACTTCCAACTCCCAACAAAA
>JBNKFQ010000189.1:0-1730 GCA_050289385.1 Porticoccaceae bacterium | reverse complement strand
CCAAATGCCAACAGCACCCCAACCTTTGTTTCCATACATTGAGTTCGCTGCAATTTGTGCACCATTGGCTTCATATGCATTGATGTAATGGACATCTGAAGGAATAACCAATTCACCTTGCCCATCGTTATCGAGGTCACCAAGCGCGGCATTATCGTTGTAGACGCCCCAGCCGTAGCCACTGTCGTTAGTCAGTTGGGGCCAACCAGCACGGGTTGCCCCGTTGTGTTCCAATACCCAAGCATTTGTTTTACTGGTTCTGGCTGCGGTAACGGCAATTTCCATCGTGCCATCAGCGTCTAAGTCATAAACGGAGAGGCCACGCAGTTCTGAGGTTTGCGGGCGTTGTGACCACACTTGGTTGCCAAGATGATCATACACGGTTACATAACCTTCCCCTTGGGCCACAATGACTTCAAGATCGTTGTTATTGTCGATGTCGCTGACGACAACACCGGGCCAGGTGCGGTCACCAGGAGGATCGACACTCCACTGCACTGTGCCATCTTCGCCGTTGAGGGCAAATAAGGTATATGGCGACCCAATCACTTCTGGCTTGTTGTCGCCGTCGAGATCGGCGACGGCAGGGGAGGAATACCAGCCTGTTTCGCACCACGATGTGTAACAGCCACCACGCTGCCACTTGAGGACAGGGGCGTTGACTGCGCCTTGGGGAACTGTTTCGATGGGAACGGCCGTTACTGCTTCACGGTTCATAAAAAGAATAAAAAAGATAAAGGGAATGAGTAGGATAAATGATTTCTTCACGATCAACCTCGGGTTCAGTTTGCAGTGACCAGTATTCAGTTTTCAGTGGCAGATGTTTAACTGGACGCTGAAAACTAAAAACTGATTACTACTTTTGCAGTACGGGTAAGTAGGTAAAAATATCTGTAGGCATTACAGAAACGGTGTCAGTCATGATTGGGGTGGCTCCATTCATGGCGTTGAGGGTGATGTTGTAGGTGGTGTAGTTGGTTAAGCTGGGAATGGTGTAGGAGCGGGCATCTTTATTGTTTTCTGTGATCGGCGAGCCAGGACCGCCAGGGCCTGTGTAACTAATGCGCCATGTGGTGCCGTCGGCGACCGTTGTATTCACTTCCCAATGCAAAATAATCGTGCCATCGGCAGGTGTTCCCGTGAGTTGCAATTCAGGAATGAACTCAACGGCGCCAATGTCTGGGGTGGTGCGCAGGTTGCCCAAAATATCGTCTGTGGGTGCATTGCCTGCATTGGCATTGTCGATGACCGCGCTGCCCGAAGCAGGTGTGCCGTACAACAATACCAAACGCTCAAATGCCTCTCGGATAGTATCCGAACCATCTGCAAATTGAGCGCCTGTCCAACGGGGCAAGAGCAGCCCCGCTTGTGTACTCAATTGCGGATCGGCGATGGTGCGATTGGTGTCATCGGTGTAATTCACCAACTCACTGCCGTCCTCTGGAATGGCTGATCCTCCATTCCAATAAAGATTGTTGTCGATGACGAAACTGTTTGTGTCTGCTGGTGACGTATCGGAAAAGTCGTTACGATCGGCGCCAGCGCCACTTTCTGCGCCCATCGTGCCTGTGGGGTCGGCCCAAATATTGTTGTAAAAGTTGATGTTTTCGAGAACAAGATTATCTATTTCTCGGTTTAGGCGCATGGCAAAGGCTAATGCAGGCAAATCGCCAACAACAGTGTTGTTACGGAAGGTGATATCTCGGCTTCCTTTCACCCCAAAGGCGGCG
>JBNKFQ010000188.1:0-2610 GCA_050289385.1 Porticoccaceae bacterium | reverse complement strand
GCGGTCATCGCCACGGGCATGGCTGCCCAGGCAGTGGGCCGAACCAAAAATGAAAACCAGGGGCCGGCATTGGGCGGGCCTCCATGTGAATCGTCTGCCTCAACCTCATCCAGTAGCGAGATTGACCACACCGATCTGGCGGCTCGCTATCAGCGGGCGTGGTTGCTTAAGAAAGGTAGCTATAACAAACAGATTGCGTTTAATACCACTCTGTACCCCCATTGGATCGGGGACACCGATCACTTCTGGTACCAACGAGACACCAGTCCAGACACTCACGAATACCGCCTGGTGGATGCGGTGACCCGTGACAACCAATTGGCGTTCGATCATTCGGCGCTGGCTCGCGCGTTGGGGAAAGTTGCCAAAGAGAAAGTCGAGGCGGATAAACTGCCCCTCACGGATATCGATATTCAGATTCGTCCACGCAAGGTGTCGTTTAAAGCCTTTGACAAAAACTGGCAATACGATGCGGACCGTCAGGATTGTGTCGAACAAGAGGTCTATCCCGGTGATTGGGCCATTTCTCCCAATGGTAAGCATGCGGTCTTTGTGCGCGATTACAACCTCTGGTTCAGCGACCTGGAAAATGGCCGGGAGCGTGCCCTGACGGAAGACGGTGGGCCGTTTTACCGCTACGCCAGCACGCCTTCAATTTATGGTCGACAGGAACGCTTCCTCCTGCAAGCCCAGTGGTCGCCGGATTCCAAGCGAATCTTCACTACGGTGATCGACACCCGCGAGGTTAAGGTCGGCCCACCTCTAGTGGAGCATGTTCCCAGTGACGGCAGCCTGCGGCCGAGGATCGTCGATCCCGATCGTCGAGTGGCCTGGTATGGAGAAGAGCATGTCGAGGGGGATCGCATGCTCGCTATCGAAGTGGCGAACGGACGCATCCAATGGGCAGATTACCCCATATGCAGGATGTTTTACCCCCACTACAAAGGTATTTTTGGTAGCCATCGGGCGTGGTGGAACGCCGACAGTCGCCGCGCATACTTTGTCGACCTCGCGCAACACGGTAAAACAGGTCGCCTTCTGGAGTTTAATACCCGCACCGGCGAAGTCCGGGAACTGATCAAGGAGACCTCGGAAACGGGCGTAACACTGATTCCGGAATCACATTTATGCGCACTGGTCATACCGCTGATTGAAACCAATGAGTTGATCTGGTACTCGGAACGCAGTGGCTGGGCGCACTTATATCTTTACGATCTCAACACCGGTCAATTGAAAAATTCCGTTACCCATGGCGATTGGCTGGTGCGCAATATTTTGCATTTGGATGTGCAAAAGCGCGAACTCTTCATTCAGACCGCTGGGCGGGTTAGTGGCCGCAACCCTTATTGCTGTGATATCTGCCGCGTCAACATCGATACGGGAGAGCTCAAACCCATTCTATCGACGGATGACGAATATGTGGTCATGGACCAGCGCAGTCGTATCTCCGGCCTACACATGACCGCCAAAGGCGTGTCCGCCACCGGCAATTATTTGGTCACTACCCGCTCCCGTGTGGATCGGACGCCTGTGAGCCTGGTAGTGGACCGAGATGGTAAGATCCTCAGCACCGTGGAAACGGCCAATATCAGTGGGCTGCCGAAAGGTTGGCAGTGGCCCGAGCCGGTGATGTTGAAAGCGGCCGACGGCCGGTCCGATATCTACGGCGTCGTGTTTCGACCATCAAATTTCTCTGCGGACAAATCCTATCCAGTGGTGGATTACTCATTTCGTGCGTACAACCCGGTGGGTTCATTCACTAACAATCACACTGGCAACTGGATGTATCTAGAACCATCAGCCCTGGCGGAGCTTGGTTTCATCGTCGTAATGATCAATAAACGCGGTGGGCATGGCGTAGATTTGGGGCATTGTGTGGGAATGCGGGATACTGCATTCACCTCCTACGAAGAACCGGATCCGTCACTACCCCAGGGTTTACACAGGGCGGACTGCGTTGCTGGGATCAAACAGCTAGCCAAACGCTACCCCTATATGGATTTAAACCGGGTGGGCATTGGCAGCATGTACGAGGCCTTAAACGGCCTGTTGGTGCATCCGGACTTTTACAAAGTAGGAGCGTGTCTCATGCCGATCGATACGCGGATGGTAGGCACTATGGCAGACCGGCTCATACGTCCCACAGAACTGGAAGACCTGGCGGCAAATCTGCGCGGCAAAGCACTGCTTATGCACGGTATGATGGATAATGTTGCGACCGTGGCATGGACATTCAGATTGGTTGAAGCCCTACAAAAAGCCAACAAGCGCTTTGATATGTTGATCTTACCCAACCAGGGACACGCCCATACGGATTATTCGCTGCGACGTGCCTGGGAGTATCTGATTACCCATTTGCAGGGCATTGAATTGCCCACAGATATTGATACCCGCGAAGACGCATGAAGACCACCGACGGTATTACTCCCGACAATGACAAGGGAAGGTAAAGGGAAATGATGCAAGCCATAAAGGTATTACTGAGCGGCATATTGCAAGAGCCTGTAATTTTTTCTGTGTAACTGCCCGGGTTAAATGTAGTCCTTAAGGCGGTCTTCAAATTCGATCATAAATCGATTGAGGGCCGCTTTCCAGTTTCTGATCGGCATC
>JBNKFQ010000187.1:0-8222 GCA_050289385.1 Porticoccaceae bacterium | reverse complement strand
CCTTTATAGCTGTCTTTATTTTGGGGGTATATTTTGGTCATTTTTCCCTCCAGCAATACCCAATCCCCTGGAAGTACATAGTGGCGGTAAGCTTGTATCCAAATAGCATCCGCCCCTAGTTGTTTTGCTTCATCAATTAGTATGGGAAAACCCGTTTTTTTGCCGGTTGGCCGAGGCTCACTGCCTTCAAATGAAGCAATAATTTCATATGAATCATGCGCGGGCGCCTGATAGAGAATGTCAACCTGCTCCGTCGCAGGATACTGGGCATTTGTTAACATATCAATCGTATAGTGATTGAATAACCCAGTACAGGCATTTAACAGTAGGCTAGTGAGCAAACAAACGCCGTACCTTGACTGTTTCACTACTATTGATAACTTAATGATGATCTTTATCGGATTCCTCCTCAAGTGCCAGCTCCTTCTTCGGCGCCTGTTGGCGAGCAAACGCCTGAATATAGTCAATCAACGGTTTACCATCAGCGCGAGGTGAGCGCTCCAATAAACGGCCCAACATTTTCTGTGCCATACCACCTTTACCCTGTAAATGTAGCTTCACACTATTGGCAAAAACGGCACCAAAGCTTTCGGGGTCGAGTTTAAGGGCGCGTTTGATTTCCTCTTGAGCCTCATCCTGCCGATTCTGAAAAATCAAGGCTGTGGCCAACCCCCCGTGGGCTTCACCATAATTTCTGTCTGACTTCAGTGCGTTGCGAAAATAGCCCTCTGCTTTTACAGCATCCTTATTGGCTAATTGTGCCCAGCCAAGCAGTAAATAAATAACCTCATTTCCAGGGCTTAATACCAGTGCCCTGTCAAAATGTGCAATGGCTTGCGGGAAATCCTGTTGATAGAGATATGCCATACCCAAACCTTGCCAGCCGCGCAAATTGTCGGGCTCATTATCGGCAATCCGCTTAAAGTAACCGATGGCGCGATCGATTTCCTGCCGTTCCATCATATAAGTACCCATTACCGCACTGGCATCCGTATTATCGGGCTGTCGCTGTAATACAGACTCCGCGCGCCGGTAGGCGGCCTGGGGATCGCTGCCATGGTCCATTTCCAACATGGCGATATAACCTTCGGTTTCCGGGCCGGGTGCCTGTTGTAACCAAATATCAGCCTGTTTTAATGCAGCCTCTGTATCACCCATTTGATGAAGGCAATAAACAATATAAGCATCGTTGCGGGCTGAGTGTATACCCGCTTGCCGGGCCTGCTCAAAAACGGCTAAAGCATCGGACCAACGTTGTTGGTAGTAGAGCGTCAAGCCCAAATTGTGCCCCAAATTGGGGCTGTCGGCTTCGCGCTTGATTAGCTGGGTTAATATTCTTTCCGCTTCAGCGAACTCTCGTTGGGATATAAGTACATTGGCAAGCTTGCTCCAGGCCACATCATTATTTTGATCAAGAGCCAGACTCTTTCGATAGCTATCGATGGCATCATCAAACCTTCCAACTTTGTGATAAATATCGCCGAGAGAATTCCAGATAAATGGGTTGTTGGGGTCGGCCTCAGCATAGGCTTGATAACGTTGAATTTCCCCATTTCGCGTGACAAGATTTTGATCAAGTGTCTCCATTGAATATCAACCCGTGTAAATTTTCCATAAATTTCCAAGTGCTGAGGTTCAGCCATCACATGACAATACTGCGACATAAGTGAAGAAATTCCAACAGAAAATTTAAAAAATGAAAATTATTTGAAACGAATGTTGTTTGTGTTTGCCTATTTGCATTTACCGGACATATTCTTCGCCACAGTTGTTCGTAGACACTCCATTGCGGATAAATGCATTCAAAGTTGCCATTGTGGATTATCCACGACCGTCGTGCCGAAGACCACGCCAGCCGTCGAGCCAGACTCGACGGCGGACGATGTCAAGGAAGAAGCGGTCAAGGCCGTCAACAAGGCTACGGATAAGATCAAAATATACCCCATAAGTACGGATCTATGCCGGGGGTCTGGCCAAATGACCTTGGCCATGAGCCAGGGTTCTACGGCGACCCGATCACCGTGAGAATTTTGGGTATTCTGGATTAACCTGCTGGCTTAAATGAAGATAATATTGGCCAGTTTGAACATGATGCGATAGATTATCACTCACTAGCCTCCAAAGCCAATTCCGGGTTGCCCCTGTTGAGTTCGGCCATGCCCAATTGAAAGCGGGCCAGTGGATTTGCCGGATACGCGGCCAACAACGCTTGATACAGTTCGACAGCCTGCTTTTGCATACCGATCTGAAGATATATTGACGCCAGCATGCCCAGTGATATTTCGTGTCGGGGATAGCCTTCCAGAATGCGCTTTAATGTGGAAATGGCATGCTCAAAATCGCCTTCCCTTACTTGCTGGCTGGCTTGTGTCAACTGTGTTTTCAATTGCTCATTGAAGATCTCAGATTCCATCTGAAACTCCCTGAATGTAGGAAAAATGAGTGTATGTATGATCGAGACGAAATAACTGCAAAGGCAGCCTTCTGAATAAAGCCGCCTTTCGATCTGCAATACCCTGACACTGCAATATTACCGCTGAAAACCTAACAAAAATCAACTCAAAAATTTTAAGGTGATAATTTTAAATTTATTTGTGAGCATATCAGTAGTATCAGCAACCAATATGGTTGACGACAGCTTTTCGCAATTCATGAAGAACTGATAAAGACACTAAGATGCTATTGTTCCTGAAAATGAAAAGGCCATAATGACCAAACTAAATTTTTACAACTTTGTCATAATAGTTTAACACGATAATTAGATAGCCGTTTTATATTGGGGAATAGAACAGCGTTTTCTAAAAGCTGTCTCTTTAGCAATAGGTAACATTTTAAGGAATGAGCACAGATTTTGCTTTGGCATTGACCAATGAGATGTTGTGGACAGCAATCATCATTGCGGGTCCCATTCTGGGCTTGAGTATGCTCGTCGGCCTGGTAATCAGCATTTTTCAGGTGGTAACTCAAATTCAGGAAATGTCTCTAACGTTTGTTCCGAAAATTCTTACCGTTGCCTTAACCGTTATTGTGCTGGGTCCCTGGATGATGACGACTCTGACGCAATTTGCGAAAACCGTTATCGGTAACATTCCTTCATACTTTTAAACAGCGTAGTCTAAACGGCTGGGTTTAGCCGGTGTTTTCTCCAAACTGCAGTTCTTTCAAAACCGCCTGTGTTCTCGAACGTGGGTGATGTAGGGCAATGCTTGGTTAAAAGGATTAGTGAGTAGAGGTGCTATGCGCTTTGATGTGAACATGGATTTCATAACGGCTCTGTTTTTGGTGTTTATTCGCCTGAGTGCACTCACTCTGTTGACACCATTGTTTGCCACAGCCCAAGTGCCGGTAAACATTCGCACCCTCTTGCTGCTGGCCCTGGCTCTCACATTGGTTGCGAGCCTTTCCGTTACTCCGGCTCAGGTTCCACATTCTTTGGCTGAGCTTTTTCAGGCAGCACTCTACGAACTGATCATAGGTGCCTTATTGGCTTTCGGTTTATTTACGGCTTTTGGCGCCTTCCTGTTTGGCGGGCGCATTCTGGATTTTCAAATGGGCTTTGGTTTTGCCAATCTTATCGACCCGGCTACCAATATGCAGAGCCCATTGATTGGCACTGTGCTGAATCTGATGGCTGTAGCAACATTTTTCCTTCTGGACGGGCATCATATGGTAATCCGCGGCATTGCCTACTCACTGGAAAAAGCACCCATTGGGCTGGGATTGAACAGCCTGCATATCGATGCGGTAATTGGCCAGTTCGGCAAAATGTTTGTTTATGGCTTAATGCTGGTTGCTCCGGCGGTATTTACGTTGCTCCTACTCGATGTAGGCCTGGCTTTTGCCGCCAGAACCATGCCCCAAGTCAATATTTTTATTGTGGGGTTACCGCTCAAAATCTTTGTGGGGCTAACCGTATTGCTATTGTCGTTAAATTATTTAAGCCCGTTGCTGAAAAAGATATATGAATCGATATTCCGATCCTGGGAACGGGTGCTGGCGTAAGACACGATTGGATTGCAGAGAACCATAGAGAAATAACGATGGCTGTTGGATCAGAACAGGAACAGGACCGCACCGAACCGGCAACGCCTTTCAAACTGCGCGAAGCCCGTAAACGTGGTCAGGTCTCCAGAAGCCTGGAGATCAATTCATTGATCCTGCTATCCACTGCGTTGGCGATGTCTTACTTTATGGGAGAGGTGTTTGTCACCCGGCAGCTGGCATTAAGCCAGGAAATTTTCAGCAATGCCTACCGTTTGGAACTGAATGGCATCACGGCGCTGAGCTTGTACGAATATACGCTGGAATCATTGGTGAGTATATTTGTTCCGTTTGTAGGCGCAGTTATGATAGCCGGTATTCTCGCCAATATGTTTCAAACCGGGCCCGTATTTTCATTTTTTCCCCTCAAGCCGGATATGAGCCGGATCAACCCGGTAAAGGGATTCAAAAGGCTTTTTTCTAAAAAATTGCTGTATGAATCCATAAAAACCATTATCAAGATAATGATTTTTGCCGTGGTGCTGTATTTTGCCATAATCGCGCTGCTGCCGGCATTGATGGCCATGACGGATACGGACCCACAAATATACCCGGCACTCTTGTTGGATTACGGAAAATCCCTGGCCTTTAAGTTATTACTTGTGGTACTGCTGGTTGCGCTGGTCGATTTGCTCTATAACCGCTGGGATTTCAGCCGGCAAATGCGCATGAGCCGTCGCGAACTGAAAGAAGAAGTCAAACGTCGGGAGGGCGACCCCCAGATTCGGGCACGTCAAAGGCAATTGCAGAAAGAGGCAATAAACCGGGCAGGCGCCGTGCGAAAGGTTCCCGAAGCCGATGTTCTGATCACCAACCCCACTCATCTCGCCGTCGCCGTTAAATATGATCGCATGGCAATGGGAGCGCCGCAGGTTATCGCCAAAGGCGCCGGTGATCTCGCCAGAACCATGCGCATAGTGGCCAGCCGGCACAGAGTGCCTGTCGTGGAAAACAAACCCCTGGCCAGGGCGCTGTTCAACAAAACGCCTATCGATCAAAGTGTACCGGAAAAGCTGTTTCCCGCGGTGGCTAAAATACTGGCCTGGATTTATCTGCAGCGCGACCAGCGCCCGGGGCAGACCATATGTTGATTACACTGCGCAATATCGCGGGAAAACAGTCCGATCTGATACTGGTGTTTTGTGTTATCGGCATCCTGATGGTGTTGTTTATGCCGATACCCCCCGGGTTGCTGGATTTTTTATTGATCAGTAACCTCAGCCTGGCGCTGTTAGTGCTGCTGCTGACATTTTATGTCGATAAACCACTACAGTTCTCCACCTTCCCCTCACTGTTGTTGATTGCCACCTTATTCCGTTTATCGCTCAATATTGCCGCGACCCGGTTGATTCTTTCCGACGCCGATGCCGGAAAAGTAATCGAAACCATTGGTGCCCACGTAGTTGGGGGCAACTATGTGATCGGGATGATTGTGTTTCTGGTTTTGATCGTGGTCCAGTATGTAGTAGTCACCAACGGTGCCCAACGCGTGGCGGAAGTCGCCGCCCGCTTCACTTTGGACGGTATGCCGGGCAAGCAGATGAGCATCGATGCCGACCTGAATATGGGGCTTATCGATGAACAGGGGGCCCAGGAACGGCGCAAATTGATTGAAAAGGAAACCAACTTTTACGGCGCTATGGACGGCGCTTCCAAGTTTGTAAAAGGGGACGCAATTGCCGGCATCATTATAATCCTGATCGATATTATTGGTGGGCTGACGATTGGTATTGCCCAAAGGGGCATGGAATGGGGAGAAGCATTACAGACATTTACCCTGCTGACGATCGGCGACGGTATTGTTACTCAGATTCCCGCCCTTGTGATATCCACGGGCACCGGCATTATCGTAACCCGCGCGGCCTCGGATGCATTTCTGAGCCGGGAGATTTCACGACAGATAACAGCTTTTCCGAAAATACTGGGGCTGATCTGTATGGCGCTGTTGGTGGTTATGTTTGTACCGGGAATTCCAGTTTTCCCGGTGCTGGTATTACTGGCTTTGTTTGGTTTCATGCTGCTTTTTACCAGACGTGCGAAATTGCGGGCCGAGGCTGAGTCGGAGGTGAATGCCAAAGCTCCCGCCGATGAAGAAAATGTTTACGATTTGCTCGCCGTGGAAGCTCTGGAAATACGCGTGGGTATGAATCTCGTTTCTCTGTTCAAGGGGGAGCGGAAGAATACAGACAACGGGGGCGAAAATCAACTCTCCGAGCTTGGCAATTCCGGCGCTGAGAGCGAATTGATGATGGACAGAGTATCAGCTTTCCGCCGGCAATATGCGTTGCAGATGGGGTTCGTAATGCCGCGATTGCGCGCAAAGGATGACAGAAAAATCCCGCCGCATCGCTATGAAGTCTGGATTTATGGGGCCAAAGTCGGAGAGGGCGAAATTCTGCCGGACCGTATTATGGCGATCAACCCAGGTACGGTAACCGCTCAATTGGAAGGGCCGGAAACCAAAGATCCAACTTTTAATATGCCCGCTGTCTGGATTTTGGACGATCAACGGCAAGAGGCCAGGGAAGCAGGTTATACCGTGATCGAGCCGTTGAATGTGTTGATGACCCACTTATCCGAAATTGTCCGGCAACACAGCGCCAATCTGTTAACCCGGGCTGAAACCGAAAAACTGATAGAACGTGTGCGAACACACAATAGTGGTCTGGTGGAAGAGCTGGTGCCGGCAGTTTTATCCATGGGCGATATTCAAAAAGTATTGCAACGCCTGTTGCGGGAAAAAGTTTCCATCCGCAACCTGGAAATGATTCTGGAAGTGTTGGTGGACGAGGGCAAACGCAGCAAGGATATCGAGCTTCTCACCGAGATGGTGCGGCAAAAGCTGGGAGCAACCATCTGCCAACCGCTGGCAAATGGCAATAAACTCAAGGTTCTGGTGTTCGATCCGAAAGTGGAACAAAAACTCTCCACTGGTCTGCGCAAGGATGCAGATAAAGGTTTCTTGATGGTGGAGCCCTCTTTTGCCGAACAGATGCTTACCCGTCTTGCGGCTCAGTCAGAAAAGATGATGAATGCGAGCCTGTCGCCGGTATTGCTGTGTTCGCCGGAATTGCGCCGTCATATTCAACGCATCACTGAGCGCACTATTCCGCACTTGTCGGTGCTTTCCATGGCGGAGGTGCCCACAACTGTCACCGTGCAATCCCATGGAATGGTAACAATGTGAGAATAGGCGGTATTTGAGCGCTAACAGTAAAACGATATGAAAAAACGATACTGGGAAGATCCATGACAATAGCATTGGATATTACCGAACTGAGCATGATCAATGATTTACGCCAGCTCGATATTATCAGTCACAACCTTGCCAACGCCAACACAGCGGGATTTAAGCGGGATGTCGCACTTACCCGTGTGTTCGATCAGCTGTTGTCGGGAGAAATCCAGGCATGGAATTCCAGTCAGATGGTCGATCTAGTGCAAATGGGGGCGTTGGAAAATAAACATAGCTTAATGCCGGAAATGAAAATCGTGGTCGATCATGCCTCCGGCGCGTTGCAGTACACCGGCAACCCATTGGATATAGCTATCGAAGGGGAGGGATATTTTGAACTCTGGAGCGAGCAGGGTATTCGCTATAGCCGCGGGGGCGCGTTTTCTATAGATGCCAGCGGCCGCTTGGCAAACAGTCAAGGGATGGTCGTCGGAGGAGAAAATGGCGATATTCGCCTGCAGAGTGGTGATATCACTGTCGATCGAAACGGTTTGATTCGTGAGAACGGCGAGAGAGCCGGACAACTGAAGCTTGTGCGGTTTACCGATCCATCGGTATTGATCAAAGTTGGAATGGGTGTGATGAAAGCCCCGGCGCACCAGGTCGCCCATCCCTTGAGTCAGCGAGCCGGAGAAAGCGGTATTAGGCAGGGCTATCAGGAAGCATCCAATGTAGACGCAGCGGAAGAAATGGTAAAGATGATGTCGGCCTTACGGCATTTTGAAAGCGCTTCGCGCATCATAAAAGGCTACGACGAAATGATAGGCACGGCGATTTCCACGATTGCCGAATTCTAAAGATAAACAGAACTTTAAAGATAAACAATAGTACGAGAGGCATTTTCAATGCTGGATGCATTTCACATATCCGCCAGCAGTATGCAGGCGCATCAGGTCAATGTGGACGTTATTGCCAACAACCTGGCCAATGCCAATACCACAGGCTT
>JBNKFQ010000186.1:0-20258 GCA_050289385.1 Porticoccaceae bacterium | reverse complement strand
TTGGCATAATTCATCAACCTTGAACCGCAGTTCGAGTAGAAGGCACGGATACCGCCGGTGGATTCGTATTCCCGCAGTTTATCCTTGCCCCGAATGAATGCCAGGCTGCTTCGCACGGCGAAGGCCTGCGTCGCATAGTCCGCGCCATGCGACACCCGGCACCGTGAACAATGGCAGTTGAATACCATCCCGGGGATTTCCCGTGCGGTAAAAGCTATCGCCGCAAAGACATTGTCCAGTCATTGATCTTGTCTCGATTACATATATTCCACCCTGTTGTCTGTGCGAATTTCTATGACGCTACCTGCCTAGCACTGAAACTCGGGTGTGCCGTCTCGTCAACTACGTCAGTCTTGTGGCGGCATTTCGGGAAATTTTGGCAAATCTTGATCCATAACATCCCAGGGCGCTGCGTGACTGACAAATACATCGATTTGGGGGGTGAATTTGGACGTATCATCAAGGGAACCCGCTTTGATAGCAAGCAGACCGGGCATTACCTCCGGCTTACCAAACAGCTGGGAGCCGCAAGTAGGGCAGAATCCCCGGTTGACGTTTTTTCCACTGCGACCTTTGCTTTCAAAGTATTTCACCTCCCCGGAAACAGAAACACTGTTTTCCGGGAAAAACATCGTGGGCGAATAACCACTGCCCGAAGATTTTTTACAGTCGTTGCAATGACAGTTTCCTGTAAACACCGGGTCGGTTGAACAAGTGTATGAAACGGCACCACACAGGCACTTTCCGGACATTTTCATAGTTTTTCTCCAAACAATTAACGATACGATTCAGCCCTGACGTCGTCGCCAGGGCAGTCCTTGGCGACTTCGATTCACCTAAGACGGCATTTCCATCATTTCGGAAACTTCCAGCGTGCCTTCATACTTGAAGTGCGGGCAGTCCCTGAGCATATCCAGTGCGGCTTCCATGCTGTCGGTTTCCAGGATGGAGAAGCCCATAATCGGATGGGGAGATGGATTTTGAGACACGCCGTCTTTGGTCAACACCCTGGTGATACCCACCGGTGTACCGGGATTGATCAGCGCCGGACCGAGATTGGTCGCCCAGGCTTTCCACTCCTCCATGCTTTTTGGGCCTTCCTCCGGTGTTTCCGGTTGCTTTCCACCGTGATAGGTAAAGATATATTGGGGCATTGGTTTTCTCCTTTAGTATCTGTGTTATTGAGTATTGTGAAGGGGTTGTCGGTATATGAACCCCAGAGCCGCTCCGGTCATAGTGAATTGGATAGCCTGAAACACGGTGTGATAAAACAGAAACGGTGCAATCGGCTCGATGTTAAATTTGGCCGCCGTGGCAAAGCCCATGACGGTGTAGGTCATCAGGCCGATAATCAGGTTGAATTTAATGCCGCTCAGAATGGGGTTGCCCTCACCCTTATTGTAAAACGGATAAAGGTAGCCAATCACAAGTCCCTGGATAAGGATGGCAGCGATACCGAGCGGTATGATGGGTTCAGTACGCTGAAACGCGCCCCACTCGACATAGAGGTCATGGAAAAACACCATATGCCACGGGTAAGCCCAGCTCATGGTAATCACAAAATAGGCGACAATAAACACGCCGAGTTTTTTAACATTCATCTTTATTTTCCTCGTTATCAGATATTGAAATTAAAGGTTTCGTATCTATATTCCTCGCCATTGATACGCAATGACAAGGCTTGCTCTTCCTCGTATTGTGAAGGGTTACGTTAGGCTACTCGTTTTCAGGTGCCTATTTTTTAGGTGCCTATGATTTCATATTGCCCTGGTGATACTTTTATGGGTTCCGGAAAGCCCTTGCCCAATACTTTCATCCCATCGTCATTCAGGCCATCTTCATTCTCAAAGCCGGCGTTCACCACGGACTGAAAGCTTTCATAGGAATCCCAGACGACAATATTGATGTATCGGGTGCCTGCCGCATTGTCCGTGTTCATCTCACGGTAAAAGGTTGAGCGCGCAAAGCCCTTTTGTTTGCTAAAATAATCCACATAGATACTGCGCACCCGCTCCGCTTCATGCTCCATCCCCTCGGGGACTTCAATGTAATTAATGACATTGATTTCTTTCATTGTTTAACATCTCTTTTGACGATTTTTATCCTTTTTCGGCGGCAGCGTACCGACAAAAGCTTCCGCCATTGCCAGCCATTCCGCCAGCTTAGCACCGTGACATGCGTCTTCGGTGACATGCACCAGGCCACCCATCGGCCTGCCAGTCAGGTCCATTTGCGAGGCGCCGGGTTTTTTAAGCGCTTCACCTTCCAGCTCCTTACCGACGCGGAACATATAGCGGCCCACTTCCACCCCGCACAGCATATTGCCGTTGAGAAAGTAGCAGACACCACCGAACATTTTCTTTTCGGTAATCTCCGGCTTGTCCTTTGCCAGATCGCGAATACGTTGCGCCAGGTGTTCGTCATAGGCCATGGGTGTTTCTCCAGTAATAGGTCAGCAACCCGATGACCAGGGCGAGGAATATGCCTGTGGTCCCAAGCATACAGATTTGCCGTATTCGGGGGCCGTCGAAAAAATTCAAGGTGAAGTAATGCAGCACTCTCACTACCAACAATACCGTGCCGGTGCTGTACAGGAAGGTGGTGGACGCCCCGTTTGCCTCCGATAGCGCCATCAGGATCAAGGCCAGCGGCACATATTCCAGAAAATTGGCATGAGAGCGTATGCGCCGCAGCAGTGTTTCGTCGCCACCGTCCAGGAACAGCACACCTACCCTTCCTCGCCGAAGGCCGATGGCTATGGTCATGGGTATCAGCATAAGGCCGAACAGTGCGGCAAAAAGACTGGTGATCGGTAATCCTGTCATTGCTTGTTTCTCTAATACTTCTATAATAGAAGCATTATCGTCAACCACTTCTATTATGCAAGTATTTATTTATGATCGCCAAAGTTGAACATAAACACCGTACCGGCTGCCCGGTCGCCTGCAGCCTGGATATCATCGGCGATCACTGGACTTTGCTGATCATTCGCAACCTGATGTTCGCCGGCCTTCACGAATACAAGGACATGCTGCACACCGAGGAGCAGATCTCCAGCAGCATCCTTACCGACCGGTTGAAAAAACTCGAACGGGCGGGCCTGGTGGCGTCCGTGCCCCATCCGGAAAGCAGGCGCCGCAAGTTGTACTACCTGACTGCCATGGGCAAGGACCTGATCCATATGATGACCAACCTGGCGGTGTGGGCGAACCGACACCTGCAGGAGAGCGTCAGGATTCCCCCGGAGAGGAAGGCTCTGATCGAGAAGGATCCCGACAAGCTCATCCGGCTGACCTTGCAGGAGCTGGAACGCTGGGAGAGAATTTATATCCAGTGAGGTGCTGTACCTGTTCCCTGTCTCGCTCAGAAACCTTCGCAAAAAATTTTCTATTATCCTGAAAGGTCGACCATCAAAATGCCGGCTGTTCGGCCGGTCGACAAAGTGGACATCCAGATTTCCGGAAAAAAATCTCAGTTTGACCGTGTATAGCATTGGATGATGCCGAAGGCTATATACCTGGGCGCTCCTACAGTGAAGTAATGTCGGACTGCTCGAGCGTGGTTGTCATGCCACCGCGTATGGGGTCAAGGTCCACATAGGCCATACAGGCCGGCCGCCACTACAGAAGAATCGACACCACCGGATAACCCCATTAATCCTTGTCGCTACCAACCTGACTCCGGTCAACTGGAGCATGCTCAGATGCGTTTTGACATGGGCCTGGTGCCCATTACCAATAAGCACGAGGCCCAGGCCGCTTACCATGCCGTGGCGGTCGATAGCCTGGAAGCCGGGTCGGCATTTGATATCGAGTTTGAAGCCCTGGAAATTCTGATCGGCCAGCCCTACCGCCAACTGGCCGGGCCGGGTGATAACTTCAACGCCGAAGTGCCTCAACACCTGGACCGGGAAGCCTGGGTTAACTTTGCTCTGGACAACAATTACAATCTCAGGGCGGCTACCTTTGCGCGGGATGCGGCGGAAAAACTGGCGGCGGCGAAAAAGGCCGAGTATCTGCTAAAGCTGTCCGGTCGTTTGTCCTATAGCGATACGGAACTGGACGGGGAACAATTCGACAGCGCCTTTTCCAATGCCCGTTTCAATTTTATTGCAAGTTCGCTGGCGTTGAAGACAGTGGCGAGACAGTTGGGGCCGGAGGATATTAACCAGTTGAATGGTTGGCTAGACAGCAGCGCTTCCGTATATAAAGGAGCTTGATATGCTGAAAAATTATTTCCTCATAGATCTGTGGCATCTATATAAAAATCCGTATATGACATCCTATAGACATTTAATTTTACTTTTACTGCTGTGCTTAAGTACGCTGGCATGCACATACGCCAATAGAGAAGGGAAAAGTACAGTCCCGAAGCCGACAGAAGTTCCTTTTCGCACAGTTGCCGTGACGATCGATGATTTACCGGTTCAACGGGGCGGCGATAATTTTCAGGATAGACGGCAAATAACCCGGGGATTGCTGAATGAAATCAGGCCGTTCAATATTCCTGTAACGGGTTTTGTCAATGAAGTGAAGCTCGGTGACCCGGCACGCCCCGAAGAAACTGCATTACTGCGCGCCTGGCTGGATGCCGGTCTTGATCTCGGCAATCACACCTACTCTCATCTCTCCCTGTTTAATACGCCGCTTGAGGCGTTCGAACAGGAAGTGCTTCGTGGGCAGGAGGTTACAGGGCCGCTGATGAAAAATTATGGCAAGACCTTAAAGTATTTTCGTCATCCCTACCTTAATACAGGGCCTGACTCTGCCACTAAAGAGGCTTTTGAGACTTTCCTGACAGAACAGGAGTATCGTGTTGCACCGGTTACCATTGATAACTCTGAGTGGATTTATGCTTTTGCCTATAAAAAAGCAATGGCTGCGCAGGACACAGAATTAATGAGCCAAATCGGAGATGACTATATACGCTATATGGAAACGATGTTTAACTTCTTTGAACAGTTATCCGTCAATTTATTAAAACGGGAACCGGCACAGGTTCTCCTTATCCATGCTAACGCGTTAAACGCCAATTATTTTGGCAAGCTTTTTCGCATGATGCAAAAACGCGGCTATCGGTTTGTCTCTCTGGATGAAGCATTGCGGGATCCAGTCTATGCGCTGCCGGACAGATACATAGGCGAACAGGGTATCTCATGGTTGCAGCGGTGGTGGATAACCCGAGGCAATGCCCCCGCGTCGGAACCCGAGGTATCTGAATGGGTTAAGCAACTGGTGTTTGCGGACCAGTAATGTGATTTCAACTCAACGCGTAAATGGCGCAGCGATCGACCCAGCCCCCCACATTATAAAACCATGAATCAAAAAGAAAGGCAGCGCATAGAAGAATAAACAGCCTTTCCACCCACCTCCAATAGCATCTGACTGCAGTTGACTCTCTCGGCAACCGTGCAATGCACCCCGAATCCGGCTGACTGCGAGCCAGCAACGCTGAATACTTACCCTCCTCTTTCCCGCAAGCGGCTCCATTTCCGACATTCAGCACTACGAATCCCCGCCGCAGCGGTGTGAGCACAGAATTTGAATTGTACCGTTGGTTTTCCGGATCGTCGTCGAACAGTCCCTGATACAACCCAGCTGGCGGTGCCCGGCCCCCGTCCTGGCCGTCTGGTGTGTATAGCCTGCTTTCTTGACCAGATGGGTGGCAATGACGCGATGGACGATGCCCAGCACCCGCCCCATAATCTCCGACCTGCTGGCGAACAGGAAACGCAGCTGGTATGGGAAACTCAGTACCCACTGGCGCATGGGTTGTTCGCGCAGTACCTCGTCGACCAATAGTGCCGGGCTTTCGGCCATGCACCGTGCGCCGCAGCTCGGGCAGAAGCCGCGGTGTTTGCTTTTGGTATATCAACTCACAAAGGGTTCACCCATTTACCGGTAGAGACGTTTGGCAAGCTCCCCCGGGTAGGCCGCCCCTCCCCTGAGGCCAAAGTGTTGACGACCGCCTTTGAACGTCTCTAGGCCATGTTGGCGGATCAGTGGCCAGCTTCAAATTTTTTGAAAAAACTGTCACATAATTTCCGGCCGGAACATCTGGGCATATAGAACACGTAGGCAAACTTGCCAGTGTGTTGCCCCGTGGCGGCAGGCCCGGATATATCATGGTGGAGAGGGGATACTGTGGCACGCATGTTGAGCTCAGAAGAGTTGTTTTGCTCGGATGAAGAAATCATACTCAATCTATACCCTTCATCCGGCAGTAGCAAGAAAGACATGATAGACCCACGTAGGGACTTTCTGGAATCTGCGTATGAACGCTATAGCGATGCGCTGGCCAGGTATGTGCGTTCGCTAACCAGAGGCGATGAAGACGATGTCCAGGATGTCGTGCAGACGGTGTTCGCCCGCATTTCGGCATTAAAGGAACCGCAAGGTGTGGCGAACCCTGAAGGATACCTCTACCAGTCCGCCAGAAATCTGGTTTATGAACGAGCCAGACGCTCTGGGCGGGAAAGACCCATTTTCCTGGCCCCCAGTGAATCACATGAAGCGCTTGATGAACGTAACCCCGAGCGTGTCGCCCTGTCCAGGGAACAACTAAAGCTGGTGGAAAAGGTACTGGCAAAAATGCCGCCGCGGAGGCGACGTATTTTTATATTGTTACGTATACATTGTATGCCTTACGAGGAAGTGGCGAAACAACTTGGTATCAGCAATGCAGCCGTTCAGAAACACATGGTGAGGGCGTTGGACGATTGTCGCCGATCGATGGAGGGGTTTGCCCGTAAGCGCCACAGCGGTACGAGAGCAGGATAGGACAAATGAATACATATTATCCCGATCGAGATATCACCAGTCAGGCCAGATACTGGTTTGTGAGGCTGGAATCAGGTGAAGTTACACCTGAAGAGGAAGCCGAATTTCATCGCTGGCTGAATCAAGACCGTAAACATTACCTGGCATTTCAGGATGTGGATTGTTTTTGTCAGGGGTTGCAGGGACTGGAGCATTTGGCGGCGCTTGATACCGTTACGCCGGTATCCTTGGGAGAACGCGATTCCACTTGGGTAAGAATACTTGATGGCGTCCGGTCCCTGAGTAACTGGCGCGTGGGCGTGGTCGCTACTGCAGTGTTGGTTATGTTAGTAACGGGCGCGCTTTGGTTGCAGCCAGGCGTTGATCCCGTACTTCATTCAACAAAGATTGCCGAAGTTCGGGATATTGAGTTGTCTGATGGTTCCATTATTTCTCTGGGTGCACGCTCAACCTTGTCCGTACAATACAGTGAAGATGAGCGCAAAGTGACCTTAACCGGCGGAGAGGCGTTTTTCTCGGTTACGCCCGATAATTTCAGGCCGTTTGTTGTGCAGATCGACGATGCCAGAGTCAGGGTTGTGGGAACGCAGTTCAACGTCCATATCGGGCCCCATCATTCGAGTGTATCCGTAAAGAAAGGTATCGTTGACGTGGTTCGACCCAAACCCCGACTCATTCCCCTGCTGGGTAAGTTTTGGCCCCAGGAGCGACACTTAATTGCCGGCCAGCAGATTGCGGTACCTCGCGAGAAAGGTGGTGCTTTGTCAGATGTGCGCCCCGTCGACCTGGCTGATCCGGGCAGTTGGCGGAGTGGACGGCTGATTTACCGTAATGCGCGATTGGAAGACGTGGTTGAGGATGCACAACGTTACAGCCCCATAGATATTCTGTTGGCGGATAGCAAACTCCGGGACCTCACGCTAACGGCCTCTTTTCAGGCCGGGCAGATAGACAATATGTTGAATGGATTGAGTGAGTTGTTGCCTGTCAGTGTTGATCGGGAAATGCGGGGGCGCGTGGTCATTAAATCCGCTCAATCAAATTAGCAAAGAATCCAAAAGTGTCACATAACGCCCTTATCAGTCATCTAGTGTAGTGAAGACCAACGATCACAGGGGAAAGGTTATGAAGGAATTGAGGGTAGACAGTATTAAAGCATGGGCCATAGCCATACTGTTGGCGTCCGGGGCACATGGTTTAGCTCTGGCGGCTACGGAAAAAATTGCATTCAACATGCCACAACAGTCTATGTCCCAGGCATTGCTGGAATTTTCAGAAAAGACCAAGTTGACGGTCATGTTCAATGACGCTCAATTGGGCGGACAAATTGCCCAATCCCTGGTGGGTAATTATTCTCCCGAGGAAGCGTTAGGACAGCTACTGGATGGCAGTCCCTTGACTTATGTATTTACGGACTCAAATACATTGGTGGTAAAAGCTGGCACTGAAATACAAGAAGTAACTACTCCGGATGAGAAGGAAAAGTCCGATAGTCAGTCGATCCAAAAGGAAAACAATTCTACTTTGGAAGAAATCGTCGTGACCGCCACCAAGCGGAGCACGAGTTTGCAGGACACCGCCATGTCCGTCACCGCCATTGGAGGCGATATACTGGATAAGATGGGCGTGATGGAAATCGGCCAGATTATTGACACCGTTCCGGGCGTAACGTATATCTCTTTAGGTGGCAGTGACGAAAGGATCACTATTCGTGGTCTTGCCACATCGAGCCTGGGACAATACAACAAGCCGACTATTGCCACATCACTCAACGATTTCCCCATGGACATTGGTCTTGTAGATGTCGGCCTGGTGGACCTGAATCGAGTGGAGGTCATCAAGGGTCCACAGGGAACGCTCTATGGCCAGAGCGCCATGGGTGGCGTTGTGCGCTATATGACTAACGAACCCAATACCGATAAATTTGAAGGGGGAGTGAGAGCATCGACCTCCAGCATTGCCAGTGGCGGCATGAACTATGGCGGTAGTGCCTATTTCAATATACCGATCAGCGAGAATTTTTCCGCCAGAGCCGTAGTGTACAGCGATTTTCAATCCGGGATTACAGATAATACAGCAACGGGAGAAGACGACATCAACGATACCCGGACAACGGGTGGACGCCTTGCCTTAAAGTGGGACATCACAAACAGGGCGACACTTGATGCGCTGATACTGACAAACTCAAATAAGCACGGAGGAAATATTGGCTCCGGTGGCAATAGCGCCTTTGGTACGTTTACGCGATCCACCTCGGGACCGCTGAATATACAGCCCCCAAATATAGATGATCCCAGTATGACAAACAATGACCCGGGATTTTCTAAACTGGACTATTCGGTATATAACCTCAGGTTCAATTACGATTTTGACAATTTTTCATTGTCGCTGATGGGTGCAAAAAAATATAGAAAATCCCACCTGGAGTATGATGCAGGCGCGTGGATTGGCATCTACGACAGCGATACTAACGCCTGGTACGACGAAAGTCGTGAGTATGAATCAAGCACCTTTGAAGCCCGCATGGTTTCAACAGGTGAGGGTCCTTTCGAGTGGATTGCCGGTTTTTGGTATGAGGACGTAACAGGCGATATCGCCGGCCAGTTTCCGGTATATACGTCCACGGGGATTAATATCTACGGGTACGATTTCACTGATGGGGAATTGTTCTATAGCTTCCAAGAGTTTGATGATGACAGGGAAGTAGCCGGTTATGGTGAGATCGGCTACCGGCCCTTTGATTCTCTCAAGGTATCGGTGGGCTACCGCCGCTCACACGTGGCTCTGGATCAGGGTGTAGTATCGGCCACGGGTGTTTTCAGTGGTGGCTTCAATGCCCGCATTGGCGCCGATGAAAAAGTCACGGAGAACGTTAATACTTACCGCTTCAATGTGGAATACACAGTCAACGACGATTTTCTTGCCTATGGTACCGTCTCTTCCGGTTACCGGGCCGGCGGTGTTAATCCTGGTGGACTTTTCGGTTTGAAGACGACCTACGGCTCGGATACGCTCTGGAACTATGAAATTGGCCTGCGGACGTCCTGGCTTGACCAGCGCCTTACCGCCAACCTGTTTGTCTATTATCTCGACTGGACCGATTTACAACTCAGTCAGTGGGATAATGACGTATTGGGTTATACAGTCCAAAACGTGGGTGCCGCGGAAGTCAACGGGATGGAAGCAGAATTGCACTATGTGGTGTCGGATAGTCTTAGCGTGAACCTGAATTATGGCTACACCGATGCAACTTTTGGGGAAGATTACATCCTCGAGAATACCGGTGAGGTCCGCGCGGAAGCAGGATCAAAGTTGCCGGGTTCCTCTAAATACACGGCTTCTTTCATTGCCGACTACCAACGACCGCTTACGCAGATGATGGATCTGATCGGGACTTTCAATTTCCGTTATATCAGTGGTCGCCGGGCAGAGCTTGCATCGGGATACCCGGATATGCCTGGTTATGAACTTCTCAATCTCAGCCTGGGCGTACATCTCAGCAGTGGAATTGAGGTAACGGCGTTTGCAGACAATGTGTTTGACAAGCGGACGGTAGTCGCTCATTGGTTCTATGGTGCTGGTTCTGCCGAGCAGGTGTTGGCTGAAATGATAAATACCCCCAGGGTTGTTGGTTTGAGGATGAGCTACGACTTCTGAAGAAAATAGTGATATAAGCTGAAGTAATTCAGACTTGATCCGATGGACCGGTGATTTTCTGTGTGAGCCTTCCAGATTAAACACAACCCGCCGAGCGGCCCTCAAATTCGATCATAAATCGGTTGAGGGCCGCTTTTTTAGGAAGAGCCTGTCTCTGTGGACGGGGTGGGTAAAAGATCAGCGCTTGCGAAATATCCCGCCCAGAGCTTGGTCGCAGCAGCGGGTGATAAAGTCCGGCAGGTGGCGACGGTGGGTAGGAATGGCGGTATCGTCGAACAGATTGATTTTTTGTTCGTCGTTGGGCGCAGCCGTGGTTTCCCCTTTTATCACCGCCTGGAATTAGCTGCTCTGGGCAGCGGTCGGCTCGGGCGGAACGGAACTTTGCGGCCGTAGCAAGGCCCTCGCCATTCGACCCAGCCAGCGATGGACCTCCTGCATGCGCCACGTGAGGGAATTGCCGACGTAATCGCAGTCGTGCAACAAGCGGTATTCGTGTTCGATGCGGTTTTCCCACAGTATGCGGTGTACAAACTCGGCGCCATCACCTACCCCGTCATCAAGCGGCTCGTCACTAGCTGGCAGGGTTTGCAGGTTGGCGACAAGCATTTTAAAGCCCAAGTCGAGAGAACTTTAGATACGCAGGCCAGTGAAAAGCGCTGGAACGGGCCAGGAATTAAATCGAAATGATTAACAGCTGTCACCGACCCCTCCCCATTGCAGTGCATTGCACCCTCAGCGACCAAGCTGTCGATGCGTGGTGTTTTCAGGTATGAAGTCCTCCTGCACCAAAATCGTCATAGCGCATATCATCCACCACGATCATCAGAATATTGGGCCTGCTTTTATTGTCAGTGCTGTGCGTTGGCCTGGATTATGTCGCGTCGGCAGGGAACCTCTGACTAATTCTATAAGTCATATTTTATTGCCGTCTATAAAATATTCATTCGTTGCGCGTCGGGATTGGTATCAAACAGGGGTGCAATTTTTTATTCACTGGAGTTCTCCGATAATGTTTCTTTGTGTACAGCCTTTACCGCCATATCAACCATTTCGGGGGCAAAACCGAGATATTCAGCGGGGTCAAGTAATTTTTCCATTTCGCTGCCAATTATACCTTTTAGTACAGCACTACTTTCAATAACTTCTCTTAGAGTTTGACCGTTCTTTTTATTTCTGATTGCCCGCTTTAATACCCAGTATGCACTATCTCTCCCATTACCATCACCGACCAAGTGCATCATAACGGCTTCCGACATGGCGTATCCGCCGGTAATATCGAGATTTTCCCGCATTTTTCCCGGGTAAATCTCCAGGTGGTCCAACAGATGATTTGTTCGATCGAGAGATGCCGATGTTATCAAAAACATTTCGGGTATCAGGGACCATTCAACAATCCAGGGTGAACCGGTGCGGGTATCGCTCTGATCCATAATTTCCAAGGCGCCAGAAACTCTTATCCTGGCCATTCTCGTTAGGGCGCTGATAAATTCCGAGGCCCGCGGATTTTGCTTTTGTGGCATGGTGCTGCTGGCGCCTCCTTCCCCTTCCCTGATCTCGCCAATTTCCAGGCGGGATAGCGTCATAACATCGTTAGCCAACCGCCCCAGTGTGCCATTAACCAGGCCCAACACCATCACAGTCTCGGAAAAGTTATCCCGACTGGGGTTCCACGGAACAACGGATGTTCTCAACCCCAGATTTTGCATCAAGCGCTCGCGCACCAGTAAGCCTTTGGAGCCCATGGCAGCCAAGGTACCCACAGCTCCAGTAGCCTGCCCCACGGCAACACGCGGGAGCAATTCGTGGATACGTTGCCTGTGGCGGTCCAGTTCCATCATGTAGGTTGTCAGGTGCAAGCCAAAGCTGGTGGGCGTGGCTTGTTGCCCGTTGGTACGGGCCACCATGACTGTAGCGCGATGTATGTCAGCAAGTCGGGCTATGTTTTCGATGACATCAGCCAATTGCTGTTCCAATAAAATCAGGCCCTGCTTGATTTGCAGAGACGTGGCCGTATCCATAATATCCTGCGTAGTGACGCCCCAGTGCAGGTAATCGCTAACTTCATTGCCACCAATAGTGCGAACTTGTTCCAGTAGCGGGGTGATAGGACGGCCGGTTCTGTTGTTGTCTTTACGCAGCTTTGCCAAATTGATATTTCCCAGGCGTGCTGCGTTGGCAATAGCGGTAGCAGCAATTTCGGGAATAATTCCCTCCTCCGCCTGGGCTTGCGCAAGGGCTATTTCGATATCAAGCCAATATTTGATGAGTGTTTCATCAGTAAATAAATTGCGCATTTTCGGAGTACTGAAAAAGTCCCTGTATATGGCGGAATCGAATACAGAAACAGTCGCGGCTTTTCCATCACCTGCAAAAACTGCAGATGAAGAAGCCACAGTCAGACAGAAAGGTAATGCCGCCTTCAAGATAAATTTTTTTATATCTCCCGGTATTGGGCTTGTTCCAGGTGTCATGAATTTAAACCCAGCTTTTCCCTTAACACCTTCACCCATAACGCGTAACCGGAGGCGTTCATGTGTACGCGATCTGGACGAAATATGTTCTCTTTTATGGATCCATCGTTGTTAAACATGGTTTTGGTGATGTCAATATAAAAAACATTTTCTGTTTTATCGGCAAAAGATTTTCTGGCAACATTGACCTTCTGGAAGGCTTTCCACTTGTCCATACGGCGCGGACTTGGTTTGATAGAAAGTATATATATTTTTGTATTTGGCAGGGCTTCGCGTATTCTGTTGACAAAAGTAAACATATCTTGTGCCGGAGTGTTTGTGCTGGAACCCCCGGCAATATCATTACCACCGCAATAAACAACAATCTTTCCTGGTTTGTATGGCAGTACTATACGGTCAACATAGGTTACCAGATCGGTAGTTGTTGCGCCGCCAAAGCCACGATTAATAACAGGATGGGGATAAAAATCCTCTTTCAACGATTTCCAATATACAATGCTGGAACTGCCAATAAATAAAGTGGCACCCTGTGGGGGAAAGTTGGTCTTGTCATCAGTCTCGAACTTTTGAATTTGGGACTCCCATCTTCCTGGATCTGTATGTTCAGAATAGGACATGCAAGCAAATAAAAGTAATGTAATGAACAAGGTAAGGGTGATTTTTATATTAGTGATTTTCATCAGTTATGACTCTCTCGCTTTACGCTCTTGCAAGTGAAGGTCCCTGCCAGTGATCAGTGCAAAGTCTTCAGGTGGCTCAACCCCCAACAGGTGGGTAACGAAATGATCCCAAACACGCATTACTGTATATGAATTTGCGCTGTGACCCATATTGGGTAATACCAGCATATCAAAGCGTTTGTTAGCTTTTTGCAGGGCGTCGACCAAACGAAAAGTAATCGCCACCGGCGCCGCATCGTCCAGCATGCCGTGCATTAACAATAGTTTTCCCTGCAGTTTGTGCGCGTGATCGGGAAGGTTGGACAAGTTGTCATCGACTCGAGCAAAAGCTCCTTTAACGCGGCCATCGCCACCATGAGAACGGGCTACTCCCACCTTGTAAAAACCGGGATGGCCTAGCATGCCACTAAGCGCAGTGGTCTGGTTGGTAGAACCACCGACACCGACACGATTGAGATCCATGTAAGGATAGCGCTCCGCCAGTTGCCGAATTGCTGCTATGCAATCGACAACATTGTAATTTCTGTTAGGCAACAAAGCGTCTTTGGCGTGATTGAAGGCACGGTCCCGTAAGCCACTGCCGCGGGTGGTGACCATAACTACGATAAAACCCAACTCGGCATAAGCTGTGGCGGTAAGCGTATCGTCACCGTGATGACTGTTGCTGAAGGAGCCCGCCGCGGCTGAATATTCCAGGGTTAAATCGAGGACTGGATACAATTTGTCGGGTGAAAAATCTGACGGCCGTGTTACCGTGGCAAAAATATCGGTTTTGCCATCAGCCGCTTTCAGCATAACAGGCTCGGGCCAGCGCCAGTTTTTTGGTAGGCCCGAGACATTCGCCGTTTCCACTTCGGTAATTTCGTTGCCGTTTCTGTCCAATAAAAGGCTGACCGGCACCTGATCTGTGCGGGAGCGGGTGGTTACAACGTAGCGCCCGGAGGGCGATACACCATTGGCAACCCGGTCACGACTTGAGATGCGGCTGCGTTGATCACAAACTACGTATTCGTGATCGCTGGCTGCAATGGTGACGAATTCTCCATTATCGATATTGACCCGACAGATATCGCAGTACCAGGGATTGATGTCACTATCTCGGCCAGCCGTTTGAATAAAAAGTTCGCGACGTTTCGCATTAAAGCGCAACACATTCCGAACTGCCCAGTTGCCACGAGTAATTCGTTTTTTTAATTTGCCGGTATTTAAATCGTGCAGATAAAGGTGTGGCCAACCGTCACGCTCTGAATACCAGATTACTTCATTGGTTTCCGGCAAGGGGAAAATCAATGTGACTGTATGAGATATGGGGATAAAGGTGACGTGGAAATCGTCATGGTCTTCTATGAGTACGCGAACTTCACCGGTATAGGTATCAAATGCCAGTAAACGACCTGTTTTGCCACCACGTTCCAGGTTAATAAAGTAAGCGTGGCGACTGTCCTTGCCCCACCAGCCTCTGTGGCCAGTAAAATAACCAACATAAGGCGGTTTAAAAACCGGACTCAACGGATAGTCGGCCCACTGAATGTGTCCACTATCTATCTCGATCGCCAAAAAATGATATCCCTCAACGACCTTATCTTTTGGAAACGCAACGCGTCGGCCTAGCTTGATGATTTTGGGGTGCAAGGTACCGTCAGTCGGTACAAATTGCACCAGGGGCGGTGCGTCCTCAACGTTGCGGGTATCAATTACCTGAGTGAAAACTCTCTTTGAATCCGGCGACCAGATTGCTTCCAGGCTCGGTGTTTCCTGTCGGCCATAGACAGTTGGTGTGCCAGCATAAACAAAATACCGTTGACCGTCGGTTGTCAGGGCGCGCTCTTCACCGTTTTGCAAATCTCGCAACCAGAGATTGTAGTCCCGCACGAAAACTGCCTTTGTTCCATCGGGAGACACTGCCCAGTCTTTCGGATGGGCGCTTTTTTCCCGGCATTGTCCCGTAGTTTGTTCATAGACCCAACATTTACCAAACGCTCTGAATGCCACCTCAGCAGGAGATAATGTGATATCAATATCGGTTAACGGTAAATTCCCGGAATCTACTGATTTGCCTGAAGCACTGGCTAGAGCTTTGGCCAGTGTAAGGTGATCAAAGGCGGGTTTGTTGTGGCCGTCCAAAGCACTGACCATTCTGTATTCGTGACCCTTTTTATGGTCTTGCTTGTACCAAAAGTGGTCAAAATCTCCAATCCAGTGCGGGTAAAGAGTGGTGTTAAACGCAATTTTTTTGGTAAACAGCCCTTGCAGTAAATATTGTGCTTTCTCATATCGGGCTCTGATATCTTCGCCACTATCGGGGTAGTCGCACTTGCTTTTTGGTGCTGATATGGCGGATTCCACAGCTCCGTTGGCATCCGATACAGGTTGTCCGACTGGCCCGGTGCCTGCCATGGTGGTGCTCGATATCAGATGGCTTCCTCCCCCCGCAACAAGCAGAGCGCTGGACGATTTTTGTAAAAAGTCTCTTCTCGAGACAAGTTCGCCTCGTACAGTGTTTTTACAAGTGCGGTTGTCAGGCCGTCTGTTATTCGGCATCGTTTGCTCCTGAAATATGGTGATGGTGTTCAGCTTCATGTTTCTGAGTTGCTCAGCCAGCATTCCATTCCATTTATCCTGACACCTGAAACAATTTCTTGCCGCTGGCACGAGTAACGGATGTTTCTGACCGGTGCGATATCGGAGTGCGGTTGTTTTATAACTTGCTGAACTCAAACAAATAAATAGAGTAAGTGAGTACAGAGCGGCTTATACTACGGTATCGAAAAAAAGTAGACAAATACCAAAAACCTCATGTACCATAGATTTTTTCTATGGTTGAAGATATAATTTCGGTCAAGATTCCACCCCTGTTTATCAAGAGCGGGAAATGAAAACCAATCAGCTAAAATACTTTGTCGAAGTCGCCCGGCAGGCCAACATTACTCACGCTGCGAAAGCGTTAAACGTGGCTCAACCATCGCTCAGTCACGCTATTCGATCTCTGGAAGAACGGCTCGGCGTCACGCTATTTGAGCGGCAAACCACGGGGATGGTATTAACTCCACCAGGGGAAAAACTATACAGCCACGCTACAAAAATTTTGAAAGATATTAAAGACGCAAAAAAAGAAGTAATGGCGATGGGCAAAGGGCAAAAGCAACAAGTATTCATCGTGCTGCCTGCGAATATGGCGCGACACCTGTCAGCGAGATTGATGAGCCAGACGAGAGAACAACTTCCGCATATCTCGCTTCATATATTTTACGGGCTCAGTTCCGAAGCGATCGGACGTTTGCGAACACTCGATATTGACTTTGGCTTTGTTCCGGAATTTTCCGGAGCAGAGGAATTTATCTGTACCGAATGGTATGCAGAGCCACTCTATGTAGTCGGTGTTCCGGAATTTTTCCAATTAAATCGCAAAACAATCAGTCTTGTTGATGTCGGTAGATTGCCACTGGTATTAACCTCTCCCGGAAACGATATTCGTGATCGAGTCGACAAAGCGGCGCGCTCCAAAAGCATTGTATTAAACATACGCTATGAGGAAGATCATCCGGACCTGAAAAAAAACCTGGTGCTGGATGGCTTGGCCTGTACTATTGTGGCACGACACATGTTCGACCAAAAAGCTTTGCAATCTACATTGTCAGCCAAAAAACTGACTGCTCCCACGCTCACACGACCACTGGTAGTAGCTTGGCGCAAAGACAGACCTTTGTCGGAAGGTGCCCGGACGGTTCTAAAGTTGCTTCGTACCACCATACAGCAGTTGCACGATAAAAAAATTATTACTGGTTCAATAAAAAACAACATGCCTACTGAAAAGGCCATGGGTTAATGCGTTGATACACGGACAAGTGGCGGCTTTCTCTACAATTATTTATTTCCCAGCGCCAGTGCATCATGCAACATTCGACGCAATTGTTCACCAGACTGCTGGTCCTGCAGATTAAGCGCTGGAAGACCCGCAAGCTTATATACCAGTTCCATGCCAGCACTAGTGTTTGCCGCGCCACCGGCCACCAAATTGGGCTGGCGGGAAAAGCTGATTTTACACCGACAACTGCATAGGAGTCCTGGGTGCAAAGCAGTTCGAATCGAATATTTTTACTCAGCAAATCGATAGCAGTTTTTCCATTATGATGTTCCGGTGGTGATGCGCCGGCTTCTGCCACCACGACATCCGGCCCGGCTGCCCGGTTGCGGCAACGCGCGTCAATATATTATTCAGTGCGGTTTGACAAACTTTTTCGCCGCATACCGTGAAAGGTAATCCGGCGTCAACAAAATCGAGATAAGCGGGTTGCGCATTGGCCGTTCCGTGCCACGTAACCAATAAAAATACTTCCCGATAAAAACGAGTGTTGGTTATATCCGAGCAATCTACCCACACGCACCCGTATATTCGTCCGTGGCTGTCGTGTCCGCCGGCACGCAACAGGTTAACCCTATCACATTCTCTTTGGACTCAGATTCCAGCCGATCATGGTCAACATAAATGTGCTGTTTACCTTCCCAAGGGCTGGCATTTTTAAATGCTTACTCTAAACGTGAGGTCAGAAAACCAGTGAATCTGCAGGATCACCATATCAAGGCTGGCATCTCTGGAATTGATGTCAGGCAATTTAGCGATAGCTAATGACTTTCCTCACCACAGGTATATTTGATCTCTAATTCCAGGGAACCTCAGATTAATTACAGTATGTTTCTGGCGTTTCTCTCACGCTGGCAAGCAGTCGTGAGGGCTGCGTCGCGCTTTTATCTGAGCTGGAATTGAATATGAAATGTCGTGCCGATATTTATATCCGACGACACTGCCATTTGACCTCGGTGATGTTCGGTAATAATAAAGTGGGAAAACGACAAACGTCCAACCTGGTTTTCCCCATCCTTTTCCGAGCGACCCTGAAAAAAAGGCTCGAACAGATTCATCTGCTCCTCAGCGGTCAGACCTTTTCCGTTGTGTTGAACTTTGACCCAAAGCGCACCATAGAACTCTTTTACTTCAATAGTAATTGTCGGCTTGAAGTTTTTCCTGCCAATCTTTCCAATTGCATGACAGGCGTGACGAAATAAACTCAGAAATACCTGCTGCAATTCCGATACATAAGCCGGGATTTCCGAAAGGCTTTGCTGATAATCTCGCTCTATCAAAATATCCTTGAACTTCAAACCGGATATATCAGACAACAGAGATTCCGCCAATTCAATTGAATGGTCAATAATATCGGGAATTTTAGATAACTGCTTTTCGTCGCCCTCGCTTCGTGAAAAGTGAAGAAGGTTGCTAATGATAGTCGATGCCTGACAACCACTCTTCTCGACACTCTCCAACAGGGAGGTCAGTTGTTGTCGATCTTCAACAAAATCATCTTTGCTGTTAACCATATTTTTAGCAACTTGCATGTCTGTCAAAATTGTCTGCAATGGAGCATTGATATCGTAAGCCACCGTAGCTGCCAGCTCCCCCATCGATGACATCTTGTCACGCTGAATTAACATATTTTCTGCTTTGCTTTGCTGGGTAATATCATCGACAAGAATGACAATTCCGGTATCCTTGTTGCCCTGCAAGGAATACAGTGTGATATCAAAATAATATTGTCCTCGCTGGCTGTGCTTAATCGTCACTGTTTTTTTCTGTTGGAGAACATCCCTCACCTGGTCGGGGGATAAGGTAATTGTCGGATAAACCTCCCACAAGTTTTTGCCCAGTACTCCGTCACTACGTATGCCAGTAGTGGTTTCTGCCCAGGCATTCCATTGAGTAACAATCAGGTCCTTATTAAGCCCAATTAACATCAACGGCATCGAATCCAGAATACTTTTAACATAGGCCTCGGATTCCTCCAGCCTCACCATGGTTTCTTTATGTTGCCCAATCTCCCCTTCCAGGGCCTGCTTGGATTGTTGTAACAGGCGGTTGGACTCATTTAAGGTGGCGGTGCGTTCCTGGACCCGCAACTCCAGGGCATCCTTGATTTCCTGTAGCTGACGATTGGCGCGACGTTCGCTGCGATGGCTCAAAAACAATTTAATCGCAGCAATGGACAACAGAAGAATAAGAACACTACTGGAAAAATTTGCAACATATTGCCATTTAGTTGAGCCGTCTTCATTTTTAAAATAATCAAGCACCCCCGCTTGAACACCAAACCCATAGAAAAGCAAAATAGTCGGCATGAAAGAAAACCACTTACGCATTCTCATAATCCAATCAGCATTCCTGTTACTCCCACTCGATTGTAAATAAGCCTTTTTATCTTTTATATTCAATGGCTTGCTTTTCCGTTAATTGATAAATCCATAAAAAATATCATGTTCAAAATTTGATGTAAATAGCTCAAAAATACCACCCATACATCTCTTTTTCAGGCCATCAAAAATAGCAATTACTCATGGTGTTTTACCCACCACTCGTGCATGATATGAAACATTTCCTCTAGATCAAGTGCACGCTGTGTTGCTGTATATTCAACACGCGGTGGAACCTCTGGATAAATTTTTCGGGTAATTAGCCCGTCGCTTTCTAGTGCCCTTAGTTGGTTCGTCAGCATCGTTTGAGTTATGCCTTGAACCATACGCCGTAGCTCATTAAAACGCTTCGTTCCATGAAAGATCAGTATTTGCAAGATAATCAGCTTCCATTTGCCACCGATTAATTTGGCAATATTGGGCATTGG
>JBNKFQ010000185.1:0-1973 GCA_050289385.1 Porticoccaceae bacterium | reverse complement strand
ATCCGCGTTACTCAACGGCAAGTCGTATTTTTTTGCCAGGGAGCGATAGAGTTTAATGTCGTCCAGGTTTTTCAGGCGCCGAACTTCGTCAATGATCAGGGTTTTATTGGCTATGGCACGTTGGCGGGCCTCCCGTAGAATGTCGTCGGTAACCAGGCCCAGCTCAATAAAAATCTCCTCCCGGTTTTCCACAAAATCGACATAGTCGTATTCACGGCGTATGTGATTGCCATGACCATCTTCCGTGTATTTCACCAGCATCTGTAACGAGGGTTCGACCCGTTCCACGCAAATTAACTGGCCATGGGGCGCCAATTGCCGGAGCAGTTCAGATTTGTCGGCAATGTTTGGAGTAGACACTACTATGACTTCAAAGGGCGCATCCTGTGGCGCGCCTTTTTCACCTTCCCCCTGGCGGATGTCGATATTGAGCAAATTGAGACGCTGTACTTTGGCCATCGCTGCCTGGGCCAGCCAGGCTTCTTTTTCAAGGGCAATGACCTGTCGTGCAACGCGCGACAATACCGCACTGATATAGCCCGACCCGGCACCGACCTGCAAGATTTTGGGGTTGGGTGGCAGTTTGAGAACACTTAGAATCTGGCGCAAGGTTTGTTCAGTGGGAATGCTTCGACCAATCACCAGACCGTGTTGTTCGTCGTGGATAAAGTATTCCCGGTCAGTTTCCGAGAGCGCTTTTTCAAGCTGGTGGTCAAGGGTGTAACGGGAATCAGAGCGTTTTAACAGTGACGTTTCGGTATCCAGCATGCGCAGCAAGCCTCCTTACCCGATCAGTTCCCATTGGTAGCGGCAATGGATAATTGTTATAGGGGTATACTCGCCCCGGATTATATAATTTGCAACAGATGTCCGCGGAAAGCCTGAATGATAAACGTTATAAATGTCGCAGAGACTACGTTCAGTTTTGTCTGGCCAGAGCCAACTTGACGCCCAGCGAAACAAAAATTCCACCAATCATTCTATTCAACCAGATAGACACCTTTGAGTTGATTTGGGTTTTGTGACTGATAATGGCTGTTGATAAAGCTAAAAACGCGCACCATATCATCCCGTTGATATTAAAAACAAAGCCGAGCAACAAAAACGCCAGGGTTTTACTGCTTGCATCTGCAGAAATGAATTGTGGCACAAAAGCAAGAAAAAACAGCGCTACCTTTGGATTGAGAATATTGGTAAAAAAGCCCTGCAAAAATATTTTGCGCCACGGAAGCACTTGCTGTTGTTGTGGCACCGTGGAAGTATTCCCGGCTTTTTTACTGAGCAGCAAACCAACGCCTATGTAGAGCAAGTATGCCGCGCCAACCAGTTTTACCACCATAAAAGCGGCTGCAGATGTGGCAAGCAAGGCAGACAGCCCCAGGGCCGCAGCAACAATGTGAATAATAGTACCAGTGCCAATGCCGAGAGCCGCCATTATTCCAGCGCGCCACCCCTGCATCGCACTGCGTGTCATAATCAGCAACGAATCTGGGCCAGGTGCCATGTTGAGCAGCAGGCCGGAAACGATAAAAAGAGCAAGGTCGTGTATGCCAAACATAAGCGCCGGAGTCCGAAAAACAAAGTGTTCAGGGCCGATGAGTAAACCCTGATACTGATATAGCGGGTATTGTATACCCCCGAATTCTGAGCGAAGGTGCTAGAATTCTGACTTTCGAAATATATACCAACTATTGGGAAAAAAGAATGCCTGATCGTTATGCCGTATTTGGCAATCCTGTGGCACACAGCAAGTCGCCGTTGATTCATGCGGCATTTGCCAAACAAACCGACCAGGATCTTGAGTACGTTGCACAAAAAGTAGAGCCTGGAACGTTTGCGCACGCATGCGACGAGTTTTTTTCGACGGGCGGCAAGGGGCTCAATATAACCGTGCCTTTTAAACGGGAGGCTTGTGATTACGCTACTGAGCTGACGGAGCGGGCCCGGCGTGCTGGAGCGGTAAATACCCTGGT
>JBNKFQ010000184.1:0-27611 GCA_050289385.1 Porticoccaceae bacterium | reverse complement strand
AATTCAGAGTAGCTTGAATACCCCGGATACAATTTTTCAAACCATTCCCCGGTATAGTAGGGCCAGCCTTGCTGATCAAACGCAGACGCCTGGTCGTTGGCAAAAACATTGCTCCATTTTTTCATTGTCGGAGCCAGATTCTCGTTAAGCGGTGCCCTTGGTGGAGCAAACAGATACGTATCCGAAGACCCCATCTCGTGGCCATCAATCATCAGCTGCGGATGCCACTGGTTAATGGCCTTGACTCGGCCAATCGTTTCCGGGTGAACCCCCAAGACAAAATCACGGTTTAAATCAAACAGATAATGATTGGTTCTGCCCCAGGGCCATACTCCCGAATGCAATAAAGATTGTGTGTCGACATTGGGTGCAACGCCCCTGCTTTGCTCAAGCATTTTGACAAATCTGGCTCGACCATCCGGGTTCATGGACGGGTCGATGATAATAATGCTCTTTGACAACAGATCTTTTACGTCTCTGTCCTGAGAGGCAATCAAGTGATAAATCGCCGCCAAAGAGGCGTCTGAACCGGAAGACTCATTGCCATGAATTGAGTACCCCATCCATGCAACGGCAGGTAAACGATCTATTATCTTGTCTGCCTCACCAGCATCCAGATTTCCGGGGTTAGCCAGTTGCGCCAAATCCTGTTTCACGGAATTGATTTTTGCCAGATTTTCAGGCGTGGAAATAATTGCGTAAAAGAGCGGCCTGTTTTCATGAGTTCTGGCGTATTCAACCAGCTTCATTTTTTCACTGGCCTGATTCCAGGCTTTTATAGCCTCAACTATTTGGGATGGCGTTGCGGTTCGTTGACCTACCGGAAACCCAAGCAATGATTCAGGCGTTGGGATACTCGAATCGTATTGATTTGAATGCAGCAGCTTTTGATACTGAAGGCCGGGCAGGGGTGTTGGTTTCATTTTGATGCCAGCAAAGCAGTTTGCACCGAGCAAAGCAATTGTGACAATCAAAGTAATTGCTGCTTTTTTAAGATAATAAAAGTACATTTTTTATCCTGCTCTTGTTTTTAAATGATGTGTTTTTAAATAATGTGTTTTTAAGTGACGTGTTTAAAACCAGGGAGTGGTATTGATACTCAGGGCAGGCGTTGGTCGGTAGTTCCGGGGCCCATGTTTCCAGAACTGTTTCCAGGTCAATCAGACAGATATATTTGTCAGAGATTTGCTCTTCCAATCTGAAGAACCGCTAGAGCTGAAGATGGGAACAAGGGAAAGAAAACTCTTTTAAAATCAGTGACTTTCTTTCCCGGACCAGCCTTGACCGGGATATCTTACCTTATTTCCAGGGGTGTTGCAGGTTTTCCTTTTCACAAATTCATGAAGGTGGATCAACCTGACGGGTTTGGGTGTTATTGAGACGGAACCAGCCTGCAATGCTGGCGCGACGGCGATGGGTCAGGGCTACAGCGTGTTCGATCTCTTCGCTCAGAAACACAACCAGGGTCCCTGCTTCTGGCAATACAGTGGTCACCACGTTCCCACTCTCGTCCATGATTTCCAGTTGCCCGCCATCCTGTGGTCGCCATCCCGGGTTCAGATATGCCACCACCGAAACAAGGCGGTTGGCAGCGCCATGAAAGCTGTCACGGTGCGTTTTGTAAAAAGCACCGGGTTCGTACAGTGCAAAATGACATTCCAGGTCAAACAAACCCATAAACAAGGAGCTGTTGATTTCCTGGCGCAGGGCTTCCAACTGTTCCAGAAACTGTTGTTGCGCCAGGGTATCGCCATCCAGCCAGTGAATACGGTCGCGACGAATCTGCTCGGTAATTAATCGAGTTCGTCCAACGCCAGCCTGTTCCAGGCGGTCGGCTTCTGCCAACGCTTCCAGCTCAGCACTCAAGCGCTCTGCCAATGCAGGTGCCAGCCAACCGGGCTTTACCCACCAGCCACGGGCGTACAGGCCTTCGGACACAGTTTCGTGGAAGCTGCAGGGAGAAAGAAAAGGCGTTTGTTGTTCCAGATGTTTCCGCTCAGCGCCCCCACCCCGGGTCAGGGCAGAAAAAGGTAGGCTTTTATACGCCTGAATCCGGAAAATGGCAATCTTGAAATTGACCCGTTGTCAATATCAGACCCGACTCCCGATCCGGATGGGAAGACGAAAATGGAGCTGAAGATTTTACTTGTCCAGAGAGGTGTTAGTTGTCGGGAAATTATGGAAAATAAAAAAGGAATGAAATAGAGGCACGAGGAATTAATTCGTGCCTCTTGACAGTTCAAGCCATATCAGAAGTGATAAGCCAGATTCACGCCAGCGGTACGTGGCCGCTGTCGATAGGCACGTGGGGATCCAAGGGTGCTCCAAACAGTTTCCACCCAGGTAAAACCGTCCTCGTCCAACAGGTTGTGCACAAAGAGGTCAATATCGATTTTGCCAATGCGAACGCCGGATTTTACGTTGACCAAACCGTATCCACCGGCCGCTTCCCCAACTTTCCGGGTGTTATTGTAGTACTCGCTCTGATACGAATAGTCCAGGCGGGCAAACGCGTCGTGGCCCGCCAGAGTAAAATCGTATTCCAGGCCAGCACTCATATTGAAATCCGCCGAACCCGGCAAGTCGTCGCCGCTGTTTCCAATTGAAGATTGTTCCGCCAGCGTGGATGTGCCGTAAGAGGCACTCAGATCCAGACGCCAGTCATCTGCCAGGTGTATTTTGGATTCCAGTTCAATGCCTTCGGCCGTGGATTTACCAGCGTTGATTGTTACACCAGTACCACAGACACCAAGGACAGCAACAGGGATACCTTCCCAGTTAATCCGATAAATTGCGCCGTTTAGCGTAACGCGATTTTCAGCCAAAGAGGTTTTAAAACCGAACTCAAAACTCTCCAGATTGTCCGGCTTAACGGTGCTGGAAAACTCCAACGTAGAGCCATCCACCAGCACCAGCAAACCATCATCATTATAACACTGGGGGTTTTGCGGCCTGAATTGAGTTGTGCCTATCCGGAAACCTTCGGACCACTGGCCGTACAACAACACATCTTCACTTGGCGTAAAAGTCAGGTTTACCTTGTAATTTTGCCCTTTCTCCTCCCCCCCAGTGGCATTTCTTAACTCCAGATAATTTTGCGAAAACACGTTTTGAGCGCCGGTAATCAATTCGGATTTTTGCTCGTAGTCAAAGTGTCGGCCCCCAACGGTTAGCGCCAGTTGATCGGTAAACTCCCAAGCAAACTCCGCAAAAAACGCTTTTTGTTCGGTCGTTTCAATTAAACCGATAGGTGCAGTCCAATCGCTCCAGGCGAATCCGGGAGGTGCGTCTGCAGGCAGGGGCCAGGCAGCCAGCACATTGGCCTCTGCAGCAGGATCGTTGCCGGTCCAGTTAAGCGCACTGTCCATATCAGTGTCTATGTCTTCGATGTACATTCCGGCCAGAACCTGAAACGGCCCGTCAAAGTCAGAGGAAAACCTTAGCTCCTGAACAAAATGATCAATTTTATTCTTGACCACCTGTTCCACAGGTATAAACAGAACAAAACTCACGTCCTCTGGCGCCGCTGTGTCGGCTTGAATTGCAGCAGTGGAACTGGTAAATGTTCCCCAGCCAGCATCGTAGTTAATAACCAGGTTTGTGGCTTCAAATTCCTGGCTCAGGTTTTCTGTTATCAGGCCATTTTGACCAACATGTATTCGAGCCTGCTGGAATTTGCCCGGCAAATTCAGGTTCACTTCGGGAAAACCATCCTGATCGATGTCCTGGCGAATATGGCTTAAGGTAATATCCAGATTTTCACTGGCCTGCCACAGAGCAGAAATGCGGTAACCAAGGTAATCATCGCCGGCAACTTCATCGTCCTCTCTGGCCACGCCTCCCTGAGCCACCGCCGCAGCGACTCCGGCGTCGATCTGATCAGAGCTGGCTGTTACGCTTTCGATGTAACCGCTGTTGTTATATTTGTAGGCCACGGCCCGTATCGCCAGCGTGTCCTCGATCAGAGGCAGGTTCAGTACGCCCTGCACCATGGTGTTGGTGCCGCCCGGGCCACCGGTTTGAGACATGCGGGTGGCTATCTGGCCTTCCAGAGACTCCAGGTTCGGCGCTTTTGGCATTACTCGCACCGTACCGCCCATAGATCCAGAACCATACAATGTACCCTGCGGACCACGTAGCACTTCGATACGCCCAATATCCACCAGTTTTAAATCGGCGCTTGACGCCGCACCGCTGCCACTGGCGCCCCGAGCCCCTCCGAGAGGAAACTCGCCAAAGTAGGTGCCAACCGCCTCCGTCTCCGTTTGTGGTGACGCAGCAACGCCTCGGATCACAATACTGTTTTGCCCCGCACCGCGATCCTGGACGCTAACACCTGGCAGTGTCCCGAGATAATCGGCCATCCCCACCAATCCGCGTTTTTCAACAGTTTCTCCGCCAATTGCAGTAATTGCCATGGCGGTATCCTGGATACTGGTACCCGCACCACGCTTTTGAGCGGTAACTATGATCTCTTCTACCATATTGTCTTTCCGATCGTCCATATCGCGTGTTTTTGAGCCTGATTTCCCCCCCTCTGCAGCGCGAACCACCAGCGTTTTTTCATCAGTAAATTCATATTGCAGATTCGATTCAGCCAGAATTTTTCCCAAGGCCTGGTCCAGAGTAAATTGGCCTGCAAGTGCAGGCGATTCAGTATCGCGGCCAAGGCTGTTGGGGAAAATAATTTGCACGCCAGTGTCACGCGCCAGCTTCATCAGTGCCGATGCAGTACTTTGCGTTTCAATATTGATATCGTAAATTGCACCTTTTTCAGCACCGAATGCCAAACTGCCAAATCCTGCGGCAGCGACAATTCCGACACTGATTTTTTTCAGACTTGTTAAGCAACAAAATTCTTTCATTTATTTCACCCTCCTCAAAGTTTTTACCATGCAAACCATTTAAAAATTGCGATGGTCATTAACTATGACGGATGATCTTTTCCCCACCTCCCCCAACAGATTATTTTTTTGAATACATAAATACGACGTTATAGTGGCTGTTACTTTTCTTGTTTCGCCAGAATAATCGCATCGGGATAACGCTTTGCCTTAACCGGTAGACTGGCTTCAAATGCAGCCAGAATGCTGTCTACCCGATTCAGATGCAATACCGCATTAACTTTAAGCTGCATCAAACTCACATCTTCTATTTGAATCTTGCGTTGGGTGTATCTGTTTATTTGTTGCACCACCTGATATAACGATTGCCCTTCAAAACTGACAAAACCCTTGCGCCAGGTTGCTATCAGGTTGGGGTCTTCAATTGCCGATACTGTCCAGTCAGGCAAGCCATCCAGATCCGGACCGCTATCGGCAAGAGTAGCCACCGCCCCTGCAGCAAGAATATATTGGTCACTATGGTTTTCCAGTTGCGTGAAAGGCGACAAGTTTGGAGCCGTTGGGGAATGGAGCTGGTCTTTGGGGTGCAGGGCCACTACGCCCTCAGTAACTGCCACAGTCAATTGTTCACGATTCTTCATAACATTAAACTGTGTGCCCAGCGCTGTTACTGCACGTGCGCCAATTTCTACACTAAAGGGGCGAACTGAATCCTTCGCTACTTCAAAAAAAGCTTCACCCCGGTCGAGTATCACCCGACGCTGTTTTTCCGTGTAATCCAGCAACAGACGTGAATCAGTATTCAGCTCGATTACACTGCCATCGGATAGTTCAACTTTTTTCTGTTCACCCACCCTGGTCTGGTAACTGATCAGCTCGACCACTGGCGCACCCACCGGATCGATAAAGGCCCGGTTAAAACCAATCACGACAGCCACCAAAACAGTAGCAGCAAGCGCCATGCGTGGCCAAAATTCAGCGACATATTCCGTTGCAGACGCAACAATCGAAGGGTGTCGCTGACCATCGCATAACGCCAGCATGTCGTCGTCGTCAGCCAATAGACCAGCACTGTCCCAGTTCTGCAGCGCCATATCAAATTCTTTGGCGTGCCGGGCATCACAGCGCTTCCAGGCTCGTATCCGGCTTTGATCTTCCCTGCTCATTTCACCTGAACAAAGCCGAGCCACATACTGTGCAGCATGGTATCGAACAGTTGTTCTGTCTCTCTTGCTTGTCATATGTCGCCTCCCCCCTTTCCGTCGCGGGATATACTCTCCTCCATAGACTCACGCAATGCCACCAGGGCTCTGGCGATGTATTTCTCTACCCGACCCACAGGAATGCGCATTTCGTGAGCAATTTGCCGGTAGTTCAAATAGCGTACCCGATTAAGCAGAAACGCTTGCTGTACGCGGGGCTTGAGGTTGCAAATCACTTGTTTCACTCGTTCCAGATCCTGGCGGTCAGACAATATGGTTTCCGGAGTAATGGTAAGGGGCAGATCCGGGTTTTTGACGTCTTCGTCGGCGTCGTGCTTGCGGCGCAGGGCTCTGCGCCTTTGTTCATCAATGGCCAGATTACCGGCAATGGAAAACAGATACGCGCGAGGGCTCCTCCAGTTGCGCATTTTGTCCGGCAGATCGTCCATTCTCGCCAGACGGTAGTACACATCCTGAATCAGGTCATCGCAATCCGCATCAGATTCCAATCGCGTGCGTAACCAGGAGTGCAAGGCAGCGCGGTGCTCCCGGAACAGATCCTCAAGCAGGCGACTGCGGCCTTCACCGCGCCAGCCAGCTATATCAACCACCTTATGTTCTTTTCGCACTCATCACACCCGCATACACAGAATTCGCCTGTTTCGGTTTCTCCTATAGTATTAGACGAACGAAGTCATCCCCACCTCCCTTATTGGGTGCCATCCTTGATCCAGGTGTGTTTGGAAGCGTTGCCTTTATTTGGGATTCAGATCCGTCACTCGCCAATTAAAACCACGGGCATATGATGTCGACGAGCTACTGGTGGGCACAGCTTCTGTGTCTTCGATTTTGTACCACCCCTTGTCGCCGACAACATAGACCACCTGGTTGTCCCACCTCGCACCTACCCCGGGTCAGGGTGGGAAAATGTAGGTTTTAATACGCCTAAAGCCGGAAAATGGCAATCGTTGGAATCAACCCGTTGTCAAACATCAGAACTGATATTTATTTCCGAAAAGTGTCTATTTATTGTTCAGGGGAAATACAAGGGTAGCTGAGCATTCTCTATCTCCACCATAAGCCACCGGGCCAGATACTATTTCCAAATTGGGATTTGGGTTGTGATTCCGGATAGTGTTGAACATTAGCCGGCTCACCATTGCGAATACCGCGTTCCAGAATCAAACGGGATTGAGATGCAATATTTCCACCTTCTTTTCCCGACAACAGAGCATCAATTCTGGATTGGCTAAAACCACGCACCTTATACGCACGCAGTGCAACGTCACCGCTATTGCCATTTCCCCCTCCCGGACAATTGCGCGAATCTGAAAAATTGGCGATATGGAGATAGGTAATAGCAAACCCCCGGGTTTCGGCAAACGTCTCCATCGACAAACACAAGGCCGTTAGCATAACGACAAAAAAGAACTGTCACGGTTTTGGCACAGATGTTTTTTAGCCAAAAATAGCATTACAGTCCCTCCAGAATTATAAACTTTAAAGACTTAAACCAATGGCGCCTAACAGCACCATCGGTTTAATCGGGGTGTGGTAAATACAAGATATTAAAGCAATGCTAAAATTTATAACTTACATTAAAGCCTATGGTTCGAGGTCGCAAACGGTATGCACGGCCAACATTAAAAGCGGACTCGACCCAGGTAAAATCGTTCGCATTGGTCAAGTTGTTAGCGAATAGATCAATATCCACCTGATTAATGCTGATGCCTGTCTTTAAATTAACTTGTGTGTACCCACCGGAAGCCTGGCCAAGTTCCGCGATATTATGGTAGAACTCGTCGACATATGAGTAATCAATTCGTGCGAAGCTTTCGTACCCGGAGACAGTAAATCGGTACTCCAATGCTGTAAAAAAGTTAAAATCTGGCGATCCGGGGAGATTATCTCCTTTGCTTCCCAAGCTCTCTGCATCGGCAGCCAGAATGGATTCGCCATAGGACGTACCAATTTCCAACTGCAGATTATCAGAAAGCAATGCCTGGACCTCCAGCTCAAAGCCTTCGGCCGTAGACTCCCCTGCGTTCAGTTTTAACGACGTTGTACACTCTGTAGCCAAGCTGACAGGCAGCCCTTGCCAATTGATGTGGTAAATAGAGGCGTTAACCGTTACACGGCTGTCCGCCAGTGACGTTTTCACACCGAGCTCAAAACTTTCCAAACTATCAGGTGCAATACTTGTTGGCACTTCCCGTTCTATACCATCGGCAAATTGTACACGACCATCACCATCGGGGTCACAATTTAACAACTGCGCACTACCCAGACGAAAGCCTTCTGCCCATTGGCCATAAATCAAAATATCATCATTGGGGGTATAAGAGAGATTCACCTTATAAGTCTGATCGTTATCTTTGTTGTTGCTTTCCACGTCAAAGACAGCAGGTAACCCCCAAAATAACCCTTCCTGAAGGAGGTCTGAACTTTGATCATATTCGAAGTAACGGCCACCGAGAGTAACGGCAAACTGATCAGTAAGGTTGTAAGTCAGCTCTCCGAAAACAGCTTTTTGTTTATTCAATACCTTTACATCGTAAAACAGATCGCTGTGGAGGGCTGGATTTGGTACGGTACCAGAATAATGAATATTATTCTCATCAAACCCCGCCTCATCAATATCTTCGTAGTAAAGACCGGCAAGAAATTGTATTGGCCCATCAAACTGTGAAGTAAATCGAAATTCCTGGACAAATACATCCGTTGTTTTGGAAAACTGGGAGCCAGTAGGAATACCAAAAAAGCTGACATCAAAGCGGCTGTAGCTATCGTAGGCGATTTTAGCGGTGGAACTTGAAAGAGCACCCCACCCAAAATCATATTCGATATTCAGGTTGGTAATATCCACCTCGTTTCCGAATCCTTCATCCATATCCCCCGTGCCAGGCCCAACACCTAAACGAGCCTGAAGAAAATCACCGGGCAAATCAAGGTGAACCTCGGGGAACCCGTCCTGCTCAATTTCCTGATATGTGTGAACAAGTGTAACATTCAGCTGCTCAATCGGGCTCCATAGTGCTGATATCCGAAAACCAGTATATTCATCGTTACCTACGTCACTCCGGTCTCTCGCTACGCCGCTTAACGCAATTGCGGCTGCCACGGACGGTAGTGGATTGCTGGCCGCAACATTCTCTATATAACCACTGTTTTTAAACTGGTAGGCAACCGCCCTTACAGCTAACTTGTCTTCAATAATGGGAACATTAAACACCCCTTGTACCATAGTGTTATCTCCACCCTTTTCTCCAGTCGCGGAGTAACGCGCAGCCACCTTACCTTCCACCGCTTGTAAATTGGGGCTTGCTGGTATTACCCGTACCGTGCCTCCCATAGAACCAGAGCCATAAAGAGTTCCCTGGGGGCCACGCAATACTTCAACCCGTTCAATATCAACCAACTTTACATCAAGACTGCCCTTTTGATTACCGTTTGACGTTGAACCGAGCGTTGTTACCGGAACCTCCCCAAAATAAACACCTACCGTCGCATCCTCTCCTTGAGGATTGGCAGCGATACCGCGCATGATAATCGTATTTTGACCAGCACCACGATCCTGCATACTAACCCCAGGCAAAGTGCGCAAATAATCATCCATACCTACCAAATTCCGTTTATCAATAGTTTCAGCTGATAAAGCGGAAATACTTATTGCCGTATCCTGGATACTGGTACCAGCTCCTCGCCTGCTAGCAGTCACAACCATTTCTTCTATTTGCTGTTCTTTGCTTTGATCTTTTACTCTGGACGGTTCATCCCTTTCTGTAGCTGCATCCGATTGAGTCACTCTAACCGCCACATTGCCGTTGCCGTCAGCAACATATTCCAAACCGGTACCATCCAGAATTTTGGCCAGTGCCTGCATGGGTGTATAGGAACCTTTCAGCGAAATTGGTTTATCGAGGCTGGAAAGGTCCGACGCAAACATAATTTGCATATTTGTCTGCTCGGTGAATATTTCCAAAGCCCGAGTCAAGGTAATGTGGTCCATGTCGAATTGCTGTGGTTTGCTATCGGCAGCATTTACAGCCATTACCGAACAAGCCGCCGTGGTCGCTGCAAATGAAATGGCTTTCGCCAATCTGCCTACACGATTGCGGCAGGCAGGATATTTTTTGAATTTGAGTCTCATTGTCCCCTCCAGTGACGGATTATGTGTAACGAGCTAACGCCCTCACTGGTGTATTACGTAAACCACAGCTGAAGTTAGACAAAAAACAGAACTGAAGTTGACTATACACAGTCTACAGTTAACAGCAGAAAGGCAAGTGGCTACCCATTAAAACTATAGACTGTAAGCTGTTCACCGGTTTTAGTATTTTGTCTACATTTAGTGTCAGGATACGTATATATAACAGGATAGTCTGATTTTACTGGCGGTGAAATGAGCGAGCACAAATCGCGACACAATATCGTTAAAGTCGATTTTCAGGGCAGCAAGGGCGCTCAGGACAGTGCGGGCCATGCGCGCCGGGAATTTGTGGACTACCTCTTCCGGCGGTATCGCCAGTCATTGACAAACTATCTCCGTGGCCTTCTCCACAGCCCTTCTGCGGCCGAAGAAGTACTGCAAGAAAGCTACATTCGCCTGATCCAGGCCAAGTCGCTGGACAGCCTGGAAAGCCGGGCACGGGCGTTTTTGTTCAAGATCGCCACCAATCTGGCGCGAGACAAATACCGTTATGACGCGTCCCGAGCAGGTAATCAGCACATTCCACTGGAAGATGTCGAACTCACCAGTAATGAAAGCCCCATAGAACAAGTAGTGGAGTGGCGTAACGGTCTGGAGATTGTCAAACATTGCTTGCTGGAATTGCCTTCCCGCACCCGCAAGGCCTTTATCCTGTATACATGGGAACAACTTACGTTGCGGGAAGTTGCCGGCATGCTGGGAGTAAGCAGTAAAACCGTAGAACGCGATATCGCTACGGCGTTGCAACTCTGCCAACACAGGTTACAGGAGTAGGTAATGGATAATCGTCCAAAAGACACCTCAACAGCGGCACAGTGGCTGCTGCGGCTAAGAGCTGCCGACGGGGACGTAACCGTGGACCAGGCGTTCAGAAACTGGTTGCGCGAAGATTCCAGACACGAAGACGAGCTGGTGCGCTGTGAATACGCGGCTCACCTTACGCAAGAACTGGCCAATGATCCGGATCTTCGAGAAGACTTTGATCTGTGTGCAGCACTGGCAGAACGCCATCGACGAAAACCTCGCTCGGTTCTGGCTCGTTGGCGGCAGTGGTTGCGCCAACACCTCATTATTACTTCGGTGCCTGTGGCTGCTGCCGCGGCGGCACTGTTGGTTATTACGATGGTACCGGGCACACCACAGCCTTTGTATTATCAAACTGCAGTTGGCGAACAACGTACAGTAGTACTACCTGACCAATCCCGGGTCACTCTGAACACTAATACACGGTTGTCAGTAAGCTACTCTGAGAATCAGCGTCAACTTACTATTCAGAAAGGCGAAGCCTGGTTCGATGTAAGCAAAGACGGACAACGCCGCTTTTCGGTACAAGCCGGTAACGGTGTCGTGACGGTATTGGGAACAGAATTTAATGTCATCATGGCCGGAGACGAAATCGTCGTTGCCGTGCTGGAGGGGGCGGTGAGCGTTTTAACCGCCCGCGAACCAGAAGTCACATCTGGAAAAATCTCCGACAGCGGTGCAAAACGATTGCAGACTGGCGAATCGATCACTTATTGGCGCAGCGGCGCCATTGGTCAGGTCGTGACCGCCGATACCCGGCGTATTCGTGGTTGGCGCGCAGGAAAAACTGTCTTCCATAAAACACGTTTGGCCGATGCCATCGCCGAACACAACCGCTACACACACAATAAATTTGTAATCGCTAACAGTGATCTCAAGGACCTGAGAATCAATGGCACATTCAAACTCGGCGATTCCGATGCTCTGGCGTTTTTGCTGGAACAGTCTTTGGGAATAAAAGCACAAGTACAGGGTAATGTTACTGTACTGACAAAGTGACCTCAAAAACTTGATGTACATGCAATCTTTTGCCCTTACTCACCAGGCACTTCTCAATATCCAGTGCAATGCCACCAGCAACATACTCTGAAATAAATTTTAACAACCAATTATCGCCTACCCCGATGATGCGAGAGCTGTTAGCATATGAGGCGTCAAGTATCGACCGCAACCAGGCTCCGAACAGTGTCAAGGAGCAAAAAATAGGCTGGAGCCGCATTTATGACCTTGCAAGCGCTGGCAGACGACCTCAATAAAAAACTGAAACAGGATATCCCGATTACGCGCCACATGGGTGTGCAGATTACGGATTACGATGGTCAATCTCTGACATTGGCTGCACCTCTGACTCCAAATCTTAATGATAAAGCAACGGGTTTTGCTGGCAGTCTGTATTCGCTCTGCACACTAACCGGGTGGTGCCTGCTGTCACTAAAATTAAAGCAAGCTGGCCTTGAGGCAGATGTTGCCATATACGAATCTGATATAAATTTTTCCAAACCGGTTTGCGATAACATCCAAAGCACGTGTGTTTCACCAAAAACAGAAACTATAGAAAATTTTTTTGAAGCCTTTCGTGCCAAGGGCAAGGCAAAAATCGAACTCAATGTAACAATCAGGCAAAACAGTGAAACACTGGTAGCATTTACCGGGCGTTACGTCGCGTTGTGCAGAAATTAATTACTACCATGGAACTCAAATGATCTGGTTTAAAACACCTCAGCTGGAAAATGTCAAAGCACTTGGGCAGAACACGCTTGTTCAACACTTGGGTATTGAAATAACCGATATTGGCGACGATTATCTGGCAGGCACCATGCCGGTGGATGATCGCACACGGCAACCGATGGGCTTGTTGCATGGTGGCGCCTCTTGCGTGTTGGCAGAAACGCTGGGCAGTATCGCGGCCAGTCTGGTAATAAATCCGGCTGAACAATATACAGTGGGTCTGGATATAAACGCCAACCACACACGTGGAATTCGCAGCGGTGTAGTCAAGGGAATTGCCAGACCGTTGCACCTTGGTCGGTCTACTCAAGTGTGGGATATACAAATCACCAATGAAGACGACAAACTGGTGTGTGTATCGAGATTGACGATGGCGGTGTTGAATCGTTAATTGGCTATATCTGTGGATATAGCCAATTAACATAGTGCAAAATATTGTCAGATCAAAAATGGTAGGAAACATTCATTCCGATTGTGCGGGGACGAAGGCGAAATCCTTCAGCCGATCCAAACACCCAACCATTTGACACCCAGGTAAATTCATCGGCGTTAGTCAAATTTCTGACAAACAGGCTGACATCTACGTTGTTGATGCTGACACCGCTTTTCATATGAATCTGACTATATCCACCTGATGACGGAGTATTGGGAGATTGATTGAGATATGTATCGTAAGCATCAACATAGGAATAATCCGCTCGCACAAAGGCATCATATCCGTACATCTCGAATCCATATTCAAGCCCGGCGCTAAAGTTCAAGTCTGCTGAACCTGGCAGGTCATCTCCTTTTTTACCAAGACCTGCCTGGTCCTTTGCAAGCTTGGCTTCATTGTAAGAAGCGCTCAGGTCCAAACGTAAATTATCAGAAAGCAAAAAGCGCCCCTCTAGCTCCACGCCTTCAGAAGTAGATTCTCCAGCATTAACCAATCGTCCTTGTCCAAACCCCGGGTTATCGATATACACTACACGTACAGACACAGGCAATCCAACCCAGTTAATTCGATAAAGAGATGCGCCAATGCTGATGCGACCATCTACAAAAGCCCCCTTGAATCCCAGTTCAAAGTTTTCCAGAGTATCCGGGTCAGTCTGAGGAAGAATCGGTATCTTGTCCCCATCGACCGTTGTATAAAATCCCGTACCTTCCGGGTCGTACAAATTTGGGTTCAACCAGGGCAAAGCCTGGCCAGGCCGAAATCCTTCAGCCCACTGAAAATAGACCAAAGTATCTTCGCTCGGCTTCCAGCTTAGATTAGCTTTATATGTCTCCCCTTTATTCTCCCCCTGAAATGCATTGGCGATTGGATCGAGCGTACCAATCCAGAATCCAAAATAAGCTTGGTCATTCTCTTGTTCATACTCATAATGACGAACTCCAATAGTAGCGGTCAGGTTCTCATAAAAATCCCATGAAACCTCTCCAAAGAATGCTTTTTGCTTGAGGGCATCATCCCAGGGTTTATTAATCCAGTACATTTCAGGCCAATCAGCGACTGCGTCGGGTACTACATACCCATTAACATTAGCTGTGGTAAAGAAATTTGATACCTGGTTTGGATCTCCACCAAAAGCTTCACCATATATATTGTTATTATCGATATCTTCATAATAGCCACCAAGCAACATTTGCAACGGCCCATCAAAATTGGAAGAGAATCGAATTTCCTGAAAAAATCTATCGGATGTTCTGTCCGCAAATGTAAAATATACCGCCAAATGAGGGAGTTCTTTAGTCCAATCCCGAGATTCTTCAGCATCTCTGGATAGCCACGAAGACGAACTGTGCAAATTGCCCCATCCCAAATCATAATCTAAAGACAAGGTAATCACGTCTAAACGGTTATAAAAGTACTCAGCTGCAATAGGCGGACCACCCTCGAACATATCAGGCCCATCCAGCAAATTACTATTCAGTGATGGCGCCACGCGCAATTGTTGATATTTACCTGGCAAACTGGTGTCTACATCAGGCCAGCCATTAGCATCTGTTTTCTGCCAAGTGTAACCGAGCGATGCAGATAAGTTTTCTGTCGGTTGCCAGAGAGCAGATAAACGAGCTCCTGTGGTTGTTTTGGCACCCCTGTCGTCCATGTCACGCACTACCGCTCCCCAAGCTGCAGCTGTTTCACCAAAAGTTTCTCTGGTATTGACAGAGTTAACTGACCTCCAATCACCATCATAACTGGCTGCAATATTATCTACATAACCACTGTCATCAAAGCGGTACGCCACTCCTCGTATTGCCAGTGTATTTTCAATTAATGGCAAATTGAATACACCCTGCATCATATTATTGCCACCGCCGTTTATGCCGGTTTGTGAATATTGTGCAACCACTTTGCCCTCAATCGAATCGAGCTTGGGCTCAGCGGGCAAGACACGTACTGTACCTCCCATAGAACCCGAACCAAAAAGAGTTCCCTGCGGTCCTCGCAGCACTTCAACTCGCTCTATATCAACCATTTTCAGATCAAAGCTACCCACCCCGTTGGTCAATCCTCCTGAGACAGGCGTCTCTCCAAAGTACACACCAACGGCTTCATCATTAGAAGACTCGGGCTGTACAGATATTCCACGGATAACAATAGAGTTACCTGTCCCGCCTCTATCTTGCATGGTAACTCCCGGCAGAGTACTCATGTAATCACCCATTTGCGTTAATCCACGCTTTTCTATGGTATCGCTACCCAAAGCAGAAATCGCCATAGCTGTATCTTGCAAACTGGTTTCACGCTTTGTTGCAGTAACAATCATTTCTTCCATTTCATGTTGTTTGTCAGACATCGGGACTTTTTTACCACCAGATTCGGGGGCATCTCCGTTCACCCAATTAACTACAATCGCATCATCACCCATATAACGGTATTCCAGGCCGGTACCAGCCAATAGCTGCTCTACAGCCTCGTCAGTAGTCATGGATCCATTTATCCGTGGCGCCAGAATACTTTCTCCGATTTCATCAGAAACCGTAATAATAATGCCTGCTTGCCGTGCAACGCTGAACAAAGCCAGCTTCAGCGGCTGAGAATCAACATCGAACTGCAATCTTTTATTTTCACCTGCCGTTGCCATAGCAGAGCAAGCAACAGATATCGACAACGCCAAAACCGATGCTGCGCACCGCTTTAACGAATAACTTCCGATTGACGTAATAGTTTTTGTCATGTTTTTACCCTCTGTTTATGAGTACTCACCAGCCCCCTTAACATAAATAGTTTTGAATATATCAATACTACTTTTGGTCCTGGACTAACTGCACCCGTAAAACGAATCGAGGTATTAAATTCGAACCACTAATTACCAACAGGCCCCAACGGTACGTATTTACCGTATGTTGGGGTGAGGAAGGAACCCCAACAGATTGAGGCGTCAGAAATGTTGAGGTTCGTTCCTCACCTCCAACCTACCTGGATTATCTTTCCTTTATTTTAATCAGACGCCACTTGCGACAGACTTTAATCTCTGGATTTCAAAACCACACCAATCGGTGTTTCAACAATTTCTATCGGCAAGGTCGCCTGTAAAGTTTTGAGCATTTTATCAACCTGGCTCACTTGATACGATGTACTTACTGGCAAGGTGCCCAACTCCTCACCTTGTAATGAAATTTCCTTTTTGCTGTAACGATTGGCATCGGCCACCACTTCGGCAAGACTGGCACTTTGATACTCCAAACGACCACTGCGCCACCCCTGCAACTGGTCTGGCAGAATTGTCTGTACCTCACTAAAAACATTATTAATTACTGTAACTTTTTCACCAGCTTTCAACGTGATTGTGTTTCCAGTATCTGTGACCATCAGTGCCGGATTGTCAGGCAATTGTGCTGGAAGATGCTCAATCTCAACCATGCCTTCCTCAACAGCAACACGCACTTCTTTCGGGCCATTGTGCAAATCAAAGCGGGTACCCAATACTCGAACTTGTGTGTCCTTAATCATGACCCAAAAGGGGCGCTGCGGATCTCTGGAAACATCAAAAAATGCATCTCCCGACGCAAGTACCACCTGCCGTTTCTGGTCACTGAAACTAACCTGTATCGAGGAATGTGCTCCCAGAGTCACTACCGTACCATCATCAAGCGTAATATTTTTGATTTGACCACGCTCGGTGACATAATTCTGACTTTCCATCTCCACATTTGTCTGGAGTCTGGGCAACCACAAAAGCGCTAATCCGAGCAATAAACCAAAGGCTATTGCCGGTCGCACAAATGGTGCGGTAAACCAGCTCTGTAAACGCGTAAACCGACCGTTGGCCTCAAGCTTTTTGGTCGTTTGTCCAGTGGAATGCAGGTGGGCGGTTTCTGTCATTATTTGCCAGGCTTGCCGAGCCCTGTCATATTCCTGACTGTTGCGTTTGTCTGTACTGAGCCACTCGATAAAACGGGCGTGATCCTCACTGTGCTCTCCGCTGTTTCGGTCGTCGTGCAACCAGTGCAGGGCCCAATCGGCAGCTTCATCGCGAATCTTGTCAAGCTGATTGTCGTGCCTGATCATCATTCGCCTCCTTTCCTGTCATTGCGATCACCAGACTCCATGTCTATTTGTACATCTGCTTTCTCCAACGCCGCCATACAATCAACCAGTGCTTTTTTTATATGCTTTCTGACCCCGGTTTCGGTCATGCCAGTACGCCGGCCAATTTCACAATAGTTGAGCCCCTCAATACGGCTAAGTAATAAAATGTCACGACGCCTGGCAGACATGCCACCAATAGTTTTTGAAACGATGCCAATCAATTCTCGCACCAGTGATATATGTTCAGGTGAAACGTCGTCTGTCTGCATAGATTCCAGTGATACCTGCTCAGAATGGTATGCGTGAATGATTTTTGCGCGGCGCTTGTGATCAAGCACAAAATTTCGAGCTGTTGCATACAAGAAGGCTTGCGGATTTTCTATGGTTTGCGGGCTTTCCAGACAGGCAAATTTTGTAAAGGCAGTGTGGGCAACGTCTTCCGGTTCCGGCGGGCCTTCACCGAACGTTTTCAAGATATAGCGCATCAGGCTACCAGCGTAACGTTCGTAGGTTTCTCTGAGGAAGGTACTTTTCTCATTCGACGACTTCTCGCTCGACGATACCTGTTCTGAAGGCGCACGGGGTTTGCCACGGCTTTCTGATAACGGATCTTCGGCCAACGCCATGCCCCTTTTATCATCAAATACAGCGTGGTCGCGAAAATCGACCACACCAGAGCGAACGCGACCCTCGTCCCGAGTATATGACCGGGTAATTTCCAGCGCAACATCACTTGCCATAACAAACACCTCACCAGATATACCTGCTACATGCAGGCCTGGCATTCGGGTTGCTTTCTCTTAAAACGAACAAACCTCCTTGATTCGAACCTGTGACATTAATTTTTATCAAAATCAGGCTTATTCTGTTGGCGTGACCTGACGCTCCTCTTCACCGTTCAATGAATTTATTACATGTTCGGCAAAGCCATGCCCTGCCTCCCCATATAAGTTGAACGCTATGCAGCCGCGCTCGCTCAGCTCGTTCAACTCATCCGGAAAACGCGCGATAACCGCAGTTTTTCCTTTGTATTTAAGGTCATCAAGCAAATTGCAGACGTCAATGTTTTCAGAATGATTAGTAAGGCTGACCAGAATGAGTTCTATTTTGTCGAGATTCACTTCCTCCCAAAATTCCATATCGTTCGCGTCGCCATGTACAACATTTAGTCCTTCTGCTTTTAGTTGTTGGTATTTTTCCGTCAGCTCTTCCACACCAACCAGTTTTTCGCCACAGCTGTCAGCCAGATAGCTGTATGCGCCTCTGCCGACTCGGCCCATTCCCAATACAATTATCGAGGCGTTACCGATGTCTACAGGTAGTTCGATAGCCAGCCGTTGTGGCCGCTCATATAAATGCTTGTGATATCGTCTGTACAATTGCCTGCTGCACGCGTTCAAAGGTGCTGCCACAAAGAAGGAAACAGCCAGAGCCAGGGCAATCGCCACCATCCAGTCACTGTCGAGCATCCCGCTGGACACGGCAAGCGCGGCAACAATCAAGCCAAACTCGCTGTAGTTATAGAGTGACAATGATGCCAGCAATGAGGTGCGTGCACGCAATCGGGTAGCGACAAAAAGCAGGTAATACAACACTGGCTTGAATACCGCTATAGCCCCGAGACAAACGGCAAACAACATCATGTCGGCAGACGGAAACCCCTTTAACCCGATGCTGATAAAAAAACCTGCCAAAAAAAGGTCTTTCAGGGTGAGCAGGGTTTTTCCCAGTTCGGTCGTCTTGTTGGATCCCCCCAGCAATACCCCCAACAACAGAGCACCGAGGTCACCTTTTACATTGAACAGTTCAAACAGCTCAGCACCACCAAACGCCACACCGATACCAAACAATGTCAGTAATTCGCCGTGACCGCTGATGGTAAACAGTCGCAACAAAAGAGGGCGCAAGGGAATCAATAGCAATAATAACAACGCCGTCCAATCCGGGACTTTACCGGAACTGAGCGCCAGGAATACGACTGCCACCAGGTCTTGCACAATCAAAATGCCAATTGCGAGTTTGGCATGTAAAGCAGCGCCCTCACCGCGCTCGTCAAATATCTTTACTGCAAACACCGTACTGGAAAAAGACAGGGCCAGAGCCATGGCCCACAAGGTAGCGTTATCAATAGCTGGCAAATCAGGCAACAACAGCGCCAGACCGGTCATAACAGCCGCCAATACAGGAATGCTGACTAGCATATGAGCGCCCGCCACACCCCATACCTGGGGAGCAGCAAGATCTCGCAGATTGAGCTTCAGACCAATGGTAAACAGCAACAGGGTAATACCGGCATTGGCAATCTGATCGATCAGTTCGCCGCCCTCTACGCCAATAGCGTGAGCCATAAAGCCCGCCACCAGATACCCCAAAAGCGGAGGGAGGCCCACGCGATGCACGGCAACGCCGGTAAGTAGAGCAAGTACAATAATGACCGGATCAAGCATAAATGAATACTGTGAATGGAGAGTAGGGAATAGTGAATTAAAACTGTTTGAACTGATTATCGCAAATTCAACCTCTGCTCACAGCCCCTGAACTAATATCTACCCGTTTAACAACAAATATTTCTCGTGACGACAACAATATTTTGTTGGCAAGACGCCTGAATTCCTTTTAAGTTGCGCCCGTCATTTCTGCCCTCCGATTTGCCTCTGGCGGTTTTAGCACCATGCCCAATTATGAAGTACCGGAATAAGTTATTGCTGCGGCGACCAGGGCGGCAAAATTGATTGGCTATGGATCGTATGGTGTTGACATCAAGCAAACAGGTGGCCGTGTTGCTGTGATCGAAATCAATGACAACCCGAGCATCGAATCAGGGGTAGAAGATCTTTTTGGGGGATGAGCTTTACCGGCTGATATTGCAGGAGTTTATCGACCGGGTGCAGGCAAGGCGACAAGGCCAGGGCCTTTAACAGGCCCCGGCTTACAAGGCTTTTGCCACGGCACAGGCGGCATGTATTTCCGTGGTGTCGTACAGGGGTGTTTGCGTATCGGTTTGATTTATCAACATGGATATCTCGGTGCACCCCAGAATAATCGCCTCTGCGCCAGCTGCTGCAAGCTTGCCAACAATGTCCAGATATTTGGCTTTCGATTCGTCCAGAATTTTACCGAGGCACAACTCCTGGAAAATGACATCATCCACTATTTTGCGATCTTCTTCGTCTGGCACAACAACCGTCAAACCGTGCAGATCGGTTAAACGACCACGATAAAAGTCTTGCTCCATGGTAAACCGAGTGCCCAGCAACCCTACCGTGTTTACAGAATCTTTGGCCAGAGCTTGTGCGGTTGCATCGGCAATATGAAGAAAGGGGATACCAACGGCGGCTTCCAGCCGGGGTGCAATTTTGTGCATGGTGTTTGTACACAGTAACAAAAAATCGGCTCCCGCAGCTTCTATACCACGGGCGGCTGGAACTAATAACTCCGCCGCACCCTGCCAGTCGCCACTGCTTTGCATCTTTTCTATGGGGTCAAAGTCGACGCTGTGCAACACAATCCTTGCTGAATGAAGACCACCCAACGCTGCCTTTACACCCTCATTTATCTCACGGTAATACCGGCTGGTACTCTCCCAGCTCATGCCCCCCAGCAGTCCGATCGTTTTCATGCTTTTTTGCCCCATGGAATTGTTTGTGCAGAGGCCGAAACCCGGAATCTGTTAACGTCAGTTAGACAACTTTTCTGTCATCAATCGGCTTTTGCCAAAACAGTGCTTTCCCCATTTCGGGGTTCAGCTCGTAGCCGCTATAGCCATATTTTTTGTATGCGTTTTTAGCCACCTCGTTGCCTTCCAGCACTTCGAGTGTGGTTTTACAGCAACCTCGATCTTTGGCAATTTCTTCTACTTTTGACAACAGTAGCTGACTGATACCCAAACCACGAAACTCACTGGCCACCACCACATCGTGTATATTAACCAACGGTTTGCACTTGAAGGTGGAAAACCCTTCAAAGCAGTTGGCCAGGCCCGCCGGGGTGTTGTCAACATAACATATCACACTGAATGCATACGGGAGCTTTGACAATTCGCGAACCAGGTTCTCTTTGGTATACAAAGATAGTGGTTCACCACCACCCATAGGGTCTGTGGCATAGTCATTCAACAGATTAACCACATCCGCGGCCTGTTGATCATTCAAAAAATCCACTTGCACGACTTCAACGTTCATCTCGACTCCACTGCATCGGGTAGCACATTACTTTACACGTTGTCTTGCCAATCAAACAGTGGTCGCAAGTGCATCAATGCAATGCTCATCGGTTTCTGGGCACAACAGGAAGGGAACTCATGAAACAGACAAAAAAATGCCCCACCAGGGTAGCGGGGCAATAACAACATCAAGGGGGGGGTAGGTAGGGGTCACAGCCATTGCGGCTCAACCCCATATCTCTTTAACTTGGAATCCATTGTGCAGAAGCGCAACGTTAATTTGGGTTATCACAACGTAAAGTTGTGTAAAGGGACTTGTATAGAGAGACCTGTATAAAGGACCCGTCAAAGAGAGGCATTCGGGAAGGTTTGGCTCGATCAGAAGCGAACGGCTACCTTCCCACGGACCCACCGTTCAAACCATGAGCCCGAACTGGCAAACCGAAGCCCGGTTACCTGTAGCGATACTTACTTGTACCTGTATATGTCTTCAAGCTGATTGGCACTGTCTACAGTTACGCCCAGGTCCTTCAGCAAACCGTCGTTAATACTGTAAATCCAGCCGTGTATCGACAGGGGCTGGCCCTTGCGCCACGCGTTTTGGGCAAAGGTGGTGTGGCAAACATTCCAGACCTGGCGACAAACATTCAGTTCACACAACCGATCAATCCTGTCGTCGCCTTCCAGTTGATCAAGTTCCGGCAGGTTGTCCTGATATATGTCTTTGATACCTCGCAACCAGGTATCAATCAGTCCAAGTTCCTTGTGCTCGGTGGCAGCCTTTACCCCGCCACACCCATAATGCCCGCACACAATAATGTGCTTGACCTTGAGCGCTTCAACAGCGAACTGAATCACGGACAAGGCATTGGGGTCGGTGTGATATACCATGTTTGCGACATTGCGATGTACAAACAGCTCACCGGGCAACAAGCCGACGATCTCATTGGCGGGTACCCGGCTGTCAGCGCAGCCAATCCAGAGGTAATCGGGTGCTTGCTGCTTGCTGAGCCGCGCAAAAAATTCGGCGTCGCGCTCAACCAGCGCTTTTGCCCAGTCCCGGTTATTGTCCAGTAGCTCTTTCAAATCGGTCATGCCGGAAAAATGCCCCTTGTAAATAAATTGACGTGCAAGCTACCAAGAAGAACGCTGGATGTCACTGTGTTTATTCAGGGTTATCGTCTTCCGGAACAACCTTTTCAACTCTCCTCCATTTGCCCATGCGACTCGCGTAGAGAGGGCGAAAATGAGCAGCGCTGTAACCGTCGCCAACACATACAGACCAAATGCGATCGCCAGCCCGATCGCAGCAGCGGTCCACATGGTGGCCGCCGTAGTAAGACCCGTGATACGGCCGGCATGACGAATAATCACACCGGCGCCCGGAAAACCGATACCGGTAACGACCTGCGCCGCAATTCTGGTGGTATCACTGGCGCAAAAAGAAACCAGGCCGAAAACACACGCACCAAGCACCACTGTGCTATAGGTGCGAATACCCGCTGCACGACCCCGCGCCTGACGTTCAATACCAATAAAGGCGCCCAGCGCTGTCGCATAGATTGCCTTTAATGCCATGGTCAATTCCAACGTTATGTCCATTAACACGTTTTTGTCTCCCAACCGGTGATTACCTCCTTTAATGTGTAGACCCCGGCCTGGCGGGGTTGCGGTATGAACCGCACAAGCTGATAATCCGCGTCCCAAAACAGGGTTAGGAGTAGCCAATTCATGTCAATTAGTGCATTTGACCTGTTCAAGATCGGTATCGGACCTTCCAGCTCTCACACTGTAGGCCCGATGCGTGCGGCACTCGCTTTTGCCGGTGAGCTGCAAACAAGCGGGTTGCTCTCCGACACCGGGCGAATAAAAGCCGAGTTGTATGGCTCTCTGGGCGCCACCGGCAAAGGTCACGGCTCTCCCAAGGCAGTGGTTCTCGGTTTACAGGGCGAAGCACCTGAATCCGTGGATGTCGCTTCCATCGCCGGCCGCATGACCGCCCTGGAAGATAACAAAACTTTGCAAGTGCTGGGGGAACACAGCATATCGTTTGACCGCGATACCGACCTGATACTGCACCGTCGCGAGAGTTTGCCCTACCACCCGAACGGCATGATGTTCAGTGCATTTGATAGCGATGGCGAGGTATTGCTGAAAAAAGCTTACTATTCAGTGGGCGGTGGCTTTGTCGTCGATGAAAATGCGGCCTCTGGCGATAACCCGATTATCGAAGACAGCACCAGACTGACCTACCACTTTAGCACCGGGGCCGAACTCCTGAGTCTGTGCAAGGCAAATAATCTGAGCATCAGCCAGCTTATGTGGGAAAATGAAAAGGCATGGAGGCGCCCGGAAGAGACTCGAGCCGGCTTGCTGGAAATCTGGCAAACCATGCAACAGTGCGTAGAGAACGGCGCAACAGGCAAAGGCACTCTGCCAGGCGGCCTGAATGTGCCCCGTCGAGCGCCGGAGCTGCATCAAAGCCTGATGAAACGTCCCGAATCCGCACTCTCGGACCCGTTGACTGTGCTCGACTGGGTCAGCCTGTATGCGCTGGCAGTAAATGAAGAGAATGCCGCAGGCGGCAAGGTTGTGACGGCTCCCACCAATGGCGCCGCCGGCATCATTCCCGCCGTACTGCACTACTACGAGCGCTTTGTACCCGGTGCCAATGAGGAAGGTATTGTGAATTTTCTGTTAACTGCTGCGGCGATAGGCATCCTGTATAAGGAAAATGCCTCTATCAGTGGCGCCGAGGTAGGCTGTCAAGGCGAAGTGGGTTCAGCCTGTTCCATGGCGGCTGGCGCCCTGGCCGAGGTAATGGGCGGCACCCCCTCACAGGTGGAAAATGCAGCAGAAATTGCCATGGAACACAATCTGGGGCTTACCTGTGACCCTGTGGGCGGCCTGGTTCAGGTGCCTTGCATCGAGCGCAATGCGATGGCGTCAATCAAGGCGATAAGCGCGGCACGTATGGCCTTGCGCGGCGACGGCACACATTTTGTGTCACTCGACAAAGTGATCAGGACCATGCGTGATACCGGTCGTGATATGCGTGAGAAGTATAAGGAAACGTCGCGCGGTGGCCTGGCGATCAATGTTGTAGAGGTACCCGTCAATATTATTGAATGCTAGCGCCTGTTGATGTTTACTGACTTCGACGGGATTGGCACTTATTTAAGGGCGGTCGCATGTCGCACGCTATACGCCGCACGCTTTCAAGAGTGGTTACTGGAGGTGTGCCGCACTAATCAAGTCCTTTGTGTCCAGCTTCAATAGTGGCGTTACTTTTGGCGTGCAACGTGCGACTACTGACGTGCGACCATTAAAAGTCGTATTCAGGCTCAAGCAAGTGCCCTTCCTCTCTGATCGTTAATCGGAGAAACAACCATGAAACATCCGTTAAAAACGATTCTGGCTATGCTCGCCACTCTGATCGCGGTGGCGTTTCTGGTAATCATCGTTAACCAGACCCTGCAACTGGCCGATTTTGCCGGTCGCCTGCACCCGATTGCCGGTGACATCGTATTCTGGTTTCTGTTCCTGTTTTACCTGGCCTGTTTGCTAACCCCTGCCTGGCTGTTTTTTCGATTGTCACCTCCCTTGCATCCCCCGGAATCGGAAGCCAGCCCGGACTTTGACAGTCATGTGCGAGTGCTGGCGAAAAGGTTGTCCCGCAATTCCAGGCTGATCGGTGTACCCCTGGAATCTCTGGACGAAGTAAAGGAAGCGCTGGCCAAACTGGACGCACAGAGCAACGATCTGATTCGACAGACATCATCCAGAATATTTTTATCTACCGCCATTTCACAAAGCGGTTCACTGGACGCGCTGATCGTGCTGGCCATGCAGTCCAGACTGGTGCTGGACATCGCCCGCACCTACAACCAGCGCCCGTCGTGGCGAGAGCTGGCCACGCTGTATGCCAACGTTATGGCCACTGCTTTTATCGCCCGGGAACTGGACGAAGCCGATCTGACGGAGCAGGTACAACCGGTGCTTTCCAGCGTGCTGGGTTCTGCTGCGGGTGCTATTCCCGGATTACAGGCGGCCAGCACGCTTTTTGTCAATTCGGTGGCCAGTGGTGCGGCCAACGCGTTTTTGACGCTGCGGGTCGGCATCATTGCCCAGCAGTATTGTCAGGCGCTTGTTCGCCCTGAAAGGTCTAAAATTCGCCGATCGGCGACTCTGTCTGCTCTGGGTATGCTGGGTTCCATTGTTGCCAATGGCGCCACTCGCGTATCCAGCGCCATTGTAAAAGCCTCTACCCGAGGTGTTACCGGTGCCGTAACAGGGGCGGTCACAGGGGTAGGGGGCAAAATGATGAACGCTGGTAATGCGGTGGCAGACAAACTGCCTTTCTGGAAGAAAAAGCCGGAACAAGCGGACGAAGATGACTGAAAAGATGAATAAAAATCGACTCGGCGTGCATCCAAACCGGCTACCGGTAGCGTCTATCCATTCAGCAAGGGGGGCATCCTGCCTCCCGCCAGCCAACAAACTGAAAAGGAAAGTCAACAATGCGTAAACTGGCCTGCCTTCTGGTCGCTTCAGTGGTATTGCTCGGGGTCGGATGTAAACCCGCCATAAAGGGCTCTGGCAATCTGTCTACCCACCACATTGAGATCAATGCTCCTGTGGAATCGGTTGCTTTGGCCCTGAGTGATGCAATACTGGAAATCAATCGCGGCAATCGCAATGAACTTGTGATCACTATTGATGACAATCTGTTTGAACACCTGGACCTGGAAACCGGCAATGGCGAACTGGAAATAAAAAGCGAGAAGTTTGGCAGTATTAGCCCCAGCGAAACCGTTTCAGTTATTTTGACGCTGGAAAATCCCGATACCATCAGCAAACTGGTTCTTGCCGGTACTGGTGCAATAACAGCCAGTGAAATGCACCCCGGGGATATGGAAGTGGATCTGGCCGGAATTGGCAAGATTTTATTACCCTCGCTTACTACAGATTTCCTGGAAGTAAACATTGCCGGAGCTGGCGATGTTTATATATCCGGGCAGACCATGAAACAGGAAATCAAAATCGCAGGCAAGGGCAGTTACCACGCCATGGACCTCGGCAGCACCTACGGGGATATTTCTGTTGCCGGTTCCGGTGAAATATATCTGAACGTTGAGAAAAAGCTGGATATTTCCATTGTTGGTAACGGTAAAGTCCGTGTCAAAGGTGACCCGGAGATTAAATCGTCTGTTGTCGGGTCGGGAGATATCAAGCGGGTTAAGACAAACGAATAAGCGAAACAGGGTAAATTAACCAAAGGCAATCCACCCCGTCGTTTAAATCAGGGCACTACCAACGGTTCCTGGTTGCCCAACAATACCACGCCAAGCTGTTGTGCACGATTTCGAAATTGACTGATGTCATTTTCAAAAAGTGTATTCACCGACTTGATACCTTCCGCCAATGCTTTTTCGCCACGATCAAGGTAACAGTGCACCGCTTGCGACCAGGGTGAAAACGCATTTCCGAAGTAGCCGTAGGCCTCCCCGATCAAAGAGGTGACCTTGTCGCCGCTATAGATCCTGCCTTTGGTTTTTGACGGCACTCTGAAACGCGCTTCTTGCGATTCAACCTTTTTCCTGAGGGTTTGACCATCTTCGACCAGAGACTTCAAATCTGCCTCATTACTTGCACCGTTTTCGGCCAGGGCTTTGTTGGCCAACGCAATAACCGCATCAATATCACTTGCCGCTGCCAGAAGCCTGGAAATTGCCTGATTCGCAGTCTCTTGCAACGTCACCAGACGGCGCGACAGCTTATACCCGGCCATACGGTCAGAATCTGAAACAGTGGACCTGGGGTCCACCAGCACATTCGCCTTGCCTTCCGCTGTGGCGTTGTTGTAGCTCAGGGTAAACCTGTATTGCCCGGGCAACACCTCCGGTCCCGCCGGCAAAATTCCGGGGTCTTCCTGCGGCGTTGAATTGGCCGGATCAACCACCGGCTTTGCACCGTCAGAATTCAAATCCCATATCACTCTATTTATTCCCTGGGTGACCGGCGCCTTAAACGTTCGCACCAGATTACCGTCGCTGTTTTGAACAGCCACCGTGACTTTGGTATCCATATCAGCGGAGTCCGATTTGTCAGATTCCGGTTTTGTACCCGCCAAACGTTT
>JBNKFQ010000183.1:0-2828 GCA_050289385.1 Porticoccaceae bacterium | reverse complement strand
TTCCGTGCCCGTTCCTTATTGCATGGCCTTGATTTACGTCGTGTTAACAGTGTTTAAACATTGAAGTGGGAATAGGCTATGAGCAAAGAAGAAATATTCAACATTATTAAACGCAAACTATTGGAAATATTGCCCAACCTCGATGAGTCACGCATTGAGCCGTTAAAGAGCATGAAGGACCTGGGCGCCAACTCGATTGACCGGGTTGATGTAATCATCGAAACCATGGAAGAGATGAAGCTGGTCCTATCGCCTCACGAGGTCGGTCCGGTAGAGAATATTCAGGGATTGGTGGATTTCCTGTATGCCAGGTGTCCACGGTATGATGCTTGACAGCTTGAACGACAGAGACGGAAATCACGATGTGGTTGTTACCGGCATTGGAATTTTGACATCTGTTGCCGCGAATATTGAAGAGTTTACTCATGCATTACGGAATGGAATTTGTGGTATTACCGACTCCGGCGAAGAAGATTTCGGTATTATGGCGCAAATTCAGAATTTTAATTATGAAGACAGGCTCTCATCTCTGAACGTTGACCATTCCATTTTTTTACGTGCTGGAAAAGCGGGAAGAAGATTACCCCGATCGGCACAAGTATCCATCATTACAGCGTTAGAGGCATGGAAGCAGGCTTTTGGCGATACGAAGATTTACTCTCCGAGCGATATCAATATTATTGTGGCGGGCACCAACTTCAATCAGGGTTACCAGTATGCCAATTGGAGAAAATTTCAACAACACCGCAGCTATATCCCCGCCAGTTACGCGCTTCATTTTATGGACACTGATCAAGTGGGCCTGTTGAGTGAAATTTTAGGTGTCCAAGGGGAAGGACTTACGGTGGGTGGCGCTTCGGCCAGCGGAAATGTTGCATTGCTCCAGGCATGGCGGCAAATTCGGTATGGCTTGTGCAAAGCTTGTGTGGTAATCGGCGCGATGGCTGATCTGTCTCCGGTCGAAATTCAAGCCTTTAAACAGATGGGAGCAATGGGTGGTAAACGGGTTGGCGCGGAAGCCGACAAAGCCTGTCGCCCCTTCGATAGAGATCGGGATGGTTTTATTTACGGCGAAGGTTGTGCCTGTCTGATCCTGGAGTCCGCGGAAAGCGTGCGAAATCGTGATCAAGCGATTTACGGGAGGATTGCCGGCGGTGCAATGTGCCTGGATGGCAATCGATCCAGCGATCCCAAAATGAGTGGTGAAGTGCGAGCCATGACATCGGCCTTGGAAGTAGCCAGTATTGAACCCGCAGACATTGATTATGTCAACGCGCATGCCACGAGTTCTGTTTTGGGCGATGAAATTGAATTGCAAGCCTTGGAAGAATTGTTTGGCGATCACCTTTCCAATGTCTGGGTTAACGCAACCAAAGGCATGGTTGGACACTGTCTTTTTGCGGCAGGGTTGATAGAAGCCGCTGCCACACTGTTGCAAATGAAAAACGGGTTTTTACACCCAAATCTTAATCTGATCAATCCGCTTGAAAATAGATGCCGGTTTGTCGGCGCCGCAGCGCAACAGGAAGACATTCATGTTGCTTTGAAAAATTCCTTTGGATTTGGTGGTATCAATACGTCTATGGTCTTACGCACCTGATTACCGGTTCAATTAAGTGAAAGAATAGGTTGTATAAGGACCGTGCACGAAATAACTTCCGCAGGCACGCACCTCCGGTCAGGGGAAAGAGTGTTTGTTTTTGAAGGCGATTCAAGAATATCACCGGGAATATGAGTGGGTATCGTGAAAGAAAAGTATCAGATTGATCATTATCAAACAATTCGAGCAGGATTCGACGGGCCGGTTTGCTTTTTGCAAATCTACCGACCCGAGGCCAATAATACTATCAATGACCTTGTGGCCGACGAATGCAAAGATTTTTTGCAAACATACAAAGATTCCATTCATATATTGGTGGTAGAAGGCCTGCCCGAAGTATTTTGTTTTGGCGCAGACTTTCAAGCTATAGTGCAGAATCTCTCTAGTGGGGAAGGAATAGGCCAAAATCCGGAAACTTTGTATGATGTCTGGCAGCAGTTGGCCTCAGACTCTTATATAAGTATCGCCCATGTGCGTGGCAAAGCCAATGCGGGTGGCATTGGCTTTGTGGCTGCCTGTGACATAGTGCTGGCTGAGGAGCGTGCGGTGTTCAGTTTGTCAGAGTTATTGTTCGGCGTGTTGCCCGCTTGTGTGTTTCCGTTTCTGATCCGTCGCATGGGTAGCCAGAAAGCGCACTATATGACTATGATGACTCAACCGATTTCGGCCAGGCAGGCCCTTAGCTGGGGACTGGTGGATGCCTATGAAGAAAACAGTGAAAACCTCCTGCGCAAACATTTGCTGCGTTTGAGGCGCCTGTCTAAAACAGCTATCTCACGCTATAAACGTTATCGTAATGAATTGGACGATTCCCTCTCTCGGGTAAAAACCAAAGCATTGAAAGCGAATCTGGAAGTCTTCACGGACATGGATAACCTCTCCAATATAGCACGCTATGTGGACAGTGGAAAATTCCCCTGGGAGACGTAAGGGTCATGCTCAATTTTCTAATCCTCACATAGGGCGAGCTATGCTCCGTTGCCATAGTTGCCGGCAACGTTTATCACCTGCGCGCCGGCAGTCAAACCGGCGCGAGCACTTTGTTAAAGGTTTCCTTTGTTGTCTTTACCCTATCGTTGCATAAATTTTCGGCCCAGGACCGCTTCGCTCCTTCTATAGCAGCATTTTCAGAGCCGTGCTCAATTTTTCTAATCCTCACATAGGGTGAGCTATGCTCCGGTTAGAAAAATCTGCGCGAGTCCCTGAAAATACCGCTCTAAAAGGTCCT
>JBNKFQ010000182.1:0-5735 GCA_050289385.1 Porticoccaceae bacterium | reverse complement strand
GTGCCGGCGCTCCACTCAGCCGCGTTTTCCAGTAATCGATCTGGTTTTCCAACACCGCACCTTGCAACCATTGGCGCTGCCAGTGAGCAAAATCAGCGTATTGAATCGGCAAGGGCGGCAGTGGCGAGGCTTGGCCTTGATAATACGCTCCATAGAGCGCTGCCAGTTCTTCGTTAAACACTCCGATAGACCAGCCATCGGCAATGATATGATGCATATTCAACAGCAACACATGCTCGTCTTTCGGCAGGCGCAACAACCCCTGAATCAACAAGGGCCCAGTGGCAAGATCAAACACATACCGGGCATTGCCCGCCAGATGATCCGATAGCGCCGACTCCGAAATAGCGACAATGGGAAACACCACAACCGGCGCTTCTGCAATCACTTGAACGGCCTGATCGTCCTCCGATTGAAACTGCGTACGCAGACTCTCGTGACGTTGAACAATCGTTGTAAAGGCCTGCTCCAAGGCCACCACATCCAAGGGCCCTGTCAATCGCAGTGCCCAGGGAATATTGTATTGAATATCCTCTTCCCCCTCGAACTGGTTTAAAAACCACAATCGCTGTTGGGCAAAGGACAGAGACAACCCATCTCGGAAAGATAATGGCGTTAACGGAAAGGCCTGCTCGTCACTCAAGGGACTGTCATTCACCAGGGCTTCCACCCTGACAGCCAGGCTTTGTATGGTACTAGCGGTAAATAGATCCCGGATCTGAAGGTCGACATTAAACGTCTTTCTAACCTGGCTCACCACTCGTGTGGCCAATAGGGAATGTCCGCCCAAATCAAAAAAGTTATCGTGAATCCCCACTTTCTCCTGCGGCAATGCAAGAATATCCGCCCAGATCTCTGCTAGCACTTTTTCCATCTCGGTACGAGGCGCGACATACTCCTGTGTTTGTAACGCATCCTGATCGGGTACTGGCAGAGCCTTGCGATCGACCTTTCCATTGGGGGTTAACGGCAGCTTCTCGAGAAAGATAAAAAATCTCGGAATCATATAATCGGGCAATTGATCTTGAAGCGCACTACGAAGTAATGCTTTATCATTATTAAATGATTCTTCACAAACCACATAAGCCACAAGCGAGCTACTACTGGAACTTTCACTGATAGTGCTAGCCAAGACAACCGCTTCTCGAACTCCCAATTGCTGGGTTAGTACACTTTCAATTTCTCCCAATTCAATCCGAAAACCACGAACCTTTACCTGATTATCGGTACGCCCAATATATTCGATATCACCATTTTTTAACCATCTGGCCAGATCTCCCGTTTTATAGAGCTTAGTCCCAACAAAGAATGGGTTATCGATAAATTTTTCGGCTGTCAACTCGGATCTATTTAAATAACCCCGTGCCAACCCACTTCCCGCTATACACAGCTCTCCCGTAACGCCAATAGGTACTGGATTCAATTGCTCATCGACAATATACAATGCTGTATTGGCAACCGGTTTTCCGATAGGGGTATTGGTACTGACAATTTTATGGTTGGAACAGGAAAACCAGGCGCTGTAGATAGACGATTCCGTTGGCCCGTAAATGTTTTCAATCTGCGCTCGATAAAACGTATCTACACAATCTTTCACCAGTGATTTCGGAAAAGCCTCACCGGCAATCATAAGATACTTCAATGAATTGGTCTCAACAAAGGTATTGTTCTGGCGGGTCTCTTCCACAAAAACACTCAGCATTGAAGGCGCGAAATTAACATGGGTTATTTTATGTTTTCCTATACAGTCAATGAGTATTTCGGGTGATTTTTCCGCTTCCGACGGTAAAATCACTAAATGACCACAGCCGACAAACCAACCCAGTAGTTCCGATAGCGACACATCAAATACATAGTTCGTTTTTAGTAGATAGGAATCCCCTACACTAACGGGGTAGCTCGATTCAAGAAAATGCAATGTATTTAAAATATTTTCGTGATTTACCGCCACGCCTTTGGGTTTTCCAGTACTACCCGAGGTATAAATCACATAAGCCAAGTTATGCGGTTGAACACGCTCAAGGAAAGGTTGTTGTGAGCCTGCTTCGACAATATCACTCCAATCCCTATCTAAAATGACAGGCAAAGTGTTGTTCTTATACTCAAACAAATCTGGCAGTGACTCGAATAATTTAGATTGTGTCAAAACCAACGAAGCATCACTGTCATCCAACATATAGCGAAGACGTTCGAATGGATAATTTGGGTCCAAAGGCACATACGCCCCTCCGGATTTTAAAACCCCCAGCAGCCCTATCAGCATTTCCAAACTGCGCTCTACACATAACCCTACCCTGATTTCCGGCCCCACTCCCCGCTCAGTCAAATAATGCGCCAACTGATTACTTCTTTTATTCAACTCTTCATAGCTCAACTGTTGCTGTTCAAGCACCACGGCTATGGCGTGAGGAATTTTGTCAGCCTGTGCCTCAAATAATTGATGAATGCACTGGTCGTTCGGATAAGCCGCCTCGGTGTTGTTCCACTCCACCAGTATCTCCTTGCGCTCAGCATCTCCCAGAATTGGCAATTCCCAAACCAATTGCCCCGACTGTTCGGCTATCCCTTCCAACAGAATTTGATAATGCCCTACCAGCCTTTCCACCGTCTCGCGATCAAACAGATCCGTGTTGTATTCCAGTACCCCTTCCAGCCCTTCAGGACACTCCATCAAATACAGCGTCAGATCATACTTCGCCGTCACAACTTCACTATCCACCGGGGAAACCGTAATACCTGGCAATTCAATACGCTCCTGCGCCATGTTCTGTAACACAAACATCACCTGAAACAAGGGCGCATAACTCAAACTCCGCTCTGGCTGTATCGCCTCCACCAGCCGCTCAAACGGCACATCCTGATGTGCATAGGCCGACAGCGCCGTTTCCTTTACCGCTTGTACTAAATCTTTTACCTTGCATTGCCGATCAATTTTCGTGCGCAACACCAAGGTATTGACAAAAAAACCAATCAGTTTTTCCAACTCGGGGCGCTGCCGATTGGCAATCGGCGAACCCACACAGAGGTCATCCTGATGGCTGTAGCGGGCCAGTAACAGGTTAAATCCCGCCAGCAAGGTCATAAACAGAGTAGCCCCTTCCCCCCGGCTTAACTGCCGCAGATTCTCAGTAAGCGCCAGTGGAAAACAAAAATACAGACTCTGCCCTTGATAACGCTGCGTCGCCGGGCGCGGCCTGTCCGTGGGCATTTCCAATAGTGCCGGCGCCCCACTCAGCCGCGTTTTCCAGTAATCGATCTGGTTTTCCAACACCGCACCCTGCAACCATTGGCGCTGCCAGTGAGCAAAATCGGCGTATTGAATCGGCAAGGGCGGCAGTGGCGAGGCTTGGCCTTGATGATACGCCTTATAGAGCACTGCCAGTTCTTCGTTAAACACTCCGATAGACCAGCCATCGGCAATGATATGATGCATGTTCAATAGCAGTACATGCTCGTCTTTTGATAATCGTAACAATCCCTGAATCAACAAGGGGCCAGCGGCAAGATCAAACACATACCGGGCATTGTCCGCCAGGTGAGCCGACAACGCTGTTTCCGAAATAGCGATAATGGGAAGCACCACAACCGGCGCCTCTGCAATCACCTGAACGGCCTGATCGTTCACCGAATAAAACTGTGTGCGCAGGCTCTCGTGGCGTTGTACAATCGTGGTAAAGGCCTGCTTCAAAGCCACCACATCCAAGAGCCCTGTCAATCTCAACGCCCAGGGAATATTGTATTGAATATCCTCCCCACCCTCGAACTGGTTTAAAAACCACAACCGCTGTTGGGCAAAGGACAGAGACAACCCATCTCGGGAAGTTAATGGCGTTAACGGAAAGGCCTCTTCGTCACTCAAGGGGCTGTCATTCACCAGGGCTTCCACCCTGACGGCCAAGCTTTGTATGGTATTGGCTATAAACAGATCTCGGATCTGAAGTTCGACATTGAATATCTTCCTGACCTGACTCACCACCCGCGTGGCCAATAGGGAATGTCCCCCCAGATCAAAGAAGTTATCGTGAATACCCACCTTCTCCTGCGGCAGCGCAAGAATATCGGCCCAGATCTCTGCCAACACTTTTTCCATCTCGGTGCGAGGCGCGAGATAGTCTTGTGTTTGTAATGCATCCTGATCGGGTACAGGCAGAGCCTTGCGGTCGACTTTGCCACTAGGCGTTAATGGCAAGGCTTCCAATACCATAAAAAAAGACGGCACCATATAATCGGGCAGTATTTGTCGCAGTGATTTAAGTAAACTCTCTTGATCAAACACGGTTTCTCGACGGCAAACCAGATAAGCGACAAGGTAATGGTTACCCTCTTCCTCATTGCGGCAATGTGCCATCACAACGGCCTCGCCAATACTGGGTTGCGTTCTTAACACATTTTCGATTTCACCCAGCTCAATGCGAAAACCGCGAACTTTCACCTGAAAGTCTGACCGACCGATATAGGCAATTTCACCAGTGGGTAAATAGCGGGCCAAGTCACCCGACTTATACAGTTTGGTCCCCAGTGTAAACGGATTGTCGATAAACTGCCTGGCCGTCAATGCCGGTTGATTGAGATACCCCCTGCCCATCCCATCGTTTGAGATACAAAGCTCTCCCACTACCCCGATGGGGACCGGATTAAGTGCTTTATCAACAATATAAATCCGCGTATTCGCAATCGGTTTACCCACTGTGATGGATTTGTCTTTTTCAATACGGCTCGTTGTACACCAAACCGTCGTTTCAGTTGGGCCATAAAGATTCCAAACATCACTGTTTGTCGCCATAAACTGTTCTTTCAATCGCTCCGACAAGGCTTCAGCGCCACACAATACTTTAACGGCGGTCTCATTACTCCAGCCGGCCTGAAATAGCATTTTCCAGGTCGCTGGTGTCGCCTGCATAAAGGAGGGACGGTACCGATAAAGCACCCGTATCAACTGTTCTGGATCCTTTGCCGTCCAGGCATCACACAAAATGCACTGCCCGCCTTTTATCAGGGGTAAAAAGACCTCCAGGCCCGCTATATCAAAACAATAGGTGGCTATGGCAAGAAAGCTATCCTGTGCGGTAAACCCCGGATCCTCACCCATCGCACACAGAAAGTTATTCAACCCCTGATGAGGAATCATGACACCTTTTGGTCTGCCGGTACTGCCCGAAGTATAGATAATGTAAGCCAGGTGTTGCGGCTTCACCGCCGGTTGCAACAAAGTAGTGGTTTTTTCCCTTCCTGTACTTGGCGGCCAATCTTGGTCGATAACAACTGAACGTGTACTCGGATCGATCTGTTTTGATAACACACTCAGCAGGCTCTCTTGTGTTACGACAAGTGAAACCTTGCTGTCCTCCAACATATAACGCAACCGTTCTTGAGGGTAATGCGGATCCAGAGGAACGTAAGCCCCCCCCGCTTTCAAAATACCCAGCAAACCAATGACCATATCTAAAGAACGTTCGACAAAAACACCAATCAGGTCATCGGGCTTAACCCCTTGGGCCTGCAAGTTAAGCGCCAGACGCTGGCTTGATTTATTTAATTCTTCGTAACTCAACTGTTGCTCTTCAAACACCACCGCAATCGCCTGTGGCGTTTTTTCAACCTGCGCCTCGAATAACTCATGAATGCACTGGTCTTTAGGATAATCCGCCTCGGTACTGTTCCACTCCACCAGTATCTGCTGCCGCTCTGCGTCACTCAGTATCGGCAGTTCCCATACCGATTCCTCCGGCTGTTCA
>JBNKFQ010000181.1:0-9228 GCA_050289385.1 Porticoccaceae bacterium | reverse complement strand
CTTGCAGGTGCTTGACAGCTTGTTGGCCAGGGGCGTTGACGTTGCCTATGCAGACCCCTATGTACCTTTCGTCGATATCAACGGTGTCAGGCTGCAGAGTCTGAAAATAACCACGGACGAACTACGGACAGCGGATTGTATTCTGATTCTGACTGATCACCCCGACTTCGATTATCAGCAGATTATCGATTCCGGTTCGCTGGTGGTGGACACACGGGATGCAACCTGGGGTATACCTCACGGTAATGGTCAGGTGGTGAGGCTTTGATGCTGGATTCCCACACACCCTGGTGGCGTGCACCGGCAACCCGGGTTCAACTCGGCCAACATTCGGCCGTGAGAAACGGACAGGGTGACTCCCTCGGTCTGTCATTCTGGGCCTTGATGGGCTTCACTTTTGTACTATTGCTGGCACCGCAAGAACGTTTCCCGGCACTTGCGCCATTGCGTATTGCCATGTTGAGCGTGGTGCTGGCGGTGTTGGCCCACACCCTCAATCGTATCGTCAAGGGAAGGCCGGTTATTGAATTTGGCCCGCCTGTAAAAATGGTTCTCTGTCTGGTTGGCTGGGCTTTGATTACGCTTCCCTTTTCCCTCTGGCTCGGTGGTAGCGTTGACTTTCTTTTGCAAAATTTTGGCAAGACTTTAATCGTCTTTATCTTGCTGGCCAATGTGATTGACAACTTTGCAAAGTTAAAGGGGATGATTCTCGGGTTGGTGTTGATGTCAATTCCTTTGGCATTGACCACTGTGGGTAATTTTGTGTCGGGAACGTCATTGGAAGTGGGCGACAGAGTGGCAGGCTATTCGGGGGCATTAACCGCTAACCCAAATGACCTGGCATTGATGCTTAATCTTATCCTGCCGTTATGCATTGCCATGTTGCTGGGAGCGCGGCGCACCAGTTTTAAAATTTTGCTGGGTTCCATCGCCTGTCTGTTAGTGGTTGCCATTATTGCGACATTTTCCCGTGCCGGATTTCTTACTTTGGGGTTAACCTGCCTGTGCTACGCATGGTTGTTGCGTAAACGGCCGCAACGAGTTTGGTTGCCAGCGTTGTTGATGGTGGTGGTGTTTGCTTTGCCTGCCATTCCTTCCAGTTATGTGCAACGACTCAATACCATTGTCAATATTGAGGAAGATGCTTCCCACTCGGCACAGACTCGATTGCGCGATATGAAAGTAGCGATAAAGGTCGTTGTGGCAAATCCGGTGATCGGCGCAGGAATCGGCATGAACCAACTGGCGATGAACAGGGCCAGGGGGGTTACATGGACAGAAATTCACAATGTCTATTTGCAACTCGCAGTGGAACTTGGAGTGCCAGGACTGGCGTTATTTCTCCTGCTGTACGGTAAATGTTTGGCGACAACAAAAAATATCATTCGACGCTGTGCCCGAAACAGCGGCTTTCGCGATTTTCTGTTTATGACCGAAGGGTTACAGGTAAGCTTGATAGCGTTTGCCCTTGCAGCTATGTTTCATCCGGTAGCCTATCACTTTTATTTTTACATTATTGCCGGACTAGCAGTGGCAGCCGGAGCGATTTTTAGTAGAGAAACAAAGGAGATGTTCAGTGAGGCGTAATGCGTTGGTGCGGAGCAGACGATATTGTGCCGGTCTGGGAGTGTTCGATGTTGGATGTTCGATGTTCGACGCGAAACAGGGTCAGTCTGTTGCAATCGGCCTTGCCATTTGGTGCAAACTGTTCGAAGACTCTGTAAAAGGCATGTCCTGGCCTGGGAGCGTGGCGCGTCTGTCTGCTTTTTCGTCGAACGTCGAACATCGAACGTCCAACAGCTCGTCATGGCACGGTTTTCACAAATGAATTGCTACTCTCCCCAAGCTGGTTTGGTAAGGCTCATGAAAGTCGTGACCAACTGTTACAACGGTGGTACTGAAGGCCAAGTGTTAAATCTGGCCCGCAACCTCGATCGCGAAAAGTTCGATTTGAGTTTTTCCTGCTTGAGAAAGCGGGGCGATATTCTCAATGAATTTGAAAAACTGAATGCCCCTATCTCCGAGTTCAGGATAAAAAGCCTCTACAAACCACAGACTCTATTGCAGCAAGCGCGATTTTCGGCACATCTGCGTGCCAGACGTATCGATATCGTTCACAGCTACAATTTTTATGCCAATTTCTTTGCTATTCCGGCGGCGAGAATGGCAGGAGTGCCGCTGGTACTCGCCTCAGTCAGGGACCGCGGAGTTTACCTGACTCCAATTCAAAAAATTGCGCAAAAATGGGTGTGTAGTCTGGCCGATCGAATTTTGGTCAATGCCAATTCCATCCGTGACTGGCTTCTGGAACAGGGTTATCAGCAGAATAAAATAGTCGTGATCAAAAATGGTATTGATCTATCTTTTTATGCCGGGAGCTATACCGGCAGCGTGAAAAATTCCGCGTTGCGGCGAGAGTTGGCGATTCCATCATCAGCACCGATAGTCGTTATGTTATCCAGGTTAAACCCCCAGAAGGGCGTTGACGATTTTATTCGAGCGGCTGCGTTGATAAGCCCGGCACACCCGGATGTTAGATTTTTGATTGTCGGCGCAAAGCGCACTTATGTGGCAGGGGTGTTTTCCGAGGACGAACAATACCAGCAGGATCTGCAACAACTGGTGCAATCACTTGGTGTTGCCGACAGGATTATTTTTACCGGTCACCGCTCAGATACTCTGGACATTCTGGCAGAGGCGGCGGTGTCGGTTCTGCCTTCGTACAGTGAAGGTTTGTCCAACAGCCTGCTGGAATCCATGGCGGCCGGTGTGCCCACGGTGGCCACTGATGTGGGTGGCAATCCGGAACTGGTAAAAAATCGGGTCAATGGTTTGCTGGTTCCGGTCAAATCACCGCAAAGTTTGGCGCAGGCCATTCAAACCATTCTCGAAGATTCCGCGCTGGCCAAACGTTTTGGCCAACAGGCAAAAACGATGGCGACGGAAAATTTTTCTCTGGAAAAAATGACAGCTGACACACAGGCGTTTTACTTGAATGAATTAAGTCATTCAAAACGCAGGGCCGTGAGGAAATAATCGCTATGGCTATATCAATCGCTCAAGAGTCAAGGCCAAACGTTGCCGTTGCGAAAGCCACGGGAAATTACGATATTTCCGTGATAGTCGAGCACAAAATCAGTGCCTTGAAATCGTACGCCCCTATGCTGGAACAGTTGGTAGCAGAGGCCGTGACGCCGAACATTTTCTACGAACCCTGGATGCTCTTTCCCGCCCTGGAGAGCTATATTGAGGAGAGCTATATAGAGGAGAGTTCTGCGGCACAAAGCCCTGTTGCGAAAAACCCTGTTGCGAAAAACTCTGTTACGCAAAGCAGGGCCACAGGAAATTCTGTGGTTTTTCTGCTGGTTATGGCAACAGACTCTGAATCAGGTGACCGCTGCCTGTGCGGTTTTTTTCCCTTTGAGGAAAAAAAATTTTACCGCCGTTTGCCCTTGCGGAATGTCACCCTCTGGCGCTACCCCCAATGTTTTCTGGCAACACCGTTATTACATCGTCGGTTTGTTACAGAAAGCTTGCAGTCACTGCTGCACTGGTTTCAGTCTGAGCGTCGCCACAGCCTGATGGAATTACCACTGCTTTCCGCTGATGGCCAATTTTATAGCGAGCTCAATGGGCTGCTTGCTGCTTCCGGCGTAAAGCATTTTGAAAAGGCTTATGAGAGAGCGCTATTTCACCCGGACAAGGATGCGGAAACCTGTCTGGCCAAAACCATGACAAAAAAATCCAGACGGAATTACCGGCGTCTGCAACGGCAGTTATCAGATTGCGGTGAATTGCAATGGCAACTGCTATCCCAAACGGACTCCATTGATGACTGGATCGATGACTTTCTGGATTTGGAAGCTTCCGGCTGGAAAGGACGTTCAGGTACTGCCTTGCAGTCAACAAGAGAAGACAGGGCATTCTTCAGAAAAATGGCAACCAACGCTTTTAAGCGAGAACGTCTGTTGATCCTCGCGTTGCTCCTGGACGGTAAGGCCATCGCCATGAATACCGTGCTGCTGGGCGAAGGCGGAGGTTATGCCTTTAAAATGGCTTACGATGAAAGTTACCGGCGTTTTGCGCCCGGGGTATTGCTGATTCTTGAACTGATTCGACAACTGCACGGTCGGGAGAACTTCACCTGGCTGGATTCCTGCGCCTCTGCCGACCATGAACTCGCCAACCGGTTGTGGCAGGATCGTAAGCCCATGTGCAATATGGTCATTGCCAAACCCTTTACACCGGCGGCTGGAATAGTGAGATTGTTACCCGTGTTGTCGCGCTTCAAACAAGGGCTTATCGCTTTTTGGCATCGGTGGCGGCAATGAATAATCTGATTCCGGTCATTCTCTGTGGTGGTTCCGGCACCCGGCTCTGGCCCTTAAGCCGCCAGAGCTTGCCGAAGCAATTTGTGCCACTGTTGGGCGACAAGACCTTGTTACAGCTCACTCTGGAGCGACTTGCCCCAATATCACGGCAGCAGATCTGTGTTACCGCAGAGGATCATCGTTTTCTGGTTGCCAGCACTCTTGACCTCGCCGCTGTGTCGGGCACGGTAATTCTTGAAGCCGCGCCCCGCAATACCGCTGTCGCAATGGGACTGGCGGCATTGCAGGCGCAAGCGCAGGTGGGCGGCGATGCCTTACTCCTGTTTTGCCCCGCCGATCATCACATTCCTGACGCCGATGAGTTTCGCGCCACTGTGGAGCAAGGTCGGCACAGCGCCGCTGCCGGTTTAATTGTCACCTTTGGTATTGTGCCAACATTTCCGAGTACAGCCTACGGTTATATTCAGCCGGGAGATCAGCAATCTGACGGCAGTTACCAGGTCCGTCGTTTTATTGAGAAGCCCGATAAAGAAACAGCACGGCAGCTGATTGCACAGAACGGTGTCCTGTGGAATGCCGGAATTTTTATGGTGCGCGCTGATGTGCTGTTGGCGGCTTTGAAACGGCATGCACCGGATATTTTCGACGGTTGTTGTGGAGCAATGGCGACGGCCGTGACTGACCGACCGAATGCGCGGACCGACTCGTCATTTGTCCGCCCCGCTTCGGGTACTCTGGACAATTGCCGCCCGCAAAGTTTCGACTACGCCGTCATGGAAAAGCACGAGGCTGTGGCGGTGGTTCCTTTTCACGGGCAATGGAGTGATGTCGGCAGTTGGAACTCGGTGGCGGATCTTGCGGCGGTGGACGAGAACGATAACCGCGGAGTGGGGCAGGGCCTGGCGCTGCATAGCAGCAACACCTATATCCACGCACCGCATCGTCCGGTGGTGGCATTGGGAGTACAGGATCTTCTGATTATCGATACACCGGATGCGCTGCTGGTGGCGCACCGCGATCGTGCCGAACAGGTGAAAGAGGTTGTCGAGCAACTGGACTGTCAGCAGGCGACTGCCCATCGCAAGGTATATCGTCCCTGGGGCTGGTACGACAGCATCGATCTGGGGCCACGCTTTCAGGTTAAACGCCTGATGATAAAAATCGGCGCCTCTCTGAGTCTGCAACTGCATCGCCATCGCGCCGAACATTGGGTGGTGGTGCGGGGCACTGCCGAGGTAACCCGTGGCAACGACACTTTTCTGCTTACCGAAAACCAGTCCGCATATATTCCTTTGGGAGAGAAGCACCGTCTCGCCAACCATGGCAAGGTGCCGCTGGAAATTATTGAAGTACAGTCCGGGACTTATCTGGGTGAAGACGATATAGAGCGTTTTGCCGACGACTATGGGCGGCAGTACTCGGAAGGCAAATTATGATAACGACAGATATTATCAGAGACACAGCCGGTTTCAGGGATATTGAGTCCGAGTGGAGCGAGTTGCTTCAGGCGTGTTCCTGTAACTGTCTCTTTCTCAGTTGGGAGTGGATGTATACCTGGTGGCTGCACCTTGCCGGTAATCGAAAACTCCATATTATTGTGGTCAGAAATGATGGTCTGCTCGTCGCCATCGCACCACTTGCGTTGAGTCCTCCCCGCATCAGGCGTCTGATGCCTTTTCGAGTGCTCGAATTCCTGGCCTCGGATAACGTGGGTTCTGATTATCTCAGCTTTATTATCAGAAACGGTCACGAGCAAGATGCCCGGCGAGAAATCGCCAGATGCCTGACGAAAGCCAATCATATGCTGGAGATGGTCAGGGTGGAAAAATCGTCTCACCTCATGGCTGATATGACCCGTCAACTGCAACACTCGGAATGGGACATGGTCAGCCTGACCACCAATAAGTGCCCGTGCGTCAACTTGTTCGGGCACACATGGGAATCCTATTTCCACAATCTCAAAAGTAGCCACCGGAAACGTTTCGCGTATTACCTCAAAAGATTGCACAAGGAATTTTCTGTCGAATTAAAAGCGGTTGCATCTGAATCAGAGTGTCAGGCTGCCATGGGGTTTCTGATCAGTCAGCATTTGTCGCGCTGGTCAAAGCGGGGTGGTTCCACGGCTTTCAACAACAACGAGTTGATCAGTTTTCATCAGGCATTTTCCAGAACCGGTTTGAATCGTGGCTGGTTGCGGCTTTACACACTAAAGCTGGACGGTGTTATGGCTGCCGTGATTTATATCTATAAATACGACAATGTCTTTTATTTTTATCAAACAACCTTCAACTCTGACTATGGTAAATACAGCGTCGGCAAGATTATCCTGGGGCTGGCCATAAAAAATGCCATTGCGGAGGGTGCAGCGGTGTTTGATTTTCTGCACGACGATGAAGCGTACAAAAGCCTGTGGACACGGGATAAACGAGAGTTGATTCGTATTGAGTTTTATCCCCCCGGCTTTTTTGGACACATTTATCGGCAGATCATGCAGGCGAGGTCTGGCATAAAACACCTGTCACAGAATCTGGCTTCCTATCGGAACAGCAGGGGCTGATGAATACATCGCTGTCAAACAGATTGCGTGGACTGGCAAAAGCCGGTTGTGCTCTGGGCATGCACTATACTCATTTGGACAAAGTTGTCGGTGCCCGCCGTGGCCTGCAAGAAGCGCCACTGGTACTGGGCTATCATCGTGTGGTTCAGAATTTTGATCGCAGTGATCGCTTGTCGATTTCACCTATGCTGACCAGTGTAAACACTCTGGAAAAGCATCTGGACTGGATTGGCAAGCACTATGACTTTGTTTCCCTTGATGAATTCGCGCTGATCCTGGAAGGGACAAGGAAGCAGAGCAGACCGGTGGCCGCGATTACGTTCGACGATGGTTACCAGGATGTTTACATCAACGCTTTTCCTCTGCTCAAACGCAAGGGTATACCTTCCACCGTGTTTGTGGTCACCGACCTGGTCGGAACATCGCGGTTACTTGTGCACGATGAACTCTACCTGTTGTTGTCCACCATAATGGAGCAAGGTGAGATTTCCGAGACTGATCAATGGCGAGATGTTGCGGCAACGCTTCGTATTACCACCGAGCGGCGGCGGCGATTGTGCAGCAAGCTCAATGAGTCAAACGACCCTTTTCGAGCAACCCGGGTTGTACTTGAAACCCTTAGTCAATCCGATATTTATGAATTTATTAAAAGCCTGAAACACAGGGTTTTTATCGCCGAGGAAAAATGGGCCGATTTTCAAATCCTGAATTGGGATATGCTGCGAGAAATGGTTGCCGGAGGCATGGCGGTAGGTTCGCACACCAAATCTCATGCGTTGCTGGCGAATGAGACGCCCGAGGTTATTCAGGAAGAGGTAGAGGATTCGCGGCGAGAACTGGAGCGGCGCCTGGGTGTGCCCGTCAAACATTTTGCCTACCCTGATGGCAGGTTCAATACCCGCGTTGTCCAGGCGGTTGCCGCCGCCGGTTACCGCACGGCCTGCACGATTTGCGGGCACAGGGATCGCCGCTATCCAATGTTGAGTATCCCTCGAAAAATGTTATGGGAAAATGCCTGTATGGACGGATTCGGGCATTTTTCACCGGCCATTCTGAGTTGTCAGGTTAATGGTATTTTTGATCCTGCTGACAAGTGTCGTTTGCAGCATTGGGTTTAATTAATTAAAGGTCGCACGTCGCACGTCGCACGTCGGTAGTCGCACCCTATGGATTCGCGCCATCGCTTTCGCTCGGCCTGTCAGGCATACAGTTGTTCATTCAGGGTTTTAGCGTGCGACCAAAGAAGTAGACACATACAAAAACGCCTGAGAATTATCTGGTGAACCCCGCCATCGAATATCAAAACACTCCGAATTTGCAATTGACAAATCTGATTGAGAGGCCACTTATGACTGTTTTGTCGAACACCCGGGAACCCGTTCAGGAAAAATTTCCAGAATACCTGCTGGAACTTGATCCGACTCTTTGTGCAGCCAGAATTGGTCGTGGTCCCATGCTCCTGCAACACTCTCTTGACGATCACCCTTTGCTGACACTGGAAGCTTTGGCTGCGCTGGCTGACAGTCTTTCAGTTGAAACGATTGAATGTCTTACCGCCGCACAGCAGATGGTGTCGCCGGGTGGCCAACCGCTGCCTTTACCCAGGCCGTCCGAGACGGTGCTCGATATTGAGACCAATGGTCGCTGGATGGTAATGAAGAATATTGAGCAGAATCCTCTTTACGGGCGTCTGCTGGATGAGTTGCTCGATCTGGTGGCCCCTTTATTGCCTGCACGGGAGGGCAGGATGGGGGTGCGGGAAGGATTTATGTTTTTGTCTGCGCCCAACTCGGTAACGCCAGTCCACATTGATCCCGAACACAACATATTGCTACACGTGCGCGGTACCAAGGAGTTCAGTGTCGGCAAATTTGACCGCCGGACAAACGAGCAACGTGAAATCAGACGTTATCTGCAAGGTGGCCACCGCAATCTTGCAGAAAGTCCGTCTGACTTTAACGTTATCAAGCTGGAGCCGGGGGACGGACTTTATGTGCCACCCTGGCGGCCACATTGGGTAAAAAACGGTCCCACTTACGCCATATCCCTTTCCATAGCCTTCCGTACCTGGCGTAGTGAGCGCTATGAATACACCCATATGGTCAACGGCAAACTCGAGCGCATTGGCTTGTCTCCCCGCCCGGCAGGAGAATCCGACCGACTTGACGCGTTCAAGGCAAGCTATGTCAGAGGCAAACGCTGGTTGCGCTATGGCGGTCGCCAGGGAGCTTCGCGTAATTATTCCTGGAGATAACGGGGCCTTGGCAGAATGGCGCTTACATAAGGGCGGTCGCACGTCGCACGCCATACGTCGCATGCTTTAAGACAAGTCCAATGCTT
>JBNKFQ010000180.1:0-38982 GCA_050289385.1 Porticoccaceae bacterium | reverse complement strand
CACCACGCTCATTCTGCCTTGCTGAGGAAAAAAATGGACTCCGGCAGCGCCTGCTGGGTAATTGTTAACGGCCCCTAAACACCGTACATTATCATTCCCTGATGCAAGAATATGGATAAGACATGACTCGTCTGTTGATACTTGGCTACGTCTGGCCCGAGCCCAACTCCTCTGCCGCCGGCACACGCATAATGGAACTCATGTCTTGCTTCCTCGACCAAGGCTGGCAGGTTCACTTTGCCTCTGCGGCATCACCAACAGACTATATGGCCGATCTCGACGGCATGGGTGTCACCTGCTCTGCCATCGAAATAAACAACGCCAGTTTTGACCGCTACGTAGCGGATTTAAAACCCGATGTCGTCATGTTTGACCGCTACATAACAGAAGAACAATTTGGCTGGCGAGTTGAGGAGCATTGTCCCGATGCACTTCGTTTGATAGATACCGAAGATCTGCATTCGCTGCGCCACGCCCGACACCAGGCGCACAAGCAAAACCGGCCAGTAACCAAAAGCGACCTGTTCGGTGAAATGGCGCAACGGGAAATTGCTGCCATTTATCGATCCGACCTCACATTGATGATCTCTGACAACGAAATGGAGCTGTTGCAAAAGGAATTCGGTGTTAATAAAAACCTATTGCACCACTGCCCGTTTATGCTTGATGGGCCACTTGACAGCGAACGCTTACCCTCGTTTGAACAACGGCAGGACTTTATCTCTATTGGCAACTTTCGTCATGCACCCAATTGGGACGCGGTTCTGTGGTTAAAACAGACAATCTGGCCCGCCATTCGCGCACTGATGCCAAAAGCAAGACTAAATATATATGGCGCCTACGCCACGGACAAAGTGATGGCATTACACGCACCCGCTGAAGGATTTCATGTGTTGGGTCGCGCGGATAATGCTCACGACGTGATGAAAAGCGCGCGGATAAACCTTGCCCCGCTGCGTTTCGGCGCGGGTATCAAAGGCAAGCTGATCGACGGTATGGTCTGCGGAACGCCGAGCGTTGCCACAACCATTGCTGCCGAAGCCATGAGCGGCGGCCTGCCCTGGGGCGGGTTGATCGCCGACGATTGGGAAAAATTTGCCAACGACGCTGTCCGCCTGTATCAGGACGCCAGGCAATGGCAGCAGGCACAACGCCATGGCTTTGACATCATTGAACAGGTGTATAACAGGCAACGACTGAGCAAGGAATTGATCGAACGCATACAAAGCCACCGGGACAAGATCACTGAAAACCGTCTTGCCAATTTTACCGGAGCCATGCTACGTCACCATCACCATCGCAGCACCTTGTATATGAGCCGATGGATAGAGGCAAAAAATCGTTTAAAAACCATTGCGGTCGAGGAGCAAGACAATACGGCCACCACTATCGATAACCCCTGAAATTTGAAACTCATGAATCATGAAAACTATTGACATCGGCGTCAACCTGGCCAACAACGCTTTCGACGCAGACCGCGAAGCAGTATTACAACGCGCACTTGATGCAGGTGTGGAAGCCTGTATTTTGACAGGAACCTGCACAAACACCAGCGAAACCGTGGCAAAGCTGTGCGAAAATTATGAAGAACAGTTTCCCGGTATGTTGTACTGCACCGCAGGAGTACACCCTCACGACGCCAAAACATTTACCGGCAACACTGTATCAGTATTGCGCGACCTGGCTGCCCTGCCCCAGGTAAAAGCAATCGGAGAAACGGGGCTGGACTTCAACCGCAATTATTCAGAACCTGCCGATCAGGAAAAGGCATTTGCAGCCCAGCTGGAACTCGCCGCGGAAATAAAACTCCCGGTTTTTATGCATGAGCGCGATGCCAGCAAACGGCAACTGGAAATTATCAGAGAATATCGCGACCACCTGGCAGATGGTGTCATTCACTGTTTTACCGGTGACCAAAAAACGTTGTTTAACTACCTGGATCTGGACTTGCACATTGGCATTACTGGCTGGATATGTGATGAACGGCGCGGACTGGAACTGCAACGGCTGGTGCACAATATTCCACTTGAACGACTGATGCTGGAAACCGATGCACCGTATCTATTGCCGCGAACGATTAAGCCAAAACCCAAAAGCCGTCGTAACGAACCATCATACTTGCCATATGTTTTGCAAGGTGTAGCAGACCACTACCCAAAAGACATTGCAATTATCGCTGACGAAACCTGCCGTACAACCCGGCGAGTTTTCAGGATCCCGTAGCAAAAAAATACGTCTATTCCACTACCGCTTGATCAAAGCGTGCGCGGAAATCCGTCAGTTGTATTACAAAATTTTCCTGAGCATTGAACTCTTCATCGGAAAGATTCGGTTTTTCGTGCGCCCGGTACCATTGCGCATATTCCGGAATGTTTGTACTGATATCCTTATAAAATGTTGAATAGGTGCGAACGTGAACAGAGGGCACCTCGCCACTCATATCGAATTGCATCAACCGCAACCAGCCGTCACCAACTCCCCTGACGCCTTTGAAATTTTCATCCTCTACACCAGCATCCAGAGCTGTCTGCCAACGATCCTGGTAATCCGATAGAATCTGATAGACCTTATTGGATGCAATATACCATGACTGGTTTTTAAAGAAGGATGACTGATCGCCAAACACAGATTTGAAGTTGGAAAGTCCACCGAAATGCGCTTCATGTGTTAGCTTCGCATTATTGTCATCAGGGTATGGGGGTGAAATCCAGAGCGAATCATAGTCATGATTGCCTGCTGCGACCGAAAACGGCACCTTGCCGGACAACATATCAAAACCTTCGCGCACGGCTGGAATTTCAATTTATTGTACTTTCGAGGTGGGCAGAAAACGCCTCTTCTCAAGCTGTGGTGGATTCGGCAATGCTCTAAAGCCTTCCCGAGCATGTGCGGGATCAATCTCCAGCGATCCATGCTGCCACACGTCGCCGAGGTGCGAAACAAAAGCAATCTCCCCTCCTTGGCTCTGGACATTTTCTACGACATTTTGCATTTGCTGTAAAAACATGTCACGGGCATCAAAAGGAAAGCCTTCGGCACGCTGATGGACAAAATCAACGTAATTTTGCGTATCTGGCAACACGGCAATCGTAAAGCGACTATCTTGATAAACCGACGGAGAGCCGCCACAAGCAGTCAGCCCAACTGCGGCAAGAATCGCCAAAAGCGATGGTACCGGGCGCCAGGTGATTTTCATTGTGTTATCTCTACAGTTATTAAAGAGGAGGTATGCTATTGACTGATATCAGGCGTGTCAACGTGATGCCTCATACTTTAAATTTAGATCTGAGCCACATTCTCGATAAAGCCGGATAAATACCAGCAAGGGTAAAAACCGGCGTTTTCCCTGTAAGTGCCATAGACTTCGGCCAGAGCCCAAACCTCGGAATTTGAACCAAATTTGAATTAGACACATGTGCCTGTTCATTTAAGCTCAATTTCGTCTACCCTCACTGGGCACACCCGGCCGCCATTTCGCCCAGATGCGGCGAAACTGCCGGGTCGACCCAAAGCCGGACTTTTCAGCAATCTGCTCAATGGTGTATTCGCTGAATTGCAGCCACTGTTCTGCCAACGACAACCTTAACTGCTGCTGATAATCACCTATACTCAATCCTGTTTCGTCATGAAACAAACGTGCCAGATGGCGTGGACTGACATGAACTTCGGATGCAAGTTGCTCTATATTCCATTTGCAGTCCGGTCGCTGTGCGATCAGATCCTGAACCTTATGTACCCGATGATTAAGATGATTTCTGAACTGTAACCAAACGCTGTTTTGCGACTCGTGGCCATCCCTGCGATGGTAAAGCAAAAGATCCCGTGCAATTTCGTTGGCGATACGATGGCCCCATGTTATTGATACCATATGCAGGCACAGATCGATGCCTGTCGAAATACCAGCGCTACTCCAGATATTTTGATCATTTACAAAAAGCCGGTCTTCCTGCACTTTTGCTGATGGTGAAATTCGTTTCAGCAGATCTAGCAATGCGTGATGAGTGGTGCACTTTTTGTCGGCTAGCAAACCGGCTTTTGCCAATAACAAGGCGCCAGAACAGACTGAGCACAAGGTTATATTCTGCCAGTCCTGACGTTTCAACCAGGCAACTGTTTCTTTTGCTGGCCGGCTGTTTATCAATTCGTGTGCTTTGGCAAAACCAATCAACACAACCCAACTTTTTGGCGCAACCGAATTCGGCAAAGGCTGTAAATCGGTAAGCGCCAACCCCTGGGCGGCGATCACATTCGGACGACTGCTGACGTAATGAACTGCTGGTGCCTCAACCAGCCTTTCGTGCGCCAGTACCTGAGCTGGCCCCGCGAAATCCAGCAAGTGAACTTCCGGAAGAACAACCAGATAGACGTTTCCGGGTTTATCAGAACCTGAATTAATCGGCCATTGCTGCATAGTCTTTGACATAAGTTACTTTCGCAAATCGCTTTGCAAGAACCAATACGGTCTTTTCCCTGACTTCGCCCTGTGTGAATATTTTTCCGTTCTCCGGGTGAACCATAGGAAATGTATGTGTTGCATCCACCACATACTCAACATCAAAACCCAAATCACTGGCTACCCGCGCAGTGGTTTCACAACACTGCTCCGTACGCAAACCGCTTACCATAATCTCACTGATACGATTATTTCCCAGCCATTCAGAAAGGCCACTTTCGGTCAGAGCATTGTGCACAGTCTTGCGAAACTCCGGATCCTCCGGCCGTCGGTCAACCCAATCCATGCTTTTATCCAACCCCGACCCTTTTGCAAAAGGACCTGCAGATTCATTATGTATAACGTGAATCACTGGCATGTCTTCACTTCTGGCATAACGGATAATCCCGTTTTGCCGCTGTTTATACTCTTCGAAGCCCTCATCTGTCCAATAGGGCATTTTATAAAACGAATCCTGAACGTCGATAACCAATAATACTTTTCCGGCAGTCATGTCACTGTACCTGTCGATGTGAATATCGGTCAATGTAGCCCCGGAAAGTAGCGAGAGCAAGACAGAATCAAGACCGAAACAGGACATAATCGGACAAATACAGCAAATTTGTCTGTTGAGCAACCTATTTCAATATGCAGTTGGCACACCGTAAGTGACCAATAACAAAAGGAGCAAACCCACGATTGAAACCATGATAACCGTATCAAGAATATCCATGGTGTGGTCGTTTTCCAGCAACGCCGCCAGTGTGTGGAATGTTGGAAACAGAAATATAAACAACAGAATATTTGGCACGGTAAACGAAATTGGGAAATCGGAATGACCGGGATTGACGAAAGTCTGGTAAAAAGCGATAGCGGCAAACGTAAAAGGCACGATCAGAAATAATACCTGGGCGATTCCGCCAAATGCATTTGCCAGTGCAATGCCGTACTCCTGTTTGCGGTGGGAGGTCCATAAAATGACATATTCACTCATACCGGCAAAACCCGCCAGAATAATTGCGGCAACAATCCCGTTCAGACCAAGGCCATCAATCGCCAGGGAAGCGAACTTCGCCACCGCCTCACCACCCAGAAATGCCCCGAGAATACCAAGCGCCAACAGCAAAAAGATTATCGGTAGCCCGCTTTTCCTGACATGTTTGAAGGCCAGTTGTTTTCGAAGCGCGACTTCATCCTCGGTTAATTCAAGTGTGGCATGCACCTCTTCTTCCTCATGCCCGAGAGCCCGCACCAGTTTGTATATATAGATAACAAAGATGGCCAGCAGAAATACCGCAACCACAGACAGATCAATGGCCTGGAAGGCGTGCTTGGGGTGTTCAATGGACGAAAAAATCAGCATTACCAGGCCGATAACCAGGCCAAGCACACCACCGGCGATCAGTATTTGTGTGCCGGCATCGGTAATGGGTTTGGGCATCAAGAACTTGCCATGCTGGTTGCGGGGCAAAAAATAGGAGTAAATACTGAACACCAGCGCATTGTTGTAAATTGTGACCATCGCGACCACCAGGGCTGCGAGTGGGCTAACCGGCACCAGAAACGCAATAACAACACACTCCGGCAAGGTAGAGAGTATTTCGGCAACGGTTCCGGCTACGTAATGGGTCCAGCGCATTCTTGCAGCGAAACGCTCGGTAGCGGTAACCAGAACCTGGCAGGCCACCTGAATGACCATGAGCCCAACCACGAGCGAAAACAGGGCATCCACATAGACGGGCAGTTCAACACCCAATTTATCGATCAGGAATAACGCGAGCCAGAGCAGATAGCCCACTGCCATTCGCCTAACCCAACGGGGAGTCCGGTTTTTGAGTTGTTGAGGTGGTCGGCCAAGATGAAGAATCGACAGCCGATTTGGATCAATTCCCGCCTTGTACAACATTTTATGGACTTGAGATGCAGCACCCGGCAACCCTGCCGCAACTTCGGGCCTCGGGTCGGCTGTACCGTCAGATTTTGTGTGCCGGCTTTGTTTTTTCACCCCGATTCCTTAAGGCCTGTTACTTTCACTTCACTCCCAATAAAACTTACTCATTGGTAAGAATGTATTTTAGTATTTCGATAACGTGTTCCGGTGTTTTTGCCCATGCCATCGCTGCCGCATCCACTTCTTTAAGCGGATGTATCAGGTCTTCGTCGTGCAGGGTAATGTAGGGAGTGTTTGTCGCTGAGCAATACCCGGCATCAAAAGCAGCATTCCACTGTTTGTACTTGTCCCCGAAGCGCACGATAGCCAAATCACAGTTTTCAAGAAGCGTTTTGGTGCGGATAGCATTGACCTTTGAAGATTTGTGATCACGCCAAAATTGACTGGTTTCTTCACCCAGCACATCACCCGCTGCGTCGCTGGCTTCGTGGTTGGTAACGGCAGACGTGAACACTATGGGTAGATCAAGAGCCGCACAGCCCTGTTTTATTTGCTGTCTCCAGTCAGTGTGTATTTCACCTGAGAGATATACCGTCAAGTTCATTTCAGTTCCTGTGTTAATTTGAAAATTTTTACCGTCGAGTATAGTAACACCTGTCCTGCTCAGGGCAGCTATTCCTGAAATACACCCTGTTTCACATAGCTCTTTTAACCACAACTCCGGTATCTGTATCAATCATCAAAATCCCTTCACTGCTGTCATCCAACTGCCCTGCCAATTGACCATTGTTATTCCAGGCTGACGATCGTCCGCCACCGATATACTGGCCGGTAGACCCCACACAGTTTGACATGACGACCGTCATGGAATACTTGCGGGCAATATCAGAGAGCTTCGCCAGTGACTTGTCAATTATGCCGGCATCTTCCACCACACTGGCAATGTAGATTTTTGCTCCACGTTTGTACGCAGCTTTCGAATGCTCGGGAACCGACAATTCATAACAAATCGCCAGCGCAATATCGGCATTGTCACCCTCCAGGTCACAACACCCTTGTCCACTGACAAAAAATTCATCTTCGCTGGTGTGCAAATACTTTTTGGCGTACAACTGCCTGGCCCGATGCGGCTGAAAAACAATCATGCCGATGCAAATGCCATTGTCACTGGCAACGGGTGCACCAACACCAACAGTCAGACTATTGGCGTCGCTGATCGCCTGAAAATCATTGAGCCTTGCGTCATGCACATCCATCGCCAGCTCTTTTGCCAACTCTGGCTCGTAACCGCTTAACGACAATTCCGGAAAAACAATCACATTTGCTTCAGCTTCAACCGCCAACGCTACCAGTTTTTTGTGATTAACGATATTGGCCTGAATATCACCCTTGAGCGGCCTCGATTGTGCGACACAAATTTTCATTGAGTTACCCTTTGAGAACCCGAATTAAAAGTAGCACTTTATGCGTCTTTAACCACGACAGCTTGTCCGCAAAATTCCACTACCTGGTTTGCCCGAATTTTACAGCGCTTGCGCAGTTCGACAGCACCATCTACCATCACCTGCCCATCGGCAACAACGGCCTTGGCCTGCCCACCGCTTTCGCACAATCCCGTTATTTTTAACAGGTTGTTTAACTCAATATACTCGCGCCCGTCCAGCACAAATTCTTCCATTACGTTTCCTCATGCTCATCTTGCAGCCAAATAGCGAGATCATTTTCGTCAAAAGGCCAGTTCAATTCGCGGCCGTTCGCTTGCCGCAACACCGGTATCGACAATCTGTAACGACGCAACAGCTCTACGTCAGAGGTAATATCCACTTCGCGCAAGCGATGCCCGGTGACAGACAGTACTGGCCACGCGACCTGTTTGGCCTTTTCGCACAGGCTGCAATTGGGGCCGGAGTACAGAATGACTCCGAGATCAGGAGTTTTGGATTCCCTGTTCATTTCACACATGCCGCCTTTTGATTTTCCAGCAGTTATGAATTTTGGGGTTGCGTTGAAAATCCGGATCGATACTGCTCGCACCCAAGTCTTCCACATCCAGGCGTTCCATAATATCTCCGTCCATTTTAAAACGGCGAAAATTATTGGAAAAATACAACACACCACCCGGTGCCAGCATTCGCATTGCCTGACGAATCAACCTGCCGTGATCGCGCTGGATATCCAGTATGCCTTCCATTTTTTTTGAGTTGGAAAAAGTCGGCGGGTCCAGTACGATCAGGTCAAACTCCTGCGCCTCCTGATTTTTTTCATCCCCCAGCCACTGCAAACAATCTGCCCGCAACAATCTGTGTTTATTGGTATCCATTTGGTTCAGGCCAAAGTTGCGCGCCGCCCAGTCGAGATACGTTTGCGACATATCGATGCTCAGGCTTTGACTGGCACCCCCCAACGCAGCTTGCACACTGATGCTGGCGGTATAACAAAACAGATTGAGTACGCGCTTGCCTTCAGACTCGCGAAATATCATACGCCGCAAGGGGCGATGGTCCAGAAACAAGCCGGTGTCCAGATAGTCTTGCATATTGACTTCAAACCGGGCCTGCCCTTCACACACCTGCAGCACACTTGCCGAGTGCTTGCCGGATTGCCGCTGATACTGGTCTCGTCCTTTCTGGCGTTTACGCTGTTTAAAAAACAGTTGCTTTTCGTCAATCTGTAGCGCCTGTAGCAACCCCATACGGACTTCGCGCAGACGTTTTCGTGCAGCGCGTTCATCAATGGTTTTGGGTGGGTCATACTCTTGCAGATGCACCACATCGCCATAGATATCTACCGCGACGGCATACTCTGGCATGTCGGCGTCGTACAAGCGATAGCAGGTAATGCCCTCGCGCTTTATCCAGGGTTGCAACTTGCGCAGGTTTTTTTGCACACGGTTGGCAAACATTTGCGCGCCTTCCGATAAACCTTCCGGTTCGCGGACAGTGCTTGCACGCGGCTCACTATCAATAGCAAACAACAATAACCGGCTCGGAATCGAACCGTTAAACAGTTTGTATTGTTTGTGGGCTCTGAGGTTCATTTCCGGCCCCAGTTCCGGGTTACCGGTAAACACCGCCGCCTGCCAGCCGGGGAATTCCTGTTTAAGGCGTTCCCCCAACTGGTAATAGAGTCCACGCAGGGCGTCTTCCTCACCCAGCCTTTCTCCATAGGGCGGGTTGCAGATGACCAGGCCATTTGTGAGCTTTTTATGTGTGGGCTGTTTGAGCTCTCCCAGAGGCTTCCTCAACACTCGCACCCAATCGGAGAGGCCTGCCCGAGCGATGTTCTCCTCAGCCGCCCTGACCGCGCGCGAATCCATGTCGTAACCCCGAATCTCTGGCAGCTCACCGGCCAGGCCACGGGTGCGGCGCTGACGTGCCTCGGCCAGCAACTCACTCCAGATGTCAGCGTTGTGGCCGCGCCAGTTCTCAAAGCCGTGTGCGCTCTTGCCCCGTTCATGCCGCGCCTGATCTTCGCGCAACAAACCGGGGGCAATATCGGCGGCCATCAGGGCGCCCTCAATCAGTAATGTGCCACTGCCGCACATGGGGTCGATCAGCGCGCCGCCGCTGGCCGCCATATCGGGCCATTGGCTGCGCAGCAACAAGGCCGCCGCCAGGTTTTCTTTTAACGGCGCGGCGACACTGACAGCCCGGTAACGTCGCCGGTGCAGGCTGTCACCGGCAAAGTCCAGCGCCAGATTCACCTTGCCCTTTGCCAGATAGGCGTTGATCCAGATGTCCGGTTTTTTGGCATCCACATCTGGCCGCGCTTCTCCACGCGCTCGAAAATAATCCACCACTCCATCCTTGACGCGCAGGGCGCCAAATCCGGTATGGTTAATTTCACGACTGCTGCCGTTAAAACGAACCGCAAATGTATCGCCAGAACCAAAATGAGCTTGCCAGTCGACATTTGTTGCCGCCTGGTACAGAGCGTCGGCGTCAGCACAATCGAACTGTCCAAGCTGCAGCAGCACTCGGTTTGCCAGCCGCGACCACAAACAGACTCGATATGCGGCGGCCAGATCCGCCTGACAGTACACACCGGCCACTGTCTCGCGCTGCACCGTCGCACCCAGCGCAGTCAGCTCCTCAGCAAGCAGTAATTCCAAGCCTTTCGGGCAACTCACCAGCCAGTTGTGCATCATTGCGATTCTCTATGTGTCATTTTTATACTCTTTTTATTACCGTGGGTAATCAAAGCTACCAATCTAAGAAACATTTAGTCTTCGACACAGCCTTCCGATTTTGTTGAACTAGGCTCTGTTAACCCCGATTTGATCATCGCTGCCAATAGTGCTTATGTACCGGCAATAATCAAATCGGTGTTAACGGACAGAACCACTTTTTTCATAATAAATCAGAAGCTGGTTCACCTCTTTACCTCGATTCCGCGGATAGATGTTCATTCTGTCTGATGAATCTGAACCATTTTGCGAGGAGACGATAAAATATGAAAAGACATAAACGTGACTCTTCCCACCGCGCCTTCATCAAAGGCTATCAAGCAGGCTTCAACGGCAAATCCAAATCCGGTTGTCCCCACACATCAGAGAGCGAAAACTCTATGGAGTGGTTGCGCGGCTGGCGCGTTGGACGGGAGGATCACTGGTCGGGGTTTAATCAATTTACCAGTAACCAGAAAGCTGCTCATTTATAGATGCCCGTAATTCAGAAATATTATCCATTGTTTATAACAGTAACTATTTGTATAAGGTAACCCATAACAAAGGCACAAAAAATATAGAAAATTGTTCTCCCGGAGGTGATTTAGCCTCCAATCAAGCCTTTAGCGAGGCTTGGAAGCGGCGGCCGCAATTGCGTCTGCCGCTTCCTTTATCAGTCCGGGACCACGATAAATAAAACCGGTATACAACTGCACCAGGCTTGCACCCGCCTCTATTTTTTCCACAGCGTCTGCCCCGCTGCAGATACCGCCCACCCCGATAATGGGCAATGCCCCGTCCAGTGCTCGACTGAGCGCAGCAACCACCTCTGTGGCCCGTTCACGCAACGGTGCACCACTCAGGCCGCCGCTCTGATCGGCCAACGGCGAGTTTGCTACGGCGTCGCGAGCAATGGTGGTGTTGGTGGCAATCACAGCATCTATGTTTAGCGTCATCAACACGTCGGCAATGCTCTCTATACCCTGCTGATCCAGGTCTGGCGCGATTTTCACCGCCAGCGGCACATAACAACCGTACTGATCTGCGAGCGCACTTTGTTCATTTTTCAGAGGCGTCAACAGGGTATTCAGACTTTCACCGTATTGCAGATCGCGCAACCCGGGCGTGTTGGGTGACGAAATATTCACGGTAATGTAATCGGCGTGGGGGTACACCGCGCGCATGCCAATCAAATAATCGTCTACCGCCTGTTCCACTGGCGTATCAAAATTCTTGCCAATATTGATTCCCAACACACCGCGATAGCGGCGGTGGCGAACATTATTGACCAGGTGTTCCACACCCAGGTTGTTGAACCCCATACGGTTGATAATGGCCTGATGCTCGGGCAGGCGAAACAGGCGAGGTCTGTCGTTGCCCGGTTGTGGCCGCGGTGTAACCGTGCCGATTTCGACAAAACCGAAACCGAGCGCACCCAGACCGTTAAAACTGTCACCGTTTTTATCCAGCCCGGCCGACAAACCCACCGGATTGGGAAATTTGAGGCCCATGACCTCCACCGAATATGATGGCGCAGGTTTCAGCAATCGGGTAAGCCCCAGTCGCTCGGCGCAGCCGATACCCTCCAGGGTCAACTCGTGTGAGGTTTCGGCGGGCAGGCAGAATAATGCTTTGCGGATTAAATCGTACATGGTTAAAAGCAGCCGGAAGTCGGAAGTCGGAAGTCGGAAGGACAAAACAAAAACATGCCCAACCCAGAGTTAACTGCACCTCGCACCTCAAAAGGCCAAGCGAAGCAACGGCGAGAATTGATTTTCGCTTCCAACTTCCGACGTCCGACAAAAAAACTATTGTTCTTTGGGGCGCCGCAGGCGGTTCGAAGAACCGAGCGAATGCGAGTCACTTCCGACTCCATCATCCCCCCGCCACCAACGCTTCACGCGCACCCGTAGTACGCGACAAATCCTGCAACTCGCGCAGCGCCACCGAGTACATGGCAAAATCCTGGGTGGTGGCGGCACGCAATTCCTGCACGGTTTCCAGCCAGCGACCAACCAGTTGCTTGTGCTTGCCGGCCCAGTCGCTGATTATAGCCTTCAGGTCTCTCTGTTGTGAGTACTCATTTAAAACCGCGACCGTCAAGCTGCGACGGTGCGCTTCCAGCTCGTCCACAAAGGATTCCCGAGCAAAGTCTTTCCAGCGAGTTTCCGGGCGCAGGGCTACGATTTGATCACCAAACCAGTCCAGCGACAGGTGATGTCCCAACAAGTGGTAGAGTTCCACCACAAAATCCAGTGGCGCGCCTGTATTGAGAGCGATTTCTGCCACACCCAGCGAGTAGTACATGCTGTTGGCACTGGCCGCCAGATCTGCCGCTTGCTCACTGACGCCTTTTTCCTTGAGGTCGTTATACAAGCTGTGCCACTGTTCCTTGTGATCACCCACCATGATTTTGGGCAGGGCTTTTTGCACTTTCCTGATCGGTGGCTTCATTTGCGGCACAAGTTTCGCCGGGTCGAGATCGCCCCGCCAGTTGCGCAGTATCCATCGGGTTGTGCGGCGACCGAGACGCATATATATAGTTAACAGCTCCGTTTGCAATGCAGAGGGCACCTGATAATCCAGCAACTCGACGTCTTCCCAAGCCTGGTCAAAACCAAAAATATCACGGGAGATAGCGTAGGCTTTAAGAATTTCCCCGGCGCCGGCACCGGTAGATTCCACCTGGCGCATATAAAAAGTCAGGCCCATGGCGTTGATCAGTTCGTTGGCCAGTTGCGTGGCGATGATTTCGCGACGCAAACTGTGATTGTGAATTTGCTGGTGGTAATCGTCACGCATGCGCCGGGGGAAAATGGTTTCCACCGCCTTTGCCATATACGCATCATCCGCCACGTTTGACGCCAGCAGGGCTTCTTTCAGTTCCACTTTTGCGTAAGAGATAAGGGTGGACAGTTCCGGGCGAGTCAGCCCCTCATTGCGCGCCTGACGATCACCCAGCATTTCGTCGTCAGGTAAAAATTCCAGTGCGCGATCAAGGCGACCACTATTTTCACGAGTGGTGATAAATCGCCAGTACTCCGACAAATTGTCCACACAGTGCGATTGCGCAACACTGATCGCCTGGGTCTGGCGATAGTTGTTATCCAGCACCAGCTCGGACACATCATCGGTCATCTCTTCGAGCAGGGCATTGCGCTGCTTCATGGTCAAATCCTGACTGGCGACCAGTTCGTTGAGCAAAATTTTCATATTGACTTCGTGGTCGGAACAATCAACGCCCGCAGCATTATCGATAAAGTCGGTATTACAGGCGCCACCGTTCAGACAAAACTCAACGCGTCCCAATTGCGTAAGACCGAGATTGCCGCCTTCACCAAATACCTTGCAACGCAAGTCCTTGCCATTGACCCGCAAACTGTCGTTGGCTCGGTCGCCAACCTGGTCATGGGTCTCACTGGTGGCTTTTACATAGGTGCCAATACCGCCGTTCCAGATCAAATCCACTTCGGCTTTTAACAACTCATGAATCAGTTCGGCGGGCGCCAGCTTTTCGGCTTTTATACCAAACCGCTGTCTGATTTCCGGGGTCAATGTGATTGACTTGGCGCTGCGTTCAAAAATTCCACCGCCTTTGGAAATCAGTGACGAGTCAAAATCTGCCCACGAAGTACCCGGTGTTTCAAACAGGCGTTTGCGCTCGACAAAGGTCGCCGCTGTATCGGGGTTGGGGTCGATAAAAATATGCAGGTGATTGAACGCCACCAGCAATTGAATTTTGTCGGACAACAACATGCCATTGCCAAACACATCGCCGGCCATGTCACCGATGCCGATAACACTGAACTCATCCTCTTGCGTATTCAGTCCTTGCTCACGGAAATGCCTTTGCACAGCTACCCAGGCGCCACGTGCAGTAATACCCATGCCCTTGTGGTCGTATCCGTTACTGCCACCAGACGCAAAGGCGTCGCCCAGCCAATGGTTGTATTCGTCGGAAATCTGGTTGGCAATATCAGAAAAAGTTGCCGTGCCTTTATCGGCAGCAACCACCAGATAGGGGTCGTCTTCGTCGCGGCGAAGTACGCCTTCAGGCGGCACCACCTCGCCGCCAACAATATTGTCTGTCACATCAAGCAATCCGCGGATAAACATTTTGTAGCAAGCAATACCCTCTGCCATAAACGCTTCGCGACCGGAGGTTTTGTGTAACTGCTTGGCGACAAAACCACCCTTGGCACCAGTGGGCACAATGACCGCATTTTTTACCTGTTGTGCTTTTACCAAACCCAAAACTTCTGTGCGGTAATCTTCCATACGATCCGACCAGCGCAAACCGCCGCGTGCCACTTTACCGCCTCGCAGGTGCACACCTTCCACTCGCGGCGAGTACACAAATATCTCATACTGCGGCCTGGGTCGTGGCGTTTCTGCCACCTCCCTCAGCGCCAGTTTTACCGAAATCCAGGGCTTGTAGTTACCGTCGGCATCCGGCTGAAAGAAATTGGTGCGCATTGTCGCGTTAATCAGATTCAGACAAGTGCGCAGCACTTTGTCTTCGTTAAGATTGGCAATGGCGTCCAGTTCCGTTGTGATTTTTTCGGTCAGCCGACCGGCGCGTCCAGCCTGTTGATAACGCGGGTCAAAATGGCTTTTGAACAACGCGACCAGATTGCGAGTAGTGTCCAGGTGTTTCGATAATGTGTCGGCAATAAATTCCTGGCTAAGATTAAAACCCAGCTGCTTCATGTATTTTGCGTACATACGCAACATTGCCACCGATCGCCAGTCCAGGCGCGCACCAACCACCAGACGGTTAAAGGAATCGTCGTCCGCTTCCCCGGTCCAGACGGCTCTGAACGCATCCTGAAAATTGTTGCGAACAGCGGGTACGTCGACATTAATATCCAGGCGAAAATTCAGGGCAAAATCAGACAGGTAAACATCCTGACCATCGGCAGAGCAAATTCGGTAGGGGTGCTCCCCCAACACACGAAAGCCAAGATTTTCGAGCATTGGCACCATCGCCGAGAGTTCGAGCGCCATATTGCGATGAAACACCTTGAAACGCATGATGTCCTTGCCAGCCGCAGGTGGCTGGTAAAAACTCATGGCAATCTGATGCACATCTTTTAGCGATTCCAGCAAATTGATATCTGTTATCCCCGCCCTGGGGTCAAAACTCTCCTGGTAGCTGATGGAGAAACCGCGCCCGTATTTGCGAAACAACCTTTCGCCGTCATCCTCACCCCAATGCTCAATAGCGGCGGTGTGGAACTCGTCGCTCCAGTTGCGGGTAATTTGCACAATGCGTTGTTCCAGGTCCCTGGCGTCGAGATTTTTGTATAAATCGCTATCGATTCTAAACAGAAACTGGATTCGCGCCAGAATGGAATCGGACAGATAAACCCAGTACTCGCTTTCCTTCGCACCCAGTTCATCACTCATCATTTGCTGAACCCGCTGGCGCACGTCTGTGTTGTATACATCACACGGAATATAAACTATGCAATGCACAAATTTTTCGTATGGATCGGTGCGCATAAAGAAACGCACCTTGCGACGCTCGTTCAGCTGCCAGACACCAATAATTGTCCTGTAGAGTTCTTCCTCTGTGCTCTGAAACAGTTCGTCGCGCGGATGCACTTCCAGCAATTGTCGCAAGGCCTTGCCGTCGTGACTGTCGGGGCGCAGGCCGGAGCGTTCAAAAACGCGCCTCACCTTGTCCCGCAACATCGGTATCGCTGATGGGCTCAGGGTATACACCGGCGACGTAAACAGGCCCAGGAAGCGCACTTCACCAATGGCCTGCCCTTTGCTGTTCAAACGTTTGACAATAATGTAGTCGGCGTGAATATTCCGGTGCACGCGAGACCGCACAGAAGAATAGGTAAAGCCGAGCAATTTGTCTTGCTGGTAAAAGTCCTTGATGCCGGGGTTGAGCTCTTCCATCGCCACCGACGAGGCCTCACCGCCACGCAATCGGAACAGGCCCAGGCGCTGATCGTCGCGCTCCCGCATCACCTGCTCGCCGTCTTCGGTCAACAGCTCATATACCGAACACCCCAGCAGCGTATAGTAGCCACTGTGAATCCATTTGAGAAAAGCCAGGGTCTCGTCCCGTTCCGAAACAGCGACATCGGACTTTACCTGGGCAATTTGTTCAATGACCTGTTCAACCCGTTCCAGCATGGGATGGTAGTCTTCAACGACCACATTGACGTCTGCCAACACATCAGCGAGGCTGTCCCTGAGTTCGGCCAGCTCTTCCGCGGACGAATGCAGGTCCACTTGAAAAAACATCAACGCTTCATTGCTGGCAGATGCAGATTCACCCTGATTGTCGCGAATTAGTTGCACCAGCGTGTGATCGGCTGATCGTTCAACACGAAATATGGTGCTTTTATTCGTGTAGATATTCAGACCACAATTGTTCAATTCGATACGGGCAGAATCAACAAGGAAGGGCATATCTTTTTGCGCGATATAGATAACGGTGTGGGGACACAACCAGCCATCTTCTTCAAGAGACGGGTTAAAAACCCGAATTTCAGGCCCCCGGGAAGCATCATAGTGCTGAAAAAACTCCCAAAAGTTGGCAATAAAGCCGCACAGGTCATTGAGTGGGGTATCGATGTACTCGTCAGATGGCAGCAGCTCAAACACCTTTTGTGCAAAGGGAATCAAAACTCCCGCCTGTTCTGCACTGTGGTCATTATTAATCTTGTTTTCGATCTGCTGGAAAAGCTCCTGACTGCGACCGTTGTCCACGTGCCCCCCTTCAAATGACAAATAGGATTTGATAACCGCTCAATCACCCTGCATTCATGGTATCCTTGGCCCTCAGGCAAAACCCCTTGAGACAACCAATGGAACTTTGCCAGCGTTACGAAATCTGTAAGGCCTGTTGTCCCAATTCAAGTACTCAAAACTCTGGCACTGGCAGGTGAGCTGGGCGAAGTTTACAATCTTCCGCCTCATGTAGCACTACCAGCACAGCGATAAGTCGGCAAAACAAGCGAATTTTTTATGGAACAAGCAGTAAATACTCAAGAACAGTTACTGAATCTCAAAAACTGGCTGGATTCACAAGTGATCGGCCAATCTCAATTAACCGAGCGATTGCTCATTGCCTTGTTGGCCGACGGCCACTTGCTGGTAGAGGGAGCACCAGGTTTGGCGAAGACTCGGGCGATCAAGACACTTTCTGACGGTATCGAAGGTGACTTTCACCGCGTGCAGTTCACTCCCGACCTGCTGCCCGCGGACATCACCGGCAGCGATATCTATCACCACGAAGACAGCAGCTTTCAGTTTCAGCCCGGGCCGATTTTTCACAATCTGGTATTGGCTGACGAGATCAACCGGGCACCGGCCAAGGTGCAGTCTGCCTTGCTGGAAGCCATGGCCGAACGCCAGATCACCGTTGGCCGCAACACTTGGCCGTTGCCCAAACTGTTCTTGGTGATGGCGACCCAGAACCCAATCGAACAGGAAGGCACCTACCCTTTACCCGAAGCTCAGATGGACCGCTTTCTGATGCATGTAAATGTCGGCTATCCTGACCCAGAAACCGAACGGCAAATTCTGCACCTGGCTCGTAACGAAACCCTCGGCGGTACAACCGCCGAACTGCCTGCCCCTGTTTCCGAGCAAGCGATAATGACGGCCCGGCAACAGGTAGCGGAATTGCACATGGCAGAGTCCGTGGAAGAGTACCTGGTGCAACTGGTGCTCGCCACCCGTACCCCAGAAAAATACAGCGCCGAGCTTTCCGGCTGGCTCGACTACGGTGCCAGCCCTCGCGCCACTATCGCCCTGGACAGTTGCGCTCGCGCCCATGCGTGGCTGCAGGGTCGAGACTATGTCAGCCCCGATGACGTGCGAGCCGTGATTCACGACGTGTTGCGCCACCGTTTGTTATTGAGTTTCGAAGCCGAAGCCAGCGGCATGAACGCCGATCAGGTCACAGACCATTTGCTCGCCGCCGTGCCCTCGGCATGACCCGGAACGCGGCCGTATAACTGATGCCCAAACCTTATCGCCAAAGCGCAGACAGCCGGCCACTGGACGACGATCTTTGTCGCCGGTTTGCGGAATCGGTTGCCAATATTGGCGAACTGGTTCAGCTGCGCCACGCCGTGCAGGACCTGGTGTTTTTCCCGCGCAAAACCGCCCGCAGTCAGGTCGCCGGCGGGCAGCGATCGCACTTTCGCGGCCGCGGCATGGATTTTGAAGAAGTGCGCCTGTATCACCCCGGTGACGACGTGCGCGCCATCGACTGGCGAGTAACTGCCCGCACTCGCACACCTCACACCAAGGTATTCCGTGAAGAACGCGAACGCCCGGTTTTTGTCATAGCCGACTTGCGGCGCCACATGCTGTTTGGTTCCCGTGAATTGAAGGTTGCCACCGCCTGCCGCGTTAGCGCCGCACTGGCGTGGGCCGGTATCAACGCCAACGACCGGGTGGGAGGTCTGTTATTTGCCGCCAGCCAGCAACAAGACATTCGGCCGCGGCGCAGCCATCACACCGTGTTACAACTTATCCATGCCTTGCACGACCTGTGCCTGAACCTGCCCTGGGCAAATGCAGACAATTACAGCCTGGCCAATCTGATCGAAGAAACCCGGCGCATTGCCCACCCCGGCGCTTCGGTATTTCTGGTCAGTGACTTCCATGACATTGACCACCGCTGCGAGGAACACCTGTACGAACTCACCAGACACTGCGATATTACGCTGTGCCAAATTCATGACAAACTTGAACGGGAATTGCCGCCGCCTGGCTACTATCCGGTGATAGCTGGCAACGAACGGCACCTGCTCAATACACGCAGTGCGTCACTGCAGCAGCGCTGCGCTGACGCGTTTGATGCCCGCACCACCCAATTGCAGCGACTGAGCAACGAGCTGCGCGCCGGGCTGCTGAGGTTCAGCACCGACGACTCTGTAGCGGCGGTATTGAACAGCAGCTACGGCAAGCGAAAGGGCAGGATCAGGCGATGAATTCTGCAAACGACCCACTGGCCCAACTGCGCGATATCCATCTGCCCGACCCCATATCCTGGTGGCCACCGGCTCCGGGCTGGTGGGTACTGGCGGTGGTAGTGCTTGCATTGCTGTTCTTTATGACACGCAAGGTGCGACACACGGTTCAATACCACGTCAGCCAGGGTAAATATCGCAACGAAGCGATAGACGCCATTGAACACTGCTTTCAAACGTATCGGGACAGGCACAAACAAAACAAAGACAGTCATGTAAAACAAAACAAAGACAGTCATGTAATGCAACAAGACCAAGACCTGGAACAAGACAGTCATACATTGAGCCAGGATGTGCTGGGCATATTGCGCCGTTGTGCCCTGACGGTCGGTTATGGTGATGACGTCACCTCACAGTCTGCCGGGCAACTTCTGCACAAGCTCGACCAACACGCCACCGACCCGATCTTTGGCGATGACCTGGCGCAACGGCTGGAACAACTGGCTTATGCACCTGACCCGGAACCCCTGTCCGATGAGGAGTGCAATGAGCTGGAACGTTGCGCGATCACCTGGATCAAAACACACACTGCAGATACGACAGAGGCAACCGTCTGATGCTTGACAGTCCCTCGTTCGGATTCGAGTGGTGGTGGATATTGTGCCTGCTGCCCTTGCCCTGGCTTTATCGCCTGCTGAAACGGGCACTGCCGCAAAGCAGCCCGGCACTGAAAATACCGGTGTACAACCAGCTGCTGGCAGGGCAACGAGACACCAGCGCGGTCCACCGTGGTAATTTGTATTCGTGGCTATTGCTCACCCTGGTCTGGCTGGGTTGCTTGCTGGCTGCGGCCCGCCCGGTATGGGTTGGCGAAGTTGTGCAATTGCCCACCAGCGGGCGCGACCTGATGCTGGCGGTAGATATATCCGGCAGCATGGAAACACTGGACATGCCGCTGGGCAATGACCTCACCGACCGTATTACCGCAGTACAAGTGGTGCTGGGGCAATTTGTAGAACGCCGCGTCGGCGACCGGCTGGGATTGATATTGTTCGGCAGCATGCCTTACCTGCAAGTACCGCTGACCTTTGACCACAACACCTTGTACAACCTGTTGCACGAAGCCCGAATCGGATTTGCCGGCAGCGCTACCGCCATTGGCAGTGCCATTGGCATGGCGGTCAAGCGCCTGCAGGAACGTCCCGAGAACCATCGCATTTTGATACTGCTTACCGATGGCGCCAACACCGCTGGCACCCTGGACCCAATGCAAGCCGCCGATGCCGCCGCCGAATTTGGCGTGAAGATTTACACCATCGGAATCGGTGCCGACAGCATGTTGCAGCGCAGTCTGTTCGGCACCCGCCGCGTCAACCCTTCTGCCGACCTGGACGAGGAAACCCTGCAGGCGATCGCCGATAAAACCGGGGGACGCTACTTTCGAGCCAGAGATGTAAATGAGTTAAATAATATCTACCAGGAACTGGACCAGCTGGAACCGATTGAACAAGACCCCGAATTATTGCGCCCGCGCAAAGCGCTGTTCCACTGGCCACTGGCTCTGGCTTTAATTGCTGCGCTGGCGTTGCTGGCACAACGGCATACAAGGGGAGAGCAATTTGCCTGACAGTGAATTTACTCAATGGCTGACCGGCCTTGATCAATTCCATTTCTTGCGGCCCTGGTGGCTGCTGGCCATACCCGCCCTGTTGGCCGTGCTCTGGTGGCTAAAAAGACGCCAGCAGGCGCAAGGCACCTGGGCAAAAGTGATCGACCCTCGCTGGCTGCCTTTTCTGCTCGATCAGGAACCGGGCCAGCGTCAGCGACACAATCGCTGGTGGATATTGGCAGGCGTGCTGGCCAGTCTCGGTCTGGCCGGGCCCTCGTGGCAGGAACTGCCCCAGCCGGTGCACAAGGAACAGGGCGCGCTGGTCATATTGCTGGATCTGTCTCCCTCTATGTCGGCAGAAGATATCAAACCCAACCGCATCACCCGCGCTCGCCACAAGTTGCGCGATATTCTCAAGTCGCGCAAGGAGGGTGTTACAGCACTGGTGGCCTATAGTGGCTGGCCTCACGTGGTCAGCCCACTGACAGACGACACCGGCACCATCATTTCGCAAGTCCCGGTACTTGAACCCGGTGTAATGTCGTCGCCCGGCAGCAATATCGAAGAAGCGCTGACAATGGCATTGAAACTGCTCACCGACGGCGGCCACAACGGTGGCGACCTGCTGATTATTACCGACGGTATTGCCCACGATGCACTGAACACGGTACGTCGATCGCTGCGCGGCAAATCTGTGCGATTGTCGATCCTGGGGGTCGGCACATCCGATGGCGCACCGATTCCCCGTGCCAGAGGGGGATTTGAAAAGGACGCCAATGGCGGCATCGTTGTCGCAAAACTGGACAGGGAATCCCTGATCGATCTGGCACACAGCAATGGCGGCCACTACAGCGATTTGACTGCCGACAGTCGGGACCTGGGTTATATTCAGGCAGCCTTTGGTTCGCCACTGGAGCAAAGAGCCAAAGAACTCAACCGCACATTCGACAGTTGGAGCGACCAGGGCTACTGGTTCGCTTTATTACTGTTGCCGCTGGTTGTGGCGACCTTTCGCAGGGGCATTATTGTCGCATTATTGCTGGCACCACTCATCATTCCCGAACCCGCCCACGCTGCCGACACAAGCAACGACTGGAGCTGGAAAAACCTGTGGTTGACGCCAGACCAACAAGGTAGCAAGGCGTTTAAGGCAGAAAATTTTTCCGAGGCGCAACAGGCTTTTAAAAATAAAAACTGGAAGGGAAGCGCTGCCTACCGCCAGGGAGACTACGAAGAGGCGCTGAAAGCTTACAGCAACGACGAAAGTGCCTCAGGTTACTACAACCGCGGCAACGCCCTCGCCCACCTCGGCAAAATAGACGAAGCCATCGCAGCTTACGATACCGTACTGGAAAAAGATCCCAACCATGAAGATGCGGCAGCCAACAAAAAGTTGCTGGAAGATTTGAAGAAACAACAACAAAACCAGCAGAACGACCAAAACTCTGACGATAAAAGTTCTGACGATAAAAATTCGGACCAGAAAAATCAGGATTCACAATCTCAAGATCAGAAATCGAAAGATCAACAATCTGAAGATTCAAAAGACCAGCAACAAGATCAATCCCGGTCAGATTCTGAACAGTCTGATGAGCAGCAGAGGCAACAGGATCAGTCTCAATCCGGGAAAGACGAAAAAGAGGAGAAAAGCTCGTCACAACAGCAAAAAGAAGACGAGCAACAGCAATCCCAACAACAGCAGCCTGGCGACCAGGAATCTGAAGAAGCAGAGAAACAGCGACAAGCGGCAGCTCAGGCCAGCGAAGAGGAAAAAGACGAAGCCAAACGCGCCATGGAACAATGGTTGAAAAAAGTACCCGAAGATCCCGGCCTGTTTTTACGCAAAAAATTCCGCTATCAGGCAGAACAACGAAAAATGGAAAATCACGGCCAAAGAAAAGAGAAGAAAAGATGGTGACATTAAACAGTGAATTGCGCCCGGGGAACGGGGAATTAACCACAGAAAACAAACTCTGGCATACCCTGTTTTTGCTTGTGGTTACTGTTTTTGCTGCGTTTTTATACTCGGCCAATGTGTCAGCGAGTGATCTCACATCCGCTGTTGACCGGCACACCATTAGCATTGACGAAACATTACAATTGCGAGTTCGTTACAATGGCCAGGCCGTGTTTGGCGAACCTGATTTTTCCGCACTTGATCATCAGTTTGAAGTGTTGTCCACCAGCCGGCAACAGCAATTCAGTAATATCAATGGCAACAGCGTGTCATACACAGACTGGCACCTGACGCTGATGCCCAAAAAAACCGGCAAGCTGATTATTCCGTCATTCAAATTTAAAAACAATGTCAGCAACGCCGTTGAAATTGAAGTATTAAAAAGCAAAACACCCTCGCAAGCTTCTCCTGACAACCCTGTATTTCTGGAAACAGAAATAGACAAGCAAACGGCTTACGTTCAGGAGCAGTTATTGCTGACTTATCGGCTTTACATGGCAACGCCGCTAAAAAATATCGGCATGTCAGAATTAACCATACCAACCACCGAAATTATCAAAACCAGCGAAACCAACTACAAAAAAACAATAAATGGCATGAGCTTTGATGTCATTGAATTAAAGTTTGCGCTGTTCCCGCAAAGCAGTGGTGAACTGGCCATTCCACAAATCCGGTTTACCGGCTACATACCACGTGGCAATTCATTTTTTGATAATTTTTATCGCAATGGCAAACGTTTCACTCTGCTTGGCGACGAAAAAAAGGTTACCGTTCAACCACAGCCCGATAAATCTGTCGACTATTGGTTACCGGCAAAAGACGTTACGTTGTCGGAAAAATGGAATGGTAATCAGGACGAATGGCATGTGGGAGAACCACTGACCCGCACCATTACTATCACCGCTTTGGGCGCCACCTCCAGCCAATTGCCAGAACTCACCATGCCTGCGGGTGACAAACACCGCATCTATCCCGACCAGGCCAAACTGGACCAAAACCTCAGTTCGTATGGCGTACTGTCAACCCGCACGGAGTCGATTGCCGTTGTACCGTCCAAACCGGGCACCCTGGAGTTGCCACCCGTAACACTGACCTGGTGGGACACCGAAAGGAACCTGATGGAAACGGCGGTACTTGAGGGGCGCACGTTTAATGTCTTACCCAGCGAAGAGCAGGCTTACTCGCCCAGTGTACCAGAAGCAGAAAGCACTTCGGCCACACCGGATACCCAACAGGAAAACAAACCGGCCGGAAACAATACCCTGCTCTGGTTTTCGCTCGCGGGCAATTTGATACTGATGGTCTTGATTGCGATGCTGGTTTTGCGCAAGCGCCAACCGAAAACGATCGAATCCAGGGCAGACAAATCTTCAATTCGTGTCGAAACAGAAAGCAAATTGTTTTCAGCTATTCGGGAATCTGCAAGCAATGATCAGCCCAAACAGCTCCGTGAAGCACTGCTTGCCTGGGCGCAGCATTACTGGAAGGATGCGAGTATCTCTACACTCGACCAAATTGGAGAACTTATTGGCAACTCAGAATTGACAACACAGCTTCGCACGCTTGATCAGTCCCTGTATGGCAGCGGTGACCTGAAAACAGATTGCACTGCCATTGGCAGCGCAATTAAAACTTTTCGGGCTAATGGGCAGGTGCCCGACAAACAACCGGCCGGGGCGTTGAAGCCACTATATCCACAGTGATTTACATCGTAAAGATGCACTGCTGGTCTGGCAAAGATAATTCAGGGTCAGAGCCGAATGCCTAAAATGACTTTAACTTAGTGGCAACGACTCTGATCCCTTGATCGCTTCCGTCGTCAGACTTCCGACTCAAACTCACCTCTCCACCGGCAATTCCAACCGACTGGGGTATTTGGCACTGTGGTGAATTCGCACCGTCGCCACCTTGGCGTCAGCAACCGTTTCGTAGCCCAGCCGGCCACCCGAGTTATAATTTTTTTGCCAGCCCGGATCATTTAAGGGACCAACCACTACTCGCAACCTTGACCCGGCACTCAGAGTCGCAGAACTCCAGTAAAAACGATCCAACACATATTCTTCAATGGCTCCCGGCGTTACCAGTTGCTTACTGGCAGCACCCTGACGAAAACGGGCGCGCATAATGTCAGAACCCAATTTAACGGTAGACCCGTCCGGACGAATGGCAAAAACGGTGGCATAAATATCGGTGTCGGGTGTGTCGATTTCCAAAAACAGCTTCAGTTTCATCTGGCCGGAAATGGTCATTGATTTTTGCAGAGGCGCAGAATGAAATACACGCATTTCCGGCAAATAGGCGTCACGGGGATTAACCAGTGCGTCGGGAATATCCTTGATTAAATCTGCCGGGCGCAAATCCAGAGGGTCATTCACAAATGGTGTGGGTTGCTCGTCACCCACCGGTTTGGTTTTGAGGTGGCCCGATGAAAACACGTCCAGCGCTTCACCGGGTGCAGCTGACAAATAAAACAACGCTTGTTCAGAACCGATATCTTGCAAACGTTTCGCTGTATTCCACCGTTCTGAACCCGTTGAATAATAAACGACCGCGTCTTTTAAAATTTCCGGTTTTTTGCCACCACGCAACACCCAATCGTAATAGTCCATGTGTAGTGCGTCGATATCAATCACAGCTTTTGAGTCGAGCTGCAAGCCTTCAACGGTTTGCACCGGCATTCGTGTACCGGCGTGGTTCCAGGCGCCGATCAGTAGCAAATGTTGTGAGCGCGCGTCCCGTGATGCTACCGCCATGTGTTCACGGTAATACCGCAATGCGCCGGGTTGGTCACCGTCAAAATGACCGGTGATAGTTAAAATCGGAATATTGATTTTGGATATTTCTGCAGTGGTTGGGTTATCTTTGCTCCACAAGCTTAAATTCGGGTCTCCCAGCTGGTTTACCCATTTGTCAAAATAAGGCGTATTAATACCGGCAATGGTATCCAGTTCGTGAAATGGGCGGTGGTTCAAATACATTTACCGAAACTTGTCTGACCAATACGCGCCGTCACTGAACAACCTGCCATTGTAGGTACGGCCAGAGACCAGACCGAGCCACTGCGCCGAATAGGAATACATGATTTCATTCTGAATGCCGGGGAAGTCTTCTCCCGCATAAGCCGCTGCAGTGGGCACCATCGCCGCCAAACTGCCGGGGCACTTGGCTGCAATTTGCCACTGAACCATGCCGCGGTACGAACCTCCGCGCATAACCACTTTTCCATTTGACCAGGGCTGCTGTTTAATCCAGTCGATCACCTGGCAACCATCAGGACCTGCCCCCATCTCCGGCGAAAATTCACCACCGGACGCACCGCGACCACGTTTGTCGACACTGACGTAGGCGTAGCCGCGTTTGACAAACTTTGGTGCTCGAGTATGCCCCTCGTCGGAAATGTATGGGGTATAAACAAATACCACTGGCGCTGGCTTGCCACCTGCCGGAGTCCAAACACGACCGGACAATTCGACACCGTCACGCAACGGAATTCGCACGTCCGCTAAAATATCCATTGCCGTGTAATCGGCTTTTGAAGACTCGGTTGCAGCTTCGACACTCACCGACGCTACAGAAAAAATGGCTATGCAAGCTATCGCTAATCGTTTCATTTTTTCCCCTGCCTTATCGGGTTTATTTTAAGCTTTTGGAAACCACCTCATACACATCTTTGGATAAATCGGGCTGAGCCAAAATATTTGCAAGCGCGGCTTTCATCAGCTGCTGGCGGTCATTCCTCTGTTTTTTCCACTTGGTTAACGGCGCCAGCATACGTGCCGCTATTTGCGGATTGATGCTGTTCAATTTGATCACTATGTCAGTTAGTAACTGGTAACCAGCGCCATCAATTCGGTGAAAATGAATGTGATTATTTGCACAGAACACAGATACCAGGGAACGAATCTTGTTTGGGTTTTTAATATCAAATGCTGAGTGTTCAAGCAGTTTTCTTACCCTCTCTACAGCACCTTGCTGCGGAGCCATTGCCTGCACGCTGAACCACTGGTTAACAACGAGAGCTTCGTGTTGCCACTGCTCATAAAAGCTGGCCAACAATTCTTTGGCTTGACGTTGAGCATTCTCGCCCTCGGCAAATACCAGCACCGATAATGCTGCGCTGGCATCAGTCATATTATCGGCACTGCGATATTGTTGCATTGCCAGTTCCACAGCGTTTTGCTCGACCAGCATCAGGTATGCCAGGCAAATATTTCTCAGGCTACGACGGGCAATTTGTTCTGAACAGGGGTCGTACGGTTCATTGACCTTGTTGTCATCATAAGCGGCGCGAAATTCCGCTTGCAACTGTCCGGCCAGCTCACGTCGAACAAATTCACGCGCCCGATGAATTTCATCAACATGTATTTCTTCGGATTCCTCAGCCAGCCAGGCCTCGCTTGGCAATTTCAAGATCAGTGCAACCATGGCTGGGTCCAGGTTCTGATCGACCAGCACCGCTCGATAGGCTTCGACCAGGCGCTGATCCAGAATCATTTCCTCACCAGATAACTGCGCAGTTACCAGTTGCTGCAAAATCTGCAGAGCCAACTGCTGACCCGCGTCCCAACGATTAAAGCCGTCACTGTCATGACTCATTAAAAACATCAATTCATCACGACTGTGCGAAAAGTTGAGCTTGACTGGCGCCGAAAAGCCTCGCAACAGGGACGGCACCGGTTTTTCTAATACTTGCTCAAAAATAAAACTTTGTTTTTGCTCAGTAACCTCCAACACCACTTCTGCATTTCCTGAATTGTTTTTATCCCCCTGAACGTGCAAAGGCAAATCACCACCCTGCCCCACCAAACCGACGGTAACGGGAATCAGAAACGGTAGTTTTTCCGAACTTTCCGGCGTCGCAGGGCAACTCTGCTCAAAATGCAAGGTATAAGTTTGCGCATTTGCGTCATACTCACCGACAACATTGAGCCGAGGAGTTCCAGCCTGACTGTACCAGCGCTTGAACTGTGTCAAATCGCGACCGCTGACCTCTTCCATACAACGCGCAAAATCATCAATGGTGACGGCCTCGCCATCGTGACGTTCAAAATAGAGGTCTGTGCCCCGGCGAAACAATTCCGGGCCAAGCAAGGTGTGATACATGCGCACAACTTCGCAGCCCTTTTCGTAAACTGTCAGCGTGTAAAAATTGGATATTTCCATAAATGAAGCCGGCTGCACGGGATGTGCCATTGGGCCGGCATCTTCAGAAAATTGCGCCGTGCGCAACAGGCTGACATCTTCCACTCGCTTTACTGTTCGAGACCCCAAATCAGAGGAAAATTCGGAATCACGAAATACCGTAAAACCTTCTTTAAGGCTCAGTTGAAACCAGTCGCGACAGGTTACGCGGTTGCCAGACCAGTTGTGAAAATATTCGTGGGCAACAATGGCTTCAACCCGTTGAAAGGTCGCATCGGTGGTGGTATCGGGTTTTGCCAAAACAGCCGCGGTATTAAAAATATTCAGGCCCTTGTTTTCCATCGCGCCCATATTGAAAGCGTCTACCGCCACAATCATAAAAATATCCAGGTCGTACTCACGACCATACACTTGCTCGTCCCAACGCATGGCGTGTTTCAGCGAGCGCATGGCATGATCACACTTGTCCAGGTCTTTTTGCTCGACAAAAATTCGCAGAGCAATTTTACGGCCGGACATAGTAGTGTAATTGTCTTCAATATATTCCAGATCACCGGCAACCAGAGCAAACAGGTAGCTGGGCTTTTTAAACGGGTCGTTCCAGGTGACAAAGTGCCGGTCATCTTGCAGCTCACCGCGCTCTATCGGATTGCCGTTGGAGAGTAAAACCGGGTATTTGGTCTTGTCTGCCACAACCGTTGTGGTGAACTCGCTCATCACATCCGGGCGATCCAGATACCACGTAATTTTACGAAAGCCTTCTGCTTCACACTGGGTACAGTACATACCATCCGATTTGTACAAGCCTTCCAGAGATGTATTTTGATCGGGGTTAATCGCCACCAGTGATTCAAATACAAATTGCCGGGGAACCTGATGTATAATCAGTTTTTCATCGTCCAGGCGATACTCGTTGTCACCCAGAACCCGGCCGTCTATCTTGAGTTCTCGCAGCTCCAGGTCTGCGCCGTGCAACTCCAGTTCTGCAACGTCACTGTGTTCATTGCGACGCATGGACAGTCTCGCCGCCACCGTCGTTTCCGCATCGCCCAATTCCACGCGCAGCTCGGTTTTATCGATCAGGTAATCAGGTGGCCGATAATCTTTCAGATAAATTGTGCGGGGTTGCGTGTCTCTCATTTTTTTGTCCCTGTTCGTTAAACATAAGGTCGCACGTCGCACACTATAACCCGGTGATCAATCACTTTGTGGCTGAACGCATTTAGCGTGCGACGTGCGACGTGCGACGTGCGACGAATAAAGCTAAAACTCAAAAACTGACATTTACACTATATGCAGTAAATTTTCGAATATTAATAACACCGGTATCAAACATCAGGTATTGACCCTTGATGCCCATCAATGTGCCTTCAACCAGTGGATTTTTGTCAAAGTTCAAACTGCTGACTTTGGTTGGGTGCTCCAGTACCGGATAATGAATATCAACGACTTCGGCATCGTTGATGGGCTGAATAGCCTGAACACCAAAACGTTCGGTCAAGGCATTCAGTTCAGGCTGACAAATTTCCAGCAGTTCATCGCGCTTGGCAACCAGATCCATTTCTGCCGTTTCACCTTTCAGCATCGCTCGCCAGTTGGTTCTGTCAGCCACGTGTTGGCGCAGGGCATCTTCGACAAAACCCGATTGCTGCCGGGTTTGCACCCTTAAAACCGGCAGCGCCTGTATAGCCCCCTGATCAATCCAGCGGGTAGGCACTTGACTGGCACGAGTGATACCAACCTTGATGCCGGAAGAGTTCGCCAGATAGACAATATGATCGACCATGCAGAAGGTTTTCCCCCACTCCGGTTCCCGGCACGTGCCTTCGTCGTAGTGGCATTTTTCCGGGCTCATAATGCAACTGTCACAGCAGGCCTTTTTGCTAAAACACGGGTAACAAAACCCTTGATTAAAACTCTTGCCAGTTTTGCGGCCGCAAGCAATACAATGGATCATGGCGTTGTATTCCAGGCGCAATGATGAACCCAGCAGTGGATTCAAATGCACGCGCTGGTCATCCAGCTTCAGGTAGTATTGAACCTGATCGGCCAGCTTCGCAGGCATTTTATCCAGATGACCGGTATACATATTTTCAGACATATTTGATTGCACTGTTTATTTTGCCGGGGTTCATTTTGTTGCAGACCTTTTCATTTCAGGCAAGGAATATCGGTTAGGCCCTTCAAGCAAGCGACTTGCTGACTCACTGCCATTTGACGGGTTTTGGTTGCGACACATCACCCACACCACCACAGTGGCTGTGTTCTTTCGGTGGAATATAACCTGTGCGCTCATTTTCCGGCAGGTGTTTTGCTTCCCACCCGATAACCGCCTGCATACAAAGTTCGCGTTGTTCTTTTGTGAGAGTGTTGCCATCTGGCCACTTGCCCAGCTCCACCGCGCGTTTCAGATTCTGGTAAATATTCGGTGTGATATTGTCGAGCAAACGTTGAAAATTCATTATAAAGTCCAATCAGTTATTTCGCCGCTGGGCAGAAGACAGTAACCCCATTACCAGACCCGCCAATAATCCACCCAAGTGCGCACCATTGGCAATACCCCCGCCAGCTAACCAGTCCATTCCTCCGGTCATGCCCAGAATGAGAAAGACAAACATAAAGCCAAATAACGCTGGCGGTAATTCCAGCATGGGGTGCGGGCGAAGTTTGTGACGAATCCAGATATAACCCATCAAGCCGTAATTGACACCGGACATGCCTCCAAACAACACGCTGTTGCTCCAGAAATATTGCGTCACATTACCGGCAATACCTGTTAACAGGATCAGGGTAACAAAATTGAGACGCCCGACATAAGGTTCCAGACGGCTGCCAAATACCCACAACCACAAACAATTGAATACCACATGCATGGCGCCGAAGTGCAGAAAGATCGGAGTAACCAGACGCCAAAACTGGCCGCTCTTCATATCGTACAACGGTGGGAACAATAACAGGTTGCCAAGCTTGGGTATCATAAACGGCAATACCGCGCCAAGCAGACTTAACGCGATGCCCGACAACACAACGGGATATTGTGCAAACAACCTGGACAGGCCGCCACGTGTGTGGTTTGTGCTGGCGTTCTGTGGCCGCGGCCTCACTTTTGCGGAAGGGTCAAACCAGGGGTTGTTCGGCTCCGGTTTTACCTGTTTTGCCAAAATGTCGTCAACCACCTGGATATACTCGGCGTTTTCCAGCCAGAGCGACTGGCGCTGTTCATCGGCGACAATTTTATGATTGATATCGCGCCTGGAAAGCTCCTTACTGAGCTGACCCAGGTTTTGTGACAACGGCACCTGTGCCACCAGGACCCAACTGGATTCGTTCATAAAGTACTTCTGATCCCATTTAGCACCGTATTTCTGTTGCCGGGCATATCACTCTGGCGAACTTGCTTATACCTTGCCTTCCGTCAGGTGACTGCTCCAGCCCAGCTTGGTGCGACATGTTTGATAAAAGTTAGTGTCTGCCGGATGTATCAGGCGCAAAACCTTTGCTCTTTTACTGATTCGAATCACATCTCCGGGTTCCGTTTCTATGTGATTTTGCCCGTCGCAGGTCACATAGGGTCGCACGTCGTTGCGCGAACCGACGCGAATTTCGATTTTACTGTTGCCGTGTACCACGATGGGCCGGCTACTCAGTGTATGCGGATTCATTGGCACCAGCACTATCGCGTCAAGATCCGGGTGCAATATTGGCCCGCCACCAGACAGCGCATACGCTGTGGAGCCGGTTGGCGTGGAAACAATCAGGCCGTCGGATCGCTGACCATAAACGAACTGGCCATCTATATAGAGTTCAAATTCCAGCATTCGTACCGACTGCCCGGGGTGCAGCACCACATCGTTAAGTGCAGAGCCCGTACCCAATACCGTCTCATCGCGGACTGCTGTGGCCTCCAGCAAAAAGCGCGTGGAAGTAACGTACTCACCCGCCAGAACCCTGGCAACCCTGGGTTCCAGTTTATCCGGATGAATATCGGTGAGAAAGCCCAGCCGTCCCCGGTTTACGCCGAGCAAAGGCGTCTGTGCCTCAACAAGGTCCCGGCCGGCACTGAGCATACTGCCATCGCCACCCACCACAATTGCCAGATCAATTGCGTCTGCAATTTCCTTGCAGTCACAAACCTGCAATTTGATGTTATCTCCATTTCCATTCAGCAGTTTGGCTGTTTCGGCTTCAACAACAACAGTACGGCCATCGTCCACAAGGAATTTGGCCAGACGACGCAATGAATCTGTCACCTGGGGCATGTTGAGGCGGGCGATCAGCCCGATACGCTGGAACTCAGCCATATGACACCTTCATATAAGGTTACAGGGGGATGATTATACACATTCCAGGGGAAAGGGTTGGACGCCGAACGCCTGTCATCGAACACCGGAGTTCAGCTCCATCGCTTTCCCATCAAGCGTCCGACATCGGGCAAAAAAAAATCCGCCATGCAGGCGGATTTTTTTAAAGATGGCGACCCGGAAGGGACTTGAACCCTCGACCTCCGGCGTGACAGGCCGGCATTCTAACCAACTGAACTACCGGGCCGCATTTCCCAACTTCGCTTCACCCCCCTGACTGGCCTGGCTCATATGGCTTACCTCATATGGCTTGCCTCATATATCTTGCCAAGGCGTAGCGCAGCGAAGACTGGTGGGTGGTACAGGGATCGAACCTGTGACCTACGGCTTGTAAGGCCGTTGCTCTCCCAGCTGAGCTAACCACCCCACTGGCGAAGAGTGCCGCATTCTACTCAATTCTTCTGACCTGTCAAACAATTTCCTGATTTTGAGTGCATGAGGCTCCGTTTCCTCTCGCCTCATCTCTGTTATCATTACGCCCCCCGGTCAACAGGCCCTGGTCAAACCATGGAAATCTTCAAGGAATTCAGCTTCGAAGCCGCGCATCGCCTGCCCAATGTGCCGCCAGGGCACAAATGCGCACGCCTGCATGGCCACTCTTTTCAGATTGCAGTACATGTGGCAGGCCCGGTAGGAGAGCACAGCGGTTGGGTGATGGATTTTGGCGACATTAAAGACAAGTTTAAACCCATCCATGCACAGCTGGATCACTACTATCTGAATGATATTGAAGGCCTGGAAAATCCCACCAGCGAAAATATCGCACGCTGGATATGGCAACGCCTGAAACCGGAACTGCCGGAGTTGTCTAAAATAGTTATTCGGGAAACATGCACAAGCGGGTGTGTGTATACCGGGGATTAAGCAAGCAAAATACATGGCTATTATCCAGCTTATCGTTCAGTTCCAGTTGCCGGCATGCAAATCCCTCAAGGAAAAGCGTCAACGTTTATCCGGTTTGCGGCAGCGTTTTGGCAAGCAGACAAATATCGCGGTCTGTGAGTCGGCACAGCAAAACGCCATTGACCGTGGAGAATGGACGTTTGTGGTTGTGGGCAGCGACAAAATGGCAACAGAAAGCCAGTGCACAAAACTCGAAAACGCCTTGCATGAATCCGTGGACGGTTTTATTTGCAGTATTGAGCGAATAACACTGCAGTGAATACAAGCCGCACATTTCTGGCTGTTCCCGTGCCACCTGCTTACCAGTTAAAACTTTATGAGATTGGTCAAACCATGGCCAGCAAGGGCATCCGCTGGACTGCCCCGCAAAACTTGCATTTAACACTCGCCTTTTTGGGTAATACCGCTCCAGAAACCATCCAGCATGTTGGCACCTGGCTTGAAGATTTTATCTGGACAGAGCCTTCCAGACTGCAGTGCGACTATATTGCGCCGTTCCCTGACTGCTCTTCCCGATTGCTTGCCGTTTACCTGAAAAGAAATCAGGAATTATTGGCACTGCGAAAAAAAATAATTGAGCAACTCTCTGCACTGGACATCGCGTACGACAAAAAGCCGTTTCGACCCCATATTACCGTGGGGCGCTCATCAAAGGGCGCCAATCCCATGGCGCCGTTCCCCGTTAACCTGAATTTTCAGGTCAACAGCATTGTGTTGTTCAAAAGTGAAGTAAATCACCGGGGCAGCATTTATACGCCCTTGCATATGTGTGCAATTCACAACAGCGGGGACTGTTAACAAAAAATGGATTGCAATGCAGATTCGAGATTCGGGTATCGAAAGTTGTAGCCGGCATCCAGCGCTTTTTGGGGATATACCCGTTGTCCGCTCAGCAATAATTCATTCGCCATTTCTCCAAATAACAGGCGCAACAGGAAGGCGGGCATTGGCAGCAAGGCAGGTCGGTGCAATGAGCGTGCCAGACTCTCTGTAAAGACAGCATTTGTTACCGCCGCCGGAGCTGTCGCATTAACTGGACCACGCAAGGATGTATCATTCAGGCAGAGCAATAACAAGCCCACCATATCGTCTATATGTATCCAGGAAAACCACTGCTTGCCAGAGCCGAGGCGCCCTCCCAACCCCAACCGAAAAGCCGGCAACATTTTTGCCAATGCGCCCTCGGCGGCATCCAGCACCACACCAGTGCGAATACAACACACCCGGCAGCCAAGCGATTCGAATTGTCGGGCACTGGATTCCCAGCTGTCGCAGAGCCGATGTGAGTAACTGTTGTTGTTGACAGCATCTTTTTCGTCCAGGACTTCAGAACCCTGCGGACCGTAATAACCAATTGCCGAACCACTGACCAATATTCGTGGCGGCGTGGCTGCTTGCGTAAAGTGTTCGTAAAGCTGATCAGTTGTGCCTATTCGACTGTCATATATTCGCTGTTTTTGTTTTTTACTCCAGCGTTTATCTGCCAATGGTTCACCGGCAAGGTTGACCACCGCGTCAAACGTCAAATTATTGTCAATTGCCCTGATATTTTCATGAAAGGTAACAGATGCCGGGAGCCGGTCGACAGCTTTACCCGGATTTCTGGTCAGAACGTGTATGTCAATATCATCTTCGACCAGAGCCGCACACAAATGTCGACCGATAAAACCTGTTCCACCAGTAACCAGAAGTCGTTTAATAGCCACAAGCGCTCCCTACTCCGAACCATTTATGCACTGAGTTTAGAATTGCTGGTTAAAATAACAAGTGGGCCACAGTACGCGGTAAACAGCCAACAATAAGTCCGGGCTTGCTGCCCGGAGCTATCAGGGTCAGGCATTCGGTGCTCATATCCTTTATACTGCGCGGCCTGTCTGTTTATATAACGTTTGGACCCTGAGTTTTGCGGAATTATGAATCCTGGCCTGAATCAGTTACAACCCTACCCGTTTGAACGACTGGGCGCATTGAAACGCGGGGTAGAACCGCCGGTAGACCTCGCTCACATCGCCATGTCTATTGGTGAACCCAGACACCCGGCACCGGAATTTGTAATCCAGCGCCTTACCGAATCTCTGGATCATTTGTCCAGTTACCCGGCTACTATCGGGTTACCCGAATTACGCACAGCTATAGCGCATTGGCTGACCCAACGCTTTCAACTCAAAGCAGGTTCTGTAAGTGCAGATAACCAGGTGTTGCCAGTAAACGGTACACGTGAAGCGCTGTTTGCCTTCGCCCAGGCGGTGGTAGACCCGACAAACTCGGATCTGACCGATGGTCGGCCTCTGGTGGCAATGCCCAATCCGTTTTATCAAATCTATGAAGGCGCCGCACTGCTGGCCGGTGCCACGCCCTGGTTTATCAACTGCCAGGACGCCAGCGGCCTGCCCGATTTCGATGCAGTGCCGGAGCACGTGTGGCAGCGCTGTCAGTTGATCTATCTCTGTACGCCCGGCAATCCCACTGGCGCCGTGATGCCCGTGGCAAGCCTGAAGAAACTGATTACCCTCGCTGACCAGCACGATTTTGTCATTGCCGGTGACGAATGTTATTCCGAAATTTATCTGGATGAAGACACGCCACCGCCAGGACTGCTGCAAGCCTGTGCAGAACTGGGCAGAGACGACTACCGCCGCTGTGTCGTATTTCAAAGCCTTTCAAAACGCTCGAATTTGCCCGGTTTGCGTTCCGGCTTTGTTGCCGGCGATGCAGAGATCATAGGCAAGTTTTTACGCTATCGTACCTATCACGGCTGTGCCATGCCGGTGCCAACCCAACTGGCGAGTATTGCGGCCTGGTCGGATGAATTGCATGTCATCGAAAATCGTCGCCTGTATCGAAAAAAGTTTGATGCGGTGCTGGATGTCATGGGCGGCTGCTTGAACGCAACACGACCTGATGCCAGCTTTTTTCTGTGGGCAAAGACACCAATCGACGATCAGGCCTATGCAAAACAGTTGTTTGCCAATCAGCACGTAACTGTTTTGCCGGGCAGTTTTCTGGCTCGCCCTGCAAACTACGATTTTTCGAATTCCAGCGAGACCGCCACCGAAAACCCCGGTCAAAACCGGGTACGCATAGCGTTGGTCGCACCACTGGATGAGTGCATCACGGCCGCGGAACGCATCGTCCGGTTTACACATTCACTGCAAGGTAACACGGAATGTTAAAAAAAGAGCGCGTTGCTTACATTTCCAAACGACTGGATGAACTGTACCCGGAACAACCCGTTCCTCTTGATCACAAGGACCCTTACACGCTATTAATTGCAGTGTTGTTGTCAGCACAATGCACCGACGCACGTGTTAACCAGGTAACGCCCAAACTGTTTGCACTGGCCGATAACCCCTATGACATGGCGAAGGTGCCGGTAAATAAAATTTATGACATTGTGCGACCCTGCGGACTTGCCCCACAGAAATCAAAAGCCATTTCGACTTTGTCAAAAATTCTGGTGGAACGTTACGATGGCAAGGTTCCAAATGACATGGATGCCCTTGAAGAATTGCCGGGTGTTGGCCACAAAACTGCCAGCGTTGTTGTATCACAGGCATTTGGCCAACCTGCTTTCCCCGTGGATACGCATATCCATCGCCTGGCGCAGCGCTGGGGCCTGACCAATGGAAAAAGCGTGGTACAGACGGAAAAGGATTTAAAGCGGTTGTTTGCAAAAGAGCGCTGGAACGCATTGCATTTGCAAATAATTTACTACGGTCGCGAGTTCTGCTCGGCGCGGGGATGTGATGGCACCGTATGTGAAATTTGCAAAACCTGTTACCCAAACCGTAAAAATGGCAAAAAAACCCGAAAATCCTGAACGGCGTTTATTTCATATTTTTATGCCATTTGCGCCGCAGATGTTCCGAAAAAGCATTGGACGTTTCCGCAAACAGCTTTTGCCCCAACAAGCGCTCACGGCTTCGGTTTTCGCGGCTTAGCGATGTCAGAGCCAACGCCAGTTTTGCCAACCGTTTATCACTGGAAAATTCACGGCGCAACCAGGCCGACAGCACAATGTAATCGTGATCTTGCCCCAGCAGCCCTCCCAACTCATCGGCCATTTTGATGCGGTCGGTTATACCGTGGCCACATTTGGAAAATAACTGCATCTGGTAAAAATGGTATTTTACCTGCTTGCGCCAATTGTGCAGGTCTTTATCCACACCATTGCCAAAACAGCGCTTGTACAAATGAACACTTTTTCTGTACGTATGGCGCATACCTTCGAACAACAGGTCTTCGTTGCCCAACAACTTCACAGTTGCTTCAAATCTGGCCCGGTGTTCGGCAAGACGATCTCTGACTTGCAAGCAGAGAATATCTGCCGGGTTGTCGTCCTGCGGTCGTTCAAAGGACATTTCGATTCGTTCCTTTAGCAACTCACGCACCTGAATAACATCATCATCGTTTTTCAGATACGGTAATTGCATACTGACGTTAACGATGGTTTCGTACATAACCTGGCGATCTCGCAGCCCGGACAGATCACTGCTGACATCGCGGAAAAAACGGTTTTCGCGTTTGTATATGCCCTTGTCAATCGGGCGCAGCAATTGCAATACCGCCCTGATTTTCTTGAAGCACTTGCGCGCTTCATGCACGCCATCAATCTGGTGATCACAAACCAATTGCAGATGTAACATTGCCTGCTCCAACTGCAACACAAGTACTCGGGGAATTTCTTTTCCCAAATTGGCAGAAAGCAAGGTTAGATCTTTTGACACATATAAAGCCTCATGACCGGATTTTTGTATCGAACATGTGCACCACCTAACAGCAGGACATCAAACATCAACTGTCGCTTTCAAGCTTTGGGTAGCAAAAATCATCCAGATTTGCAGAACCGGCGCCAATGTGGTCGCCACCACTTTCTGCAAACGAGAGTGTGACGATACCGCAGGTAGGAACATTTTCAATATCGCTCAAGGCCAGAAAGTTTGCAAAATCGGTAATCGCGGGATTGTGGCACACCAGAGCGATATGCTCGCCCACATCATCCATACTCCTCACCCAACCGAGCAGGTCTTCGTAATTGAACGTATACAGAGAGGGAGCAATTTCAATTTTGGCAGGGTCAAGTCCCAGTTCAGTTGCAATCAACCGGGCCGTTGTTCTCGCTCTGAGCGCCGGGCTCGTATACAGACGATCAAACACCACTCCCCTTAGCCGCAGACGAGCGCCCATCATGGGAGCATTGCGAAACCCCCTCTTGTTCAGGGGACGTTCCATATCTGGCAATCCATCGTCTTTCCAACTGGACTTGGCATGACGAATCAGAGTCAGGCTATTCATTGTGCGCTCCTTCGGGGCGCGTTATGTTACTGCTATTTGTATGACAGTCAGGTGACATGCGGCACTCCTGTACCGACCTCTCGCAGCCGGAATCTTGAAATCACACACCTAGTACTCCTTCACGGTAATTTTGCCGTGTTCAGTTGTCTTGTCTGCGTTCATGGCAAGGCGCAGCTCGCCGGGAATGGCCGCAGCCCTTGCCAAGAGGTACAACGACGTCCATGGGCGCAGACAAACCAACCCGCAGGGCGCTCCCGTGGTGCCCGCCCGCCGCGTTGC
>JBNKFQ010000179.1:0-2745 GCA_050289385.1 Porticoccaceae bacterium | reverse complement strand
ATGCTGCCGACAATGCCGTCACGGATGAACTGGTGCAGTGGCTTCAGGTGGGTGGGGGCGTCGACCCGGCGCATAATGATGGCCTGGCACCACTGCTCGACGATGTGGTTATGGTCAATGTTGATCCGCTGTTGGCCCTGGCGGGTGATTGCAACGTGGTCAGTTATATGCCTGCGGCCAACAGTGGCGCGACCCAGACGCCACTGCCAGCCGGATTTGGCGGCCTTATCGGCATTCCGCTGGATATTGACATCACGCTGACGACGGATCTTTGTCCCAAATGGACACCGGGACAAGAACAGCCATTCCCGCAAAATATCAGTGTTTTTCTCAATTTTGCCTACAGTCAGGATGAAGTGACACGATTGGGAATTAGCGAAACACAGGCGCACCTGGAACTGCTTCACTACACACCGGGTGGCGGCTGGGCAACCACACAGCAAATTGACATGAACAGTGATTTGAACTGGATTTCCGGCCTAATTGGTGAGGATGGTATTTACGCGATTGGCTGGAAACCGTAATGACTCAGGTGGCAGTCACTTCCAAAAGTGACTGTCACCTCTGGCCGAAACTTTTTTTAAATGACCCGCCTTTTGGTGGGTCATTTTGTTTTGGCAATTATTGCGGGAAAGGTTTTAGAAAACTCATTCGTCTTCTGGGTAGTAAACGGCCGTAGCCCAATCACGGCCACCGTATTCAAGCAACCTAAATAAGCATGTACCCGGAGGACTTCATGAATCGAAAAACTGTTCAACAACTTTATCGTTTTATTTTTTTTCTTGCTCTGGCAACTTTATTCACCTTCATCGTTACCTCAACCCCGCATTCACAAGCCGCGCCAACCGCGCCGCCATACCTCGACATGGTTAACGTCAGTGCCCCGGACATCAACTGTGTCTTTGACAGCGACTGTACGATTTTCGTCAATGATGTGGCGTCAACCTTTACCTTGACTGGCTCAACTGGCAGCAGCTTTTTGCAAAGCCGCATGTTCCCTCGTGGTGAAGTGGGTACGCCCGGTGCTGGTTTGTATAGTTATGAGTACCGCATTGACATGCGTGAGATGGTGGGCACCGGTAATTCCGGCTGTGTCTCGACACTCACCATTGATTTTGGTCCTGTTGTGCCCATGGATTATGATGGCGATGGCAACAAAGAAGATGTCTTCGTGGTTACGGGTGGTGGTCTGGGCACTATTGCGCCGCTGGCCGTCACGAAAACTGGCGACAGCGTGAAATTCGATTTTGCCAACGACCCCATTTGTGGCGATGAAAGTGAAAAAACGGACAACGGCGAGAGTACCTTTTTCTTTGGTCTGGCTTCTCCTTTCCGGGATCGGGAGATTACGGCCGTCATCGAACACAATACCGGCGCTCCCCTCGACCTCATCGCCCATGCGCCTAATTATACGGATGGCATTTCCCTGCAAGTTGTCCCGAATGAAGGGAGTGCTGGCAGTACTGTGCAGTTCATTGGTTACGGCTATGTACCAGGTAATTATCCTGGCAATATCCTCTGGGAGGGTGCGCTTGACACGGGCTTCGATATTCCACGTGGAGGTGCTTTCTCTGTTCCTTATACTATCCCTAATACCGCCCCAATTGGGACGCATACCATTACTGCCTGTGCTAAAGGCGTCGTTGAACCTTGCACCACAGGTGATTTTGAGCAGTCTGCTGATGCCCTATTTACCGTTACCCAGGCGCAGCGACCAAGTGGTGAGCACACTGTTTTCTTACCGATAATCATCAAAGATGGTGGGAATAGTGAACCGGAACCATTTGGTTATGTAGTTGATAATGATGTCAAGCCATCTCTGGAAAAATTGCCCGGGATTGATGGTGGTGCGGAACGGCCGTTAACGGCCGTAGAAGACCCACACGGCAATGTTGCCACCTTCGTCGCCAACGAAATTGTTTTGCAAACCGACGATAAAAACGCCCTCAATGCTTTCCTTAGCCGTACTGATGGCGAAATTCTGTTGGAAATGGACCCCCAAGAATATGATGTTGATGGCTTAGATCCTTTATATCTTGTGCGTGTTAACCTTGGCACTGCCGATACGAGCAACTTCACCAACAACATTGAGAGCTTGATGGACAGTGACATTGGTTCTGCCGGTGAGTTTGCCTTTGCGGACAGCGCTGGTGTACAAGTTTTCTCTATCGCTGCTGAAGAAGCCATGAGTGGGCTGACAGTGGGTATTAACTGGGTCAGCGACGCAGGCGCGATTCCATTTAACAGCACAGAGGCGGCTTCCGGCGCAGCGCTGTTTGGCGTTGCTTATACACCCAATGCCTACGATTGGGCGCACTTTGCCGCCGGAACGACCCAAGACATTGGCGTACCCGAGGCCTGGACGTTAATGCACCGTGCAGGCAAACTGGGCAACACCGTTGACGTCGCCATTCTCGACGGCGGTTTCTACCCCAACGCCGACTTCCCTACGGGCACAACCTACCTCAATATCTTCCCCTTTGACCCCCGCAATGTGCCTGGTGTAGATGGTGGTGCACCCTATCACGGCACAGATGTGTTACAGACAGTTGCCGCTCGCGGTGATAATAACAATGGCGTTGTTGGTGTGGCTGCACCTATTGTTCATCCCATCGCCCTCTATACCAGCTATGACTTCTTTGTTTCCATTGGTTCTGTGTTGATGGCGCGCGGTGCGGGCGCAGAAATCATGAACATGAGTTACAGTGCCGATGTACCATCCATCTTTGGCTTTACAGTCTTGCC
>JBNKFQ010000178.1:0-26970 GCA_050289385.1 Porticoccaceae bacterium | reverse complement strand
GGAAATAAAACAAAAGATTTTTTGCGAGCTGGAATCGATTTGTGACGACAATGCAATTCTCGCCACCAACACGTCATCCATTTCTGTTACCGCTATTGCTGCCGGCCTGAAACAACCGGGTCGTTTGGTGGGTATGCACTTTTTTAATCCGGCACCTGTGATGAAGCTGGTGGAAGTGGTCAAGGGTCTGGCTTCAAGTGAAACTGTTTTGCAAACGGTAAGTGACACCGCCAAAGCGTGGGGTAAAAAACCGGTAATCACTCAATCCACTCCGGGATTTATCGTCAACCGCGTGGCACGACCTTTTTATGCAGAGGCATTGCGCATATTGCAGGAAGGCGGTAGTGATGTAGCAACAATAGATGCCCTTATGCGCGAAGCCGGTGGTTTTCGTATGGGGCCTTTTCAGTTGATGGATTTAATCGGGCACGATGTTAACTACGCTGTCACCAGTTCGGTATTTAATGCGTATTATCAGGATCCGCGATTTCAACCTTCCTTATTACAGCTGGAACTGGTACAGGCGGGGCGCCTTGGCCGCAAGAGTGGGCAGGGGTTTTATAATTACTCGGAAAACGCAGAGCCCCCGCTACCGCAAACAGCCCCGACCGGACCCAGACCGGAAAAAATTGTGGTCGGTGGAAACCTGAATGTCGCACAATCGCTGATCGACCAGCTTGAGGCTTCTGGCATTACGGTAGAACACGATGAAGAGTCTGTATACGACTATCTGTTGGCAGACAATGTTGAAATTCGCTTGACCGAGGGTGTTACCGCCACCGAGCTGGCTGCTGAACAGGACATTACCGAACTGGTATTGTTTGATTTGGCACTGGACTACAACACGGCCACTCGCATCGCGATTACCAAAGCCGACCAGTCGTCACAACACGCACTGACTGTCGCCGCCGGTTTGTTTCAGGCTATTGGCAAACAGGTTTCCGTGATTGATGATATTCCCGGCATGGTGGTTATGCGCACGGTTTGTATGCTTGCCAATGAAGGCGCGGATGCGATTAATCAGGGCGTGTGCAGTGCAGAGGCCGTGGACGTTGCCATGCAAAACGGGGTTAATTATCCGTGCGGGCCGCTGGCGTGGGCCGATGCTATTGGTGTACCCAATGTGGCTCAGGTGCTGGAGAATCTTGCGTTGAGTTATGGTGAAGATCGTTATCGGGTTTCGCCACTTATACAGCGTAAGTGTTTTGGTGGGAAGGCGTTTTTTTGAGGGTTTTTGGTGAGGTGGTACGTTTTCGCCCCTGAAGTCTGGCGCGCCGCCTGCGGCGGATATATGTGGCGTGCCACGGGGCGAGTCACTTTTCTTTGCTGGCACAAAGAAAAGTAACCAAAAGAAAATGCCGTGGGCCTTGGGCAGTTGAGTCTCTCTCGCTGCCAATAGCGACTCTACCAAGACTTACTACCGAATAAATAACAAACTTTTGGAGTAAACAGAAAACAAGGTTGTTACCTGAATATGAGAGTAAAGACATGGTAGTTATTATGAATTCAAAAATTATAAGAGATTTATTGCGACATAAACCAGGATTTTTTAGATGTTCGATTTCGGCTCGATAATGAATCTTGGTAGAACCTCTATTGGCAGCGAGAGAGACTCAACTGCCCAGAGCCTACGGCCCTTTTTGTTTGGTTACTTTATTTTTGGGCCAGCAAAAATAAAGTTACTCGCCCCCATGGCAAAGGAATCAAATCGCCGAAGGCGACGCACTGAACTTCAAGGGGCGAAAACATACCACCAAACCACCACCCCCAACCCCCAATCGGTATAAAAACCATGCCAACCCCCCAACAACTAGCCGAAGCCTGTACAGAAGAACTGTATTCCCGCGACCCCGCCAGTCAAGAGCTGGGCATGAAAATCGTCGCAGTAAAACCCGACTACGTCGAAGTCACCATGCCAGTGCGAGCGGACATGCTAAATGGCCACGCCACCTGTCACGGCGGTTTTATTTTCGCAGTTGCAGACTCGGCTTTTGCCTTCGCCTGCAACTCCCGCAATCACGCCACGGTGGCCTCGGGTTGCACCATTGACTACGTAGCTCCGGCACGAGAAGGTGACCTGCTCACCGCCACCGCCGAAGTACGAACACGCACCGGCCGACTGGGTGTATACGACATCACAGTAAAGAATCAGAACGATGAAATAATCGCCTGGTTCCGCGGCAAGTCTTATCAAATTGGCAAAAAAGTATTACCCGAGGAAAACAGTGATGACTGAAGCTTATATTTGCGACGCTATTCGTACCCCCATTGGCCGTTACGGTGGCGCACTGGCCAGTGTGCGCCCCGATGACTTGCTGGCCCACGTATTAAAAACGCTGACAGAACGCAATCACGGCGTTAACTGGCACCAGGTAGACGACATCATTATCGGCTGTACCAACCAGGCAGGCGAAGACAATCGCAATATTGCGCGCATGAGTGCCCTGCTGGCCGGGTTGCCGGCAGAAGTACCGGGTGCCACCGTCAATCGCCTGTGTGGCTCCGGCATGGATGCTATCGGTATGACCGCAAGAGCCATCAAATCAGGCGAAGCTGATCTGATAATCGCGGGCGGTGTCGAGTCCATGTCACGCGCGCCGTTTGTCATGGGTAAAGCCGAAACAGCCTACAGCCGCAATGCCGAAATTTATGACACCACCATTGGCTGGCGCTTTGTAAACAAATTAATGCAACAACAATTCGGTATCGACTCCATGCCCGAAACCGCCGAAAACGTTGCAGAAGATTTTCAGATTTCCAGAGAAGACCAAGACGCCTTCGCTGTACGCAGCCAGCAACGCACAGCAGCGGCACAGCAAAACGGTATATTTAATGACGAAATCGTGCCTGTCAGCATACCTCGCCGAAAACAGGAACCACTAATTGTCGATACCGATGAACACCCGCGTGCCAACACCACAACAGAAGCACTGGCCAAACTGGCAACCCCATTTCGGGAAAATGGCACAGTTACCGCAGGCAATGCCTCTGGTGTAAACGACGGCGCCTGTGCCCTGTTAATTGCATCAAAATCGGCCGTGGAAAAATATGGCCTCACCCCCAAAGCAAAAATTGTCGCCATGGCAAGCGCCGGCGTACCACCCCGTATTATGGGTATTGGGCCGGCACCGGCTACCCGCAAGGTACTGGAAAAGGCCGGGCTTGCTCTCGATCAAATGGACGTCATAGAGTTAAACGAAGCTTTTGCGGCACAGGGCCTGGCCGTGCTGCGTGAACTCGGCCTGCCGGACGACGCAACACATGTAAACCCCAACGGCGGCGCTATCGCGCTGGGACATCCCCTCGGAATGAGCGGTGCTCGACTGGTTACCACCGCCATGTATCAACTGCACCGCAGCGGTGGCAAGTACGCCTTGTGCACCATGTGTATCGGAGTTGGCCAGGGCATAGCCATGGTGGTTGAACGAGTTTAAACCGGGGCTGGCGCGATATTTTAAAGAGAATCCCGGTGCGGTATCACGTTTTTTTCACCTTATTTACACTCGAACCTCTATCAATCATCGCAGCCGGTGGGTACGATTAAATTGTACTCACTGGATGCGAAACCATGCGCAAACTCAAAACAAAAACTCTGCTCATTGCCGTTGCTGTAGTTGCCCTTGCCTGGTACTTGCTGGCACCTGTCCACGACGAGGCGGCTGGCGAACTGGTATACCAGACTCAGGCATTATCGACCGGCACAATAGAAAGCGTGGTTAATGCGTCGGGCACTATTTCGCCAGTGGTTACTGTAGAGGTCGGATCAGAAGTGTCCGGGTTAATATCGGAACTCTACGCCGACTTTAACGACGAAGTGAAAAAAGATCAGGTTATCGCCCGCATTAACGACAACACAATCCGCCAACGTCTCAAACAAGCAGAAGCCAATATTGCCACAGCAAAAGCGTCACTGGCACAAAGTCAGGCCAGCCTCAAAAAACAGCAAACCGAACTGCAACTGACCAGACAGGAGTTTGAGCGACAAAAAACTCTGTTTGATAAAAAACTTGTCAGCGAATCCGCTTTTCAACAGGCCGAAACCAAATTGCGAGTGACTGAAGCGGATATTGATGTTGCCAAAGCCCAGTTAAATTCCAGCGAAGCCAATTTGCGGCAGGTAGAAGCGCAACATGAACAGGTAAAACTTGACTTGCAACGCACCTATATTCGCTCACCAGTGGACGGCGTCGTGATCGACCGTTCGGTAAATATTGGACAAACCGTAGCCGCCAATTTCTCGGCGCCAACGTTGTTCAAAATCGCTCAAGATCTCTCACAAATGCAGATCGAAGCCGATATTGACGAAGCAGACATTGGTCGTGTTCAACAAAGTCAGACTGCACGCTTCACAGTGGATGCGTTTCCTGACCGCAAATTCAACGGCCAGGTTTCCCAAGTGCGCAAGGCCTCTACGGTAACCAACAATGTGGTTACCTATAAAGTCATTATCTCGGTGCGCAATGAAGATGAGGTTTTGCTGCCAGGCATGACGGCTAATGTCGATCTCACTGTTGGCCAAAAAAGTGACGTACTGCGAGTTGCCAATTCTGCACTTCGATTTCGACCTGCCGATAGCGCTGAAAACAGTTCTGATAACAGTCGCGGTGGTGGCATGACAGCGGCAATGGAAGCGCGCATGGCCAAATTAAAAGAGTCCTTGCAACTCAGTGAATCGCAGGCGCGAGAATTTCAGGAAGCATTTAACGACATGATCAAGGAAATGCAACCACCAGAAAACAACACACCTGGCCAGACTCCCACTTTCAGCTTCGTGCGCCGGCAGCAGATGCAGGCCGCCAGGCAACGACTGGACAATCGGCTAAAATCCATACTCAGCGATGAACAATTCGCAAAATTTCAGGAGCAGTCTCAACAATTTCGCACTGGTGGCAACGACTACAAGTCAGCTACCGTGTGGGTTTTAAAAGACGGAGAACCACAAGCTGTGCGGGTACGAATCGGTTTAGCGGACTCAGAGTACACCGAATTGATCAGCGACCAACTCAAAAATGGCGACCCGGTCATCGTGCGTGCTCAACGCAAGCAACCCTGAATCGCGATGAATACCATGAACCGACCATTGATCTCTGTTCGCAATGCCAAAAAAGCCTACACCATGGGTGAAGATTTGCTGTGGGCTCTGCAGGGTATAGATCTGGACATTGAGCGCGGGGAATTTGTCGCAGTGATGGGTCCGTCCGGTTCCGGCAAGTCGACATTAATGAATCTGCTCGGTTGTCTCGACACAATCACGGAAGGCTGCATTTTGCTTGACAACATTGAAATCTCCGCTCGCTCCAGAAACGATCTGGCCAATATTCGCAACCGGAACATCGGCTTTGTTTTTCAGCAATTCAACCTGCTGCCACGCACATCAACCGTAGACAATGTCATGCTACCCCTGTTGTACAGTGATGTGCCGGAAGAGGAGTGGCGGCAACGGGCACTGGATTGTCTGGAGCAGGTGGGCCTGTCCGACAAACTGAACAACCACCCGGCGCAGCTGTCTGGCGGTCAGCAGCAGCGAGTTGCCATCGCCCGTGCACTGGTCAATCAACCGGTATTGATTCTGGCAGACGAACCCACCGGAGCCCTGGATACGCAGACGGGCAATGAGGTTATGGCTTTGTTTCAGGAACTCAACCGCCAGGGGAAAACCATCATTCTGGTAACACACGAAGAGGAAATCGCCAATTACGCCAAACGCCAGTTAATGTTTCGCGAAGGACAACTAATCAGCGACACTATCAACCACGAACCCGTCGGCAATACTCGGGAAGCATCGTGCGATTAGGCCTGTTGATCAAAACAGCTCTTACCGCTTTGCGAGTTAACAAACTGCGCAGCTTTCTTACCATGTTGGGTATTATTATCGGCGTATCGGCAGTGATAATTATGGTCGCTATGGGCGCTGGTGCTCGGCAGCAAGTCGATGAGCAAATCAAGTCTTTGGGTGGCAACCTGTTTTTTATTATGGGTGCCTTTCATCGCTCCAGTGGCGCCCGTACCGCCGCCGGATCGGTGATGAATATCGAGGAAGACGATGCCACGCTGATTGAGCAGCAAGTGCCGGGAGTGGAAAGTGCGGCACCGGTACTGTCGGCAAACGGGCAACTGGTTTACGGTAATTTGAATTGGTCGACAGATATCAGTGGCATCGACAATCGTTATCTGAAAGCACGCAATTGGGAACTGGCATCGGGGCGCGATTTTAGTGCTCAGGAAATTCGCAGCGGCGGCAAAGCAGTGCTGATTGGTGATACGGTGCGGCGTGAACTGTTTGGCGCCAGCGACCCACTGGGTCAATCAATTCGAGTCACAAATTTTAATGCAACAGTAATCGGAGTGTTGGCACCCAAAGGCCAGGATATGCGTGGCCGCGATCAGGACGATGCGATTTATCTGCCATTGAAAACCGTGCGCCGTCGAATTACCGGTATCGATGCTGCCAATCCAAAGTCGGTGCGCTTTATCCAGGTCAGCGCTTTTGACGGTCAGGATATGGACGCTATAGAAAATGAGATTGTCAGTTTGTTGCGTCAACGCATGCGTACACCACCAGATGCTGAAAATCCGTTTTTTATTCGCAATATTTCCGAGATGATCAGCACCCGTGCCGAAACCATGGAGCTTTTCAATACCTTGTTGGCCTGGGTGGCATCGGTCAGTCTGGTAGTAGGTGGCATCGGTATTATGAACATCATGCTGGTATCGGTAACCGAGCGCACTCGCGAGATCGGTCTGCGCATGGCAGTAGGTGCACGGCCCGGTGATATTTTGCGACAATTTCTGGTGGAGTCGATTACTCTCTGTGGACTGGGTGGCGCTATCGGCATCTTTATTGCCTACGGTTTTGTATATCTCGGCAACGAATACCAAATTGGTTACGGCGGCATTATTGTGCCGGAAGTGGTGGTGCTCAGCATTGCGTTTTCGGCGGTGATCGGAATATTTTTTGGCTATTACCCTGCCCTGAAGGCATCCCGGCTGGAGCCGATTGATGCCTTGCGGTACGAGTAAAGAAACATCAAGCCATAAATTTATTTAACGTTATTTGAATTAAAATCGAAAGCGAAAACCCAGCGACACAACATCGACATCGTTGTCGGCAACTTCTGTCATCTGGTAATCCACATGAACATTCAGATTGTCCATTAGCGAATACGCCAGCCCGACACCGGCGAGCAGCGAATTGCCGCTATCCGAACGGCGAACGACACCCGCAATAGTACCCAGGCTCTGCTCACTGTCCCAACGCAACAGGCCCAACTTGCCATAAACGGTAGCATTGCCCAGCGGATATTTTCCCAGCGCAGCCAGCGAAAAACCATCGCTCTCAAAACTTCCACCACCATCAACAACCACTGGCAAGTGCGCCGTGCCGTAATCCACCGCCGACAGCTCAACGGCAAAGTTGGCATTCATGTCATAGCCGAGCATCAGCGCCCAACCGTTGTCTCTGTCATTATGATCTTGAGCACCATCATTCAATTCACTGTCCGCCGACAGAAATTCGGCGCCCACATAGAAGCCCTCGTCCCCGGCACTGGCCGAAACACTCAGTGCCAATAACATGCCTGTCACTATCAAATTACGCATCCTGTATCTCCTTGCCCTTTTTAACCGATGTCAAACCCGCATGATTTGCCAGATTATAAATAAACAGCTATTACCTCGCCCTTGAAATATGCTGCTCCACCAAATGATACAATATTTGCCAAAAAAAGAACTATTTTGTATCATTAAAGTCAATATTCAAATCAGGCAACCCTCAACGCGACAACGATGAGCAAACCACAATGAATGAACCCCATAATGATCTGGAGCAACTGGAACGCGAATTCCAGGCCCGGATTGACGCAGAACAGAAAATCGAACCGAAAGACTGGATGCCGGAAAAGTACCGTAAAACCGTACTGCGCCAGATGTCCCAGCACGCCCACTCGGAAGTTATTGGTATGCAGCCCGAGGGCAACTGGATAACCCGCGCTCCCAGCCTGCGCCGCAAGGCGGTATTGCTGGCCAAAGTGCAGGACGAAGCCGGCCACGGCCTCTACCTGTACAGTGCGGCCGAAACCCTTGGCACGACTCGCGAAGAGCTGGTACAGGCACTGCACGAGGGTAAAGCCAAATACTCTTCAATTTTCAACTACCCGACCCTGTCGTGGGCTGATATCGGCGCTATAGGCTGGCTGGTCGACGGTGCAGCCATCGTTAACCAGGTAGCATTACAACGCACGTCTTATGGCCCCTACTCCAGAAGCATGATCCGCATCTGTAAGGAAGAAAGTTTTCACCAGCGCCAGGGTTACGAAATCATGCTGACTCTCGCGAAAGGTTCACCGGAACAAAAAGCGATGGCGCAAGATGCCCTCAACCGTTTTTGGGAACCATCGCTGATGATGTTTGGCCCTTCTGATGCCGAGTCCCCCAACTCTGCCCAGTCCCTGAAATGGAAAATCAAACGCAAAACCAATGACGAACTGCGCCAGGCGTTTGTCGACCAGACGGTTCCGCAAATCGAGGTACTTGGTCTGGAAATGCCTGGCCCCGATATCAAATGGAATGAAGAGAGAGGCCATTACGATTTTGGCGAACTGAACTGGCAAGAGTTCTTTAACGTTATTCAGGGCAATGGTCCTTGTAACCGCCAGCGCCTGGCCCACCACAAAAAAGCTGACGCAGACGGTGAGTGGGTGCGCGAAGCCGTGCGCGCCTATGATGCAAAAAATGGGGATGCAAAAAAACGGGCACGCTCCGAACAAGCGGCGTGAAAGTAATTGCATATTCCAATATACGAGGTTTATAAATGAGCCAGAAAAATATGCCACTGTTCGAAGTTTTTGTGCGCTCCAGGCGTGGACTGGACCACACACACTGCGGCAGCCTGCACGCCGAAGACCATCAGCAGGCGCTGGAATACGCTCGCGATGTTTACACTCGCCGCTCCGAAGGCGTCAGTATCTGGGTAGTAAAATCCAGCGATATCGTGGCCTCGCAAGAAAGCGACCGCGAAAGTTTTTACGATCCGATGGACGACAAACCCTATCGGCACGCTACGCATTACGTACTACCGGATGAAGTCAAGAATATGTGATCTCGAATCCCGACAGCGGCATTCGAAAAGAGACAAACCATGAGCAACAAAACAAACAAACAAGCTATCGTCGATTACGCCATTCGCCTTGGCGATGATTCGCTGATGCTTGGCCATCGCCTGTCCGAGTGGTGCAGCAACGGACCATTTCTGGAAGAAGATATCGCAACCATCAATGTCGCACTCGACTTTATAGGGCGCGCACGCATGTTTTACACCTGGGCCGCCGAACTGGAAGGCAAGGGACGGACCGAAGACGACATCGCTTATTTGCGCGATTGCCGGGAATACCGCAACCTGCTGATCAACGAGTTACCCAGAGGTGATTTCGCTTTTACCACCGTGCGACAATTTTTTGTCGATGCGTTTAACGTGCTGTTCTTTACCGAATTGCAAAAATCGACAAACCCGGAACTGGCTGCCATTGCCGGAAAAGCCATCAAGGAATCCCGTTACCACTTGCGTCGCAGTCGCGACTGGATGCTGCGCTTGGGCGACGGCACCGAAGAAAGCCACCAACGCACGCAAAACGCCATTGATGAGCTGTGGGATTATGTCACCGAGATGTTTGATATGGACGAGTTGGAACAGCAACTGGCCGATGCAAACATCGCGGTCGACCGAGCGACATTGCATAGTGACTGGCGACAGCTGATTGGCGATGTCACAGCCGAAGCTACCCTGACTCTGCCAAGTCAAGACATCGCCATTCGCGGTGGCCGTACCGGTTTTCACACCGAACATTTGGGCCACTTGCTGACAGAGCTGCAATTTCTACAACGGGCCTACCCGGGCAACACCTGGTAAGCAATATGATGGATCGTATTCCAACTGTCAGTGCCGACCAGATTGACCGTGATCAACGCCGCGCTGACCCGGCGGTGGCAGACATATGGAATCAGCTGGACCAAGTGACAGACCCCGAAATACCCGTGCTTTCATTGTGGGACCTGGGTGTACTCAGAAATGTAGAAAGGAAAGGCAACAAAGTGGTGATTACCATTACACCCACCTATTCCGGTTGTCCGGCGATGACAGCAATGACTGAAGACATAAGCAAGGTGATGACTGAAGCCGGCCACAGCAACTTCGAAATTCGCACACAACTGGCGCCTGCCTGGACAACGGACTGGCTTAGCTCCGAGGGGCGACACAAGCTGCAGAAATACGGTATCGCGCCACCGCAGGAAAAGTCCGCAGACAAACACAGCTCTCTTGGCGATGAGCCGGTTATACCCTGTCCCAAATGTGCATCTCGCAATACCCGCAAGGTCAGCGAGTTTGGCTCCACAGCTTGCAAGGCACTTTATCAGTGCAATGACTGCCACGAACCTTTTGATTATTTTAAATGTTTGTGACGACGGCCAGCAGGCTGCCAATTAAAATACACTCGAGCAAATTATGACGAACACCAATTTCTACTCACTTAACATAGCAGCTGTTGTACCAGAAACAGATTCCGCCGTGCAGGTGGTTTTTGATATCCCTTCCGAGTTGAGTGAAACATTCCGATTTATTCAGGGACAATACCTCACGTTAAAAACCAACATCAACGGTAAGGAAATACGACGCTCTTATTCAATCTGCTCAGCCGTCGGTGAACCACGATTATGCATAGGCATTAAAAAAATTGATGGCGGTATATTTTCCACCTTCGCAAACGGCGAATTAAAGGCCGGTGACACAATAGAAGTGATGCCACCTCAGGGAAATTTTTATACACAACTCAATCCTGACAATGCCAAAAATTATATGTGTATTGCCGCTGGTTCCGGTATTACACCCATACTTTCCATTATTAAAACCGTGCTAAAAACCGAACCCAAGAGTTTTGTAACGCTGATTTTTGGCAACCAGAGCACTCGCACCATTATGTTTCGCGAAGAGCTGTCTGATGTAAAAAATGCTTATATGGATCGCTTTCAATGGATCAATATTCTCAGCCGCGAGCAACATGAAGCCGAAGTTTTGCATGGCCGTATCAACAACAAGAAAGGTGGCGAATTACAGGCAAAAGGGTTAATAACAATCAGGGATTTTGACGAATTCTTTTTGTGTGGCCCCGAAGCGATGATTTCCGAAGTTTCTCGCGGTTTGCGCGGCGAAGGCATTGACGAAGCCAATATTCATTACGAACTGTTTGGCGCGTCTGCCGAGGATGCCAGCGCGGCGGTACAAAAACACCACCAACGAGCCAAAAAATTTGCCAGCCTGGTCAGCGAAGTCACCCTTGTTTCGGGCGGGCGACGCATCAATTTCGAATTGAGCGCCGATGGCGAAAACATTCTCGACGCCGGTATTGACAGCGGTGTTGATCTGCCATTCTCATGCAAGGGAGGCGTCTGTGCCACTTGCAGGGCTCGCCTGCTGGAAGGTGAAGTGGAAATGGACCTTACCCATGGCCTGGAGCAATACGAAATCGACAATGGGTATATTCTGACCTGCCAATCCCACCCCATTAGTAAAAAGGTGGTGGTGGACTACGACCAGGTGTAAAAGATCATACCCTGAACCCACTCCCCACATGTACAAGTCCCACATGTGAGGGCTCTGGCACTTCGACGAAGGTCGAAGTGCCCTTCCCGAAGATCCACCCTATAATTATCACGATTGCTGCGGTGTTTTTGCTATCTTGTAATCTCAAAACCCTCGCAAATAGCGCCTTAGGGGCACCTTAACCTGTCAACTCGACGCAATAACTACCGCCCATGAAATGAAAATCACCTGTGAAAAACTGGCAAGACATCCAAGAACCAATCAATGGGCATTTGGTCTCACACTTGCCAAATTGTTGCCTTCACTTGCCAGCCTGTTATTGGCACAGGCCGCTTTTACCGCAGAGTTGACCGCACTTAAATGCGGCACACTGCTCGACGTGGATAACCGCAAGGTATTGAGCAATATCACTGTGCTGGTAGAGGGTGATCGCATCGCCGCCGTTGAAAAAAAAATGGCAGTGCCGAGCGATGCCAGAGTTGTTGACCTGTCAGATAAAACTTGCCTGCCTGGCTTGATGGATATGCATGTACACATGATGTCCTATGACGGTAAAACCATACGGACTGATCGTATGGAAAGCAGCGCAAAACTAACATTAAATGGTTTACGTAACATCAACAAAATGCTGGAGGACGGGTTTACCACTTTGAGAATACCCGGAGATATCGACCCTGCTTTTGGCATCGTTGATCTGAGAAACGCGATTAACGAAGGCATTGTTGATGGACCCCGCCTGTTTGTGGCCCCACACCTACTTGAACCTGTATGGGGTATTTTTCATGGAGCCAGAGAGGGCGATGTAAATGATCTCGTTCCCGCCGGTCCGGATGCGGCACGCGACGCAGTGCGAAAACAGGTTCGCCACAGTGCTGATTTTATCAAGGTGGCGGCGGATGCCGGTGGTATTCACAAAGACCAGATCGATCGAATGTTTACCGACGAGGAATTACGCGCTTTCGTCGACGAAGCCCACCACCTCAACAAAAAAATCACTGCTCATACCCACGGTGAACAAACCACAACTGCAGCAGTACTGGCTGGCTACGACAGTATTGAACATGGTTTTTTTCTGTCATCGAAGACAGCCCGAGAAATGATTAAAAGAAAGGTTTGGCTGGTGCCAACCTTGACGATCTTCGATATGTACTATGACGACAAAGCAGATTACAGCAAGATCACCTCATATGCGTCACAGTTTCCGCAAAAGCGCATCGAAATGGTGGAGCGACGCCAGCGGCGCGACGATGCATTTAAAAGAGCCTACAAAATGGGCGTAAAAATCGCCTATGGTACCGACCAGTTCTGGCCAAATATGGCGATACGGGAATTTTCCTATTTGGTACGGCTGGGGGTTAGCAACTGGGATGCTATTACCATGGCAACGCTTAACGGCGCTGAATTGCTGGGTAATACGGATGATCTGGGCAGCATTTCTGTCGGCAAATTTGCCGATATTGTTGCCACTGCAAAAAACCCACTCGACGACATTGAAGAGATTGAAGACGTGCGATTTGTGATGAAAGCCGGCTCAATTTACCACCGCAATTAACCTCAGCGAGAGTAACCCTATGCGATACTTTTTCCACTACACCGCCACCTTAATGATCTGCGCCGCGGCGCTCGGAATTCAGCCAGGCGAAGCCGGCGAATTGACGGCCCTGAAATGCGGCACGCTACTCGACGTTGCGACACGCAAGGTTGAACACAACGTTACCGTGCTCACCGAAAACGAACGCATCATTGCCGTGGAAAAAGGGTTGAGCACACCAGCCGGCGCCACCGTGATCGACCTCGCCGACAAAACCTGTCTGCCCGGGCTAATGGACATGCACGTGCACACCATGTTCTACGATCGCAATGGTGTGGGCTCCATTGGCAAGGAGGTACGCACCAGTGCCACCTCCACGCTGATTGGACTCAGCAATGCCCAACGACGCATGGAAGACGGCTTTACCACCTTGCGCATTCCAGGTGACGACGACCCCGATTTCGGCATTATTGATCTGCGCGACGCCATTAATCAGGGCATTGTCGACGGACCGCGCCTGGTGGTTGCCCCCCACCTGTTACAACCCATCTGGGGATATTTTCACGGTACCACCGAAAACGACCGCAACGACCTCGTTGCTGCCGGTCCCGATGCCGCTCGCGACGCAGTGCGCAACCAGGTGCGCCACGGTGCCGACTTCATTAAAGTTGCCGCCGATGCAGGTGGTGTGTTCAAAGCAGAATTTATGGACATGTTTACCGATGAAGAGCTGCGTGCGTTTGTCGACGAGGCCCATCGCCTGAATAAACGCATCACCGCTCATGCCCACGAACAAGGTGCCACCCACGCCGCGGTGCTGGCTGGCTACGACAGCATCGAGCACGGCTTTTACCTGACTGAAGCCACAGCAAAAGAAATGAAACGCCGAGGCACCTGGCTGGTACCTACCCTCGCAATTTTCGACAAGGGTATCGACCCGAAATTTAAAAATCACCCTCGCTACGATTTCAGCAAGCGCGACGAACCGCCGATGCGCGCCCGGCGCTTACGACGTGACAAGGCATTTCAGTACGCGTACAAAATTGGCGTCAAAATCGCCTTTGGCACCGACAATATTTTGGCGGACGTCTCCAATCGCGAGTTTTGGTATTTGACTCGTCTTGGGGTTAGCAACTGGGACGCCATCGCCATGGCCACCATCAACAGCGCCGATTTAATGGGCATGACGGATGACCTTGGCAGCATTACAGTTGGCAAATACGCAGACATTATCGCCACAGACAAAAACCCACTCGATAATATCGAAAACATAGAAGATGTGCGTTTTGTAATGAAAGCCGGACAAACAATGATTAATAATTGAATTGCACTGAACCAGGAAAACCGAACCAGGAAAACGGGAGGTTCCATATGTTAAATAATATCCTTTTTTTCTTAATCAGCAATTGGAGTGGTTGTATTTTTATTCGACAGAGTTTACTGCCTGGCTGTGTGATTTTCGCTGGCTCGCTGTTAACAATGGGCTGGCAACACGCTGAAGCAAGCCAATTGACAGCTCTGCAATGCGGCACTTTGCTTGATGTTCAAAAGCGAGTTGTGCAAAAAAATATGACTATATTGATTGAAGAAGACCGAATACTCTCCGTTGAGAAAAAAGCAATTCCACCCGCTGATGCAAAAATCGTCGATCTTTCAGATAAAACCTGTCTGCCCGGGCTGATGGACATGCACGTTCATACGATGATGTATGATGGAAAAACGCGGCGCACAGGCCCGACGGAAACCAGCGCGACACTAACGCTCATTGGTATGCGCAACGTCAATAAAATGCTGCAAAACGGTTTCACCACGCTGAGAATTCCCGGGGATGGCGATCCCGCCTATGGCATCATTGACCTGAGAAATGCCATAAATGAAGGCATTGTTCAGGGGCCACGCCTGTTCGTCGCACCACATCTCTTGCAACCCATTTGGGGCCAGTTCCACTGGACAACAGAAAATGACGTGAATGACCTGGTTCCTGCCGGTGCCAACGCTGCCCGCGACGCGGTGAGAAGAGAGTTTCGCCACGGCGCCGACTTCATAAAGATAGCGGTAGACGAAGGGGGTGTTAGCAAAGACAGCATAACCAGAATGTTTACCGACGAGGAACTCCGCGCCTTTGTTGACGAGGCACACCGCCTAAACAAACGTATCACGGTATGCGCCCACGGCGCCGAGGCAACTCACGCCGCAGTTGTCTTGGGTTACGACAGCATTGAACACGGCTTTTTTATGGCCGAAGAAACAGCCAGAGAAATGGTTAACCGCGGTACCTGGTATGTGCCAACCTTGACCATTTTTGATGCGTATTACGACGACAAACTTGACCAGTCCAGGTTTTCAATCGATGTTCCTCAACGAAGAATAGACTGGAGAGAACGCCGCCAAAAACGAGACGTAGCGTTTAAGACCGCTTATGAGATGGGGGTAAAAATTGCCTATGGCACCGACAGACTCTCTCCCCTCATGGCATCCAGGGAATTTTCCTATCTGGTCCGCCTCGGGGTCAGCAACTGGGATGCCATCGCTATGGCCACTGTAAATGGTGCTGAACTGCTGGGTGTCACCAATGATCTGGGCAGTATAACTGCAGGTAAGTTCGCTGATATCATCGCCACATCACAAAACCCGCTGGACGACATCGAAAATATTGAAGACGTGCGCTTTGTAATGAAGGCTGGCACAATCGTACGTCAAAACCAGGATCAGTTGTCTACTGTTTCTTCCAGAATATAATCACGAAAAGCGCGATTGGCTACCGACAGGTAGCCATCCCGGCGCCAAGCAAGCCGGATATCCAACCTGAGCGGTTCGACAAAAGGAACCGCCACCAGCCCGGGTTCATCATCCAGCACTTTTTCCAAAAATGCGGTAATACCAAACCCCTGCAGTACAAGAGATTTCATCAAGCCAATCAAGTTGGTTTCAATGCTAATATTGAGCTGTATTCCGATGGCTTCTGCCACCTGATCAATAATACGGCGGTGAAAATACCCTTCCTTGAACATCACCAATTCCTGCTGCAGAAAGTCGCCAACAGGCACTACCTTTAAAGACGCAAACGGATGTTGTACAGGTACGGCAGCCACTATATCAGTGCGCAAAAAAGTTTCAGCCTGAAGTGTCTCTGGTATATTTTCGGCAACCACGAAAGCCAGGTCGAGCTCACCATCAATCAGCATTTTTTGCAATTGGTCCGCGCCGCCATCCACGATAGACAATCTGATTCCCGGATACCGACGACAAAAGGCCATGAGAATCGGCGGAAAATAACAGGACCCCAACATGCCGGGAATACCCACCCTTACCTTGCCATGGGCCATGGCCTCGCAATTCTTCCATCTCCAGTTCAGCATCAGCCATTTGCTGAAGTACCACCTGAGCGTTTAGTCACCTGTTCCACCCTTTATGTGTGCACTTGCGTAACCCGCCAATACTATTTGCCTGCATCGCTACTGGGCTTGCTGTTTTTAACTTATTTAAGTGGCAGTGTCGCTTCGGTTATTTCCGGGCTAAGCAAAGTTTACCTGTCACTCAGTACCCGCATAGCCCTGGGAACGGCAACTATTATTTTGGGCACACTGATAACCTCGATTCCGACACTAACAACAATAATTTGTGGACTTTTTATTAACGCCTTCGGCTTTTTCCTTGCCCATTCAAGCCTTACCACCTGGGTAAACGTAAAAGCGACGCAGGCAAAAGCCAGTGCATCATCGCTATACCTCTTCTTTTATTATTGTGGTGCCAGCGCTGGCGGCTTCTATCTGGATCCGTTCTGGCAAGGGCAGGGGTGGAACGGGGTGGTAACAGGTTCAGCATTTGCACTCGCCGTTTCTACCGGAGTTGGTTATTACCTGCGCAAATTTGAGAATGCAGGCCAATCTTGCGACCCAGCCGCGAGTACTTCAACAATGTCAGCACTTTCTGCAACCCGTCAAAAAACCAAACAAAAGTTCCGGCATTAGAACCAGATTCTCAACCCCGGTAAAACCTTGCTGTCGCTGGGGTCACTTCCGTCAACGAAAGTTATTGCCACAGATCGGTGCTAAGATATTTCAATCCTGAATCATTAATCGTCGTCACAACTGTTTTCCCGCGCATATCGCCTTTTATCAAGGAAAGTGCAGCAGCAATATTCGCACCAGATGAAAAGCCAGCAAATATGCCCTCTTCCCGAGCCAATCGCCGAGCAGCATTGATAGCGTCTGTGTCGGACACCTGGACAAATCCGTCAATATGGTCCTGATTAAAATAACTCAATTCTGTTTTGGAATACCCGCCACCCTGAATACGGTGATTCGGATTTGAAACATCACCTCCAGACATGACCGCTGCTGTAGCAGGCTCTACAACAAAACACTGAATGGAGTCATTATGTTCCTTGAATGCTGCTGCACAACCGGCGAATGTTCCACCCGAACCGATAAAATCACAAAAGCCATCGATTGCACCATCTGCCTGGTGAATAAATTCGGGGCCGGTATGAAGATAGTGCGCGCGAAAATTCCCTTTCAATTTGAATTGATCAGCGCGGAAAGCTGATCGCTCATTCACTAACTGTTGAGCAACCAGCTCAACCTGTTCAAGATCACCGCCCGATACTTGCCCCGGTGTGGAACCAGGCAGTTGCTCAACCAGTACTACCTCGGCCCCCAATGCCCTCATCATACGAGCGCGCTCCATGGAGTTGCCTTTCGACATCACAGCCACAAAGGGATACCCCTTGACGCCGCAAACAATAGCCAGACCGGTACCGGTGTTGCCACTGGTTAATTCCACTACCGTTTGACCGGGTTTCAAATCGCAATTTTGCTCCGCGTCTTCAATTATCTGGCGAGCGATACGGTCTTTTTTGGAAGCCCCCGGGTTTAAATATTCCAGCTTTGCCAAAATTCGGCCATCCAGGCCTTTGGTCAACCGGCTTAATTCAACCAATGGTGTAGAACCGCCGATGGCTTCAACAACCGACGGGATCAATTTTTCTTCTCTGCTCACTTTTACCTCTGCCTGTTTAACTCGATTTTCATTTATACAAATCTGGTCGTCTGAATTTTAAATAAGGGCGTTTTTCACGACACTTTTCTACCATTGCATAATCCACTGTTGCATACAGAATTTGCTCCCGATCGTCAGCCTTGGCAATCACTTCACCACCTGGATCGACAACAACAGATTCCCCACTAAATACCAGCTCTCCTTCCTGGCCGACCCGATTGCACATGGCAATAAAAACACCATTTTGCATCGCCGCAACTCGTAACTCCCATTCAAACATGTCCATAGGCTCAATAGTTGTATTGGCTGTAGGTATGACAATAATGTCCGCACCCTGAACCACACAGCTGCGAATACTTTCGGGATAATGGCGATCAAAACAGACTACAACGCCGATTTTGCCTGCCGAGGTATCATAGACGTGAAAACCGGTTTTGGACGGCGTGTAATAATCCTGCTCGTAAAAATACGGCACTTGCGCAACATGCACCATACTGGACACACCCAAAATATGACCATCCTGATCAATAACCGGAGAGGCATCATATTTTTCCCCATCCGCCTGCAGATAGAAATTGGGCACGGCAATCATTTTGGCGTCTGCACACTTGTCTCTCATTTTTTCTACCAGAGGGTGCTCTATACCCATCAGGTATCTGGCGACGTCCTGACCGGGAAGTTGCGGAAAAAATGGTGAAAACTGAATTTCAGGAAAACAGATAACATCCGCACCATTGGCTGCAGCCTCATCCATCGCAGCAAATGTCTTGCGGGCATTCTCATCCATATCTGCATCAAGGGTCGGTTGAAATAGTGCAATTTTCATAAATGTTTTATAACCACATCGGGTAAAGGTAAATTGTCAAAATTGAACCATTGAAGAAAAATAGTCCGGCACTACTTCCGTCGCTGGCCCATAGTGACCTTCATCAAATAAGGAGCCACTTATCGACGGTTCAAGATTGAGTTCAACCGTGTGCGCACCACTCTGTTTTGCCAACTGAACAAATCCGGCGGCTGGGTAAACATTACCGGAGGTGCCAATCGACACAAACAGATCACACTCTGTCAAAGCCTTTTCTATCTGCTGCATATACAGCGGCATTTCGCCAAACCAGACCACATGCGGACGCAAGAATCCTGTCGTGTTGCAACACTCACATACCTGCTGCCCGGACACATCGTCCCGGCAATTATACAAGCGACCGCTTCTGGTACAGCGAATTTTCAAAAGCTCACCATGCATGTGTAGAATATTGCGACTGCCAGCCTGCTCATGCAAATTATCAATATTTTGAGTAATCAGAGTGAAATTTCCTGTAAAGGAGTGTTCAGCTTCTGCAAGAGCCTGGTGCCCGGCATTGGGCCGGGTGCCGTTGACCAACTGTCGGCGCCGGGCATTGTAGAACCGATGCACCAACTCAGGGTCCCGCAGAAAAGCCTCCGGCGTAGCGACATCTTCAACCCTGTGATCTTCCCACAAGCCATCAGCAGCCCGAAATGTCTTTAGACCCGATTCAGCGGAAATACCTGCACCGGTCAATATCACTATTGATTGATAACTTGATGTCATTTGAGTTTTCCATCTGTACCAAAGTATGGAGTGTGGGAGTTTGCCACAACAAGCAGCTATCCTGACCTCTGAATACCCATCGTCCTGCCAGCTGACTACCGATAACCATCGTGTCACCACCATACAAGACAACATTGTTCTATATATATCGCTAAAACTGGATATATATCCTATTTATAAATAAAATGGCGCTACTTATACTGCAACTCACTCAATAGACATTGAACAAAATAATTCGGACAATGTCTTCTGTTAACCGGTCGCCTCACGGTGGCCGGTTTTGTACTATTGATCACCCCGCCACCATCAATATCTACTTTCTGCTGTATCGCAGAACAGAAGCGGGCAGAATTACACAGGAGAACCCCCTTGATACTACCCAGGATACTATCGCGACTTTACAGCATCCGGCCTGCCTTCCAGGTATTGGGCACAGTAATCTTGCTGACCCTGAGCACTGGCAACCTGTACGCTGGTGCATCAAAACCGAACGCCGCAGAAAGCTCAGCTGCTGCGGCTGCCATTGCAGGTGTCACACTTGTCGAACAGGTTGCCGACGACAGTAAAGGCATTGTTATTCCCTACAGCAAATATCAGCTCGACAATGGACTTACGCTGATTATCCACGAAGACAAGTCAGACCCGCTGGTGCATGTCGATGTGACATACCACGTCGGTTCCGCGCGCGAACAGCCTGGCCGTTCGGGTTTTGCCCATTTTTTTGAACATATGATGTTTCAGGGTTCTGCCCATGTCGGCGACGAACAACACTTTAAAATTATCAGCGAAGCCGGCGGCCGCCTGAATGGCACCACCAACATAGATCGCACCAACTATTTTGAAACCGCCCCGTCCAATCAGCTTGAAACCCTGCTCTGGCTCGAAGCAGACCGAATGGGCTTTCTGCTGGAAGCGGTTACCCAGAAGAAATTTGAGGTACAGCGCGCTACCGTCAAGAATGAGCGCGGTCAAAATGTTGAAAACCGCCCTTACGGACTGGCCAATGAAATCAACAGTGCGGCTCTCTACCCCACCGGACATCCCTATTCCTGGCCGACCATCGGTTTTCCAGAAGACCTGGACGCCGCCACCCTGGCAGACCTGAAGGCGTTTTTTCTGCGCTGGTACGGCCCCAATAACGCCACCCTTACCGTAGGCGGTGATGTCGATCCGGTCGAAACCATCAGGCTGGTGAAAAAGTACTTTAGCAGCATTCCGCCAGGCCCCGAAGTGACACCAGACCGGGTTGATCCTGTGCAGCTGGACGCCGATCGCTATGTATCCTATGTGGACCAGAACATTCGCTTTCCGGCACTGATGCTCAGCTTTCCAACCGTGCCGCTGGCGCATCCTGACCAAGTGGCTCTCGACTGCCTGGCGTCGTTAATTGGCAATGGCAAAAAATCGCTGTTCTATAAAAATTTCGTACTGCCACAAAAAGCCTTGCAAGCAAACGGCACCCACATGAACGGCGAACTGGCCGGTTCCATGATGTTTTTTCTGGTTACCTTCCCGGGTTCATCCCTGAGCCAACTGGAAAGCGAAATGCGGGCCGTATTTGATAACTTCGGCCCCGATGACATCAGTGAAGAAGATTTGCAAATATTCAAGGCTGGCACCGAAGCAAGCCTGATCAATGGTCTTGCCAGCGTCAGTGGCAAGGTATCGCAACTGGCCTTTAACGAAACCTTTCTCGGCAACCCTGATTACATACAGAAAGAACTGGAAGCCATTCGCAAATTGACCAAAACTGACGTGCTGCGCGTTTTTAACAAATACCTGAAGGGTCAACACTCCGTTGTATTAAGTGTATTGCCGCCCGGCATGGAAAAAGGCGCCGCCAAAGCCGACAATATCAGCGTTGCCCGCAACGATACTGGCAATAAAAATAATAGCGCCACTCAAAGTGATCTCGAATTGCGCCCGGTGCAGGATAATTTTGACCGCTCGGTGCAACCGGCCGCCGGCAGGGCGCCGCTGGTGGAAGCCCCGGACTTCTGGCGTGAACGGCTGGCAAACGGTATCGAAATTATTGGGGCTCGCAGCAGCGAAGTGCCAACCGTTTCTCTGATTCTGGACTTTAAAGGCGGCCACTCGCTGGAGCAACCTGAACAGTTTGGGTTGGCAAGCCTTACTGCCGCAATGATGAACGAAGGCACCGAAAAACTCAGCGCTGAACGCTTTGAGGTGGAGCTGCAAAAACTGGGCAGCCGAATCAGCACCGGAGCTGGCGCAAACAGCTTTTCCATCAGCGTCAACAGCCTGCGAGATCAATTCGATAACACTCTCGATTTGCTGGAACAACGGCTTTACCAATCGCGTTTTACCGAAGCAGATTTCAAACGCCTGAAACAACAACAAATCGAAGCAGTGAAGGCCGACGAGAAACAACCCCGGTCCATCGCCACCAGTGTTTATTACAAATTGCTGTACGGTGAAGGCCACGTTCGCTCGGTGAACAGCTCCGGTGAAGTAGACACCCTGGAAAACCTCACTCTGCAAGATCTGGAAGCCTTCCGTAAACGCCAGCTTGGGGCAAATGTCTTGCAGGTCATACTGGTTGGTGATATCTCACGCGAGGAGGCATTGGCCAAACTGGACTTCTTGAAACGACTGCCTGTTACAGACATCACCAAACCAGCACAGCCGGCTCCCCCGTCACCAGCAGGCAAAACGATATATCTGGTGGACAAACCTGGTGCACCTCAATCAGAAATTCGCATAGGGTATCTCACCGATTTACCCTATGACGCCACAGGCGAATTTTTCAAGCGCAGCCTGATGAATTTTGTGCTGGGCGACGCCTTCAACAGCCGCATTAACTTGAACCTGCGCGAAGACAAGGGTTACACCTATGGCGCCAGAAGTCGTTTTTCGGGCAACCATGAACCCGGCCCATTTACCGCCAGTGCTGGCGTAAAAACGGATGCCAGCGCCGATTCGGTGCGGCAGTTTATGATGGAGATAGAGGGTTATCGCAACAAAGGCATTACCGATAGCGAACTTCAATTTATGCGTCTAGCCATTGGTCAACAGGATGCGCTCAATTACGAAACACCGTCGCAAAAAGCCGGTTTTCTGAGCCAGGTTATCGAATATAACCTGCCGCAAAACTTTGTGAAGCAGCAAGCCGGTATTATTAACAGTATCAGCCAAAAAGAGATTAATGCGCTGGCGCGCAAACATCTGCCCACAGAAAAAATGGTGATTGTGATGGTGGGAGATGCCGAGAGCATTTATCCTTCGCTGCAAGAACTGGGTTACGATATTGTGCGGCTTGATGCAGATGCTATGCCAATAAAAAGCAACAAATAGTAATGCTTTTTTGGGCCAGTTCGCTGGCCCGCTATTTATTTCGCAAACAGTGCCGCCGGAAAAAAGTTTTGCAATGGCCTGTACACGCTGGCCATTGCAAAACAAACATTCAGGAATTACCAGGTAATTTCACACTCAGAACTGATAGCTGAAATTCAAGCCAACGGTTCTGGGGCGAAGTCGATAGGCGCGAGAGTTTCCAAAAGCTTCAAAACGGTGCGTCCAGGTCAGATCATCCGCATCGGTAAGGTTGTTAACAAACAGATTAATATCCACGTTGCGTATGGAGACTCCGGCCTTGACATGTACTTGATGGTAATCACCCGAAGAGGGTATAGACGCTGGCTGATCGACAAAGGTGTCGTATGGGCCTACGTAAGAATAGTCGACTCGCGCGAAGGCGGGGTAACCGCTTAAGTCAAACCCATACTCGAGGCCAGCGCTCATGTTGTATTCCGCCGACCCCGGTAGATCATCGCCCTTGTCGCCGATCCCGTAACTATCCTTCGCCAGTTTTGTTTCATTCCAGGACGCACTCAAATCCAGCAGCAGATTATCGGTCACGCTCAATCTGGATTCCAACTCAATACCTTGCGAGGTGGACTCGCCGACATTAATGGTTGTTCCGCCAATACCACAGGCCAGATTAACGTAGACCGGCAGACCTTGCCAGTCAATATGGTAAAGCGAAGCGCTAAAGTCGCCGCGGTTGTCGGCGAAGGATGTTTTATACCCCAGCTCAAAATTTTCCAACGTGTCGGGATCGGTGCCCGCGCGAATGGGCACTCTTGAGCCGTTCACCAAATCATAAAATCCGTTATCGTCGCATTGGGGTATATACGGTAACGCTTTGCCCAAGCGAAAGCCCTCACTCCACTGGGCATATATCAGGGAATCCTCGTTTGGCGTCCAGGACAGGTTGGCCTTGTAACTCTGACCACTGAAGTCATGGGCTGCATCCGTCGTCAGGATGGGTGAAAGGGTGGCATACCAAAAACCGTTAACAATGGTCTGATAAGTCTGATCATAGTCATAGTGGCGTAGTCCTATTGTGGCGCTAAATTGATCGGTGATGTCATAAGTCAATTCGCCAAAAAAGGCCTTTTGTTTGATGGACTCGGGTTGTGTGTCCTGATGCCATACCTCCCACGCAAATCCCGGAGGCGCATCGGCCGGTATCGGCTTGGTGCCACCACCCATGACTGTCGCGTAATCTGCCGCTTTTTCGGCACTGCCGGAAAAGCCTTCCGCGTAGACGGCTCTTGACTCCCGATCTTCATAATAAATACCCGCCAAGATCTGTAGTGGACCATCAAAATCCGAGGTAAAACGCAGTTCCTCCACAAAGGTATCAACATACTTTCGGGCCGTTGAGTGATACGGGCCAGGCGTAAAGCCTGCCCATGTAGCGTCGCTATTTTGGACACCCTCATATTTTACCCAGGAAGATGAGCTGTGCAGGCTCCCCCAACCCAGGTCATAGTCCACCTGGACATTCGCCAGGCGCGGCTCTGCCCGCAGGCCTTCCGGACCGACAGAATCACCTTCGAGAGTCTGAGGTTTTACACTCCCCGGTAACAGCGAAGTTTGCCGGTAACTGCCCGGAAGGCTCAGATCGACTTCGGGCACTCCCTTCTGTTCTGTCTCTTGTCTGGCATAGTTTAATGTAATCTCCAGCTCATCAGTCGCCTGCCACAGGGCAGACAGCCGGAAGCCGATGGTTTCATCACTGCCTATGTCATCGATATCCCTGGCTATACCACCGTAGGCATTCGCTTTAGTGGTAACGGTGCTGCCCTGGGCGCTGCCCGCAATGTTTTCGATATAGCCACTGTTGTCTACCCGGTAGGCCACACCTCTGACAGCCAACCTATCCTCTATCAACGGCAGGTTGAATACGCCCTCAAGAGTCGTGTTGTCACCACCCAGTTGTCCAGTTCGCGAATACCCGGCTTTAATTGTGCCCATAGTTTGGGTGAGATCCGGTTCCGCAGGAATGATACGTACGGTACCCCCCATGGAGCCGGAGCCATAAAGCGTGCCCTGGGGGCCACGAAGCACCTCGACCCGCTCGATGTCCACCATTCTGAAGTCGGCATGGCCGGAGCCGTAGAGCCCGATTCCCGTCACCGGGGTTTCACCAAAATAGGTTCCAACCGCTTCTATCTCAAGTACGGGATCGACACCAATGCCCCGAATAACGATGGAGTTTTGGCCAGCCCCTCTTTCCTGCATAGTTACACCCGGCAGAGTGCTGAGATAATCCCCCATCTGCACCAGTCCGCGTTTTTCTATGGTATCGCCACTCAATGCACTAATGGACATGGCTGTGTCCTGCAAACTGGTTTCCCGCTTGGTAGCGGTAACTACCATCTCTTCTATTTCCAGTCGCTTTTCACTTTTCTCTTTTATCAAACCGGAATTCTCTGAACCGCTGACCGGGCCGCCATTATTCGCTATCTTTATAACGACTGTCTGATCATTAACAAAACTGTACTCTAACCCTGTGCCTTCCAGTATTGCGCTGAGGGCAAGCGCCGGTTCCGCAACATCGTTCACTCTGCCCGAGGTCAAGCCCGCGGCCAGCCGGGAGTCATACCCCACCTGCAAACCGGTTTGTTCAGAGAACTGTTTTAACGCCGACGCCAATGGCTGCGACTCTATCGTATAGGCGCTATCACTCCACGCGACGCCTGCAACACTAACAGCCCACAAGGATAAACCGGCGGTCACTGGTTTACTAAAACGCTTTATCATAACTTCCCCTCTCTCTACACCATTTTCGGTTACGTGTATCAGGACCAATGCCCTGTTACATAACAAAGAGTGAGTCATTGCATTTTTTGCCACCTTTTAATTTAAAAATATTAGTTGCTCTCGCAAAACCGCCAGAAACTCTGGAAAACCTCAAAAAAAGATTTTTAGAAAAAATGCAAAAAAAAACTGGCGGCCTGGTGCTACATTTTTAAGGAGCTTCTGATTAATTACAGTATATATCTGCGTGGTCTGAAGCGTGCAGTTGCAAGGCGCAATCCGAAGGTCAGGGCTGGTTGTCCCTGACGAAGATTGCAACGCGGCAAAAGCGTGCGTCAGAACGCGCCCTTTGGATCCGTCTGAACGCCAGAAACATACTGTAATTAATCAGGGGTTCCTTAAGTCCGGGTTTCGCCCCGAAAGTACAATCACCGAATCGTAACCGACTTTAAATTCCGCCAGCCTGGCGGCCTGCAAAAATTGTGCAAATGATTCCCGGTCGTTGGCGCTAAACACACCGCTGACCAATACATTATTCAATTCACCGTCAGAGATTACCATTTTCGCGCGGTTATAACGGTTGAATTCTGCGACCGCAGACGCCAGGGTTTCGGAATCAAAAACCAGGCGCCGCTGCCGCCATGCCAAAACCTTGCCCGAATCCGCGGACATCACGTTAATTCTGCCGCTATTCTCTTGCACAACCGCCTGGTGGCCAGCCGCCAATCGCACTGGCGCCACCTTTACGCTATCGGCCTGTCGGCGGCTCGCAATGCCCGCATTATTTTTTCCATTGGCAAGTGATACGTCCACCATACCCTCGACAACCGTGACGGTTGCATCTCCCGTATTGCGGCGAACATTAAATGCGGTTCCAACGGCTTGCATCAGGGCATTGCCGGCAAATACCCTGAATGGACGGGTACTGTCTTTTTCGACTTCGAACAAAGCTTCACCATACACAAGATATATGTCGCGGGTTTGCCTGGAATAGGCAATGCGCACTTCCGTTTGAGTATTGAGAATCACCATGGAACCATCGGCAAGCGGTAATGTGGTCTGCGCACCGGTAGCAGTCCTCACTGTTTCTACTGACGCCGGATAATAGAGCCAGGACACACCAACAGCGATCGCCGTCACGACTGCCGCCACCAGAGAGAAAGCTATTGTCCGCCTGCCGGACTTGACCTTCCCCCATGTCTT
>JBNKFQ010000177.1:0-11890 GCA_050289385.1 Porticoccaceae bacterium | reverse complement strand
GATATTGCCGGGCAGGGTATCGCCAATCCGCTTGCCACTATTTTGTCTGCAGCGATGTTGCTGCGTTACTCACTGAATATGGAAGCAGCGGCCGAAGCCATAGAACACTCGGTCAGTTCAGTACTGGACCGGCGCTTGCGGACGGCCGATATTTATACAGACGGAGATGTAAGCGTGAACACGGCGCAGATGGGGCAAGCAGTAGTGGATGAAATGGTGACCTGAAAACAGGAAATAAAAAACACAAGCTCGAGTAATTGCGGTTTGTTTTTCAGATTTTAAGTCCTCGCCCCCGACTTGAATTTCCTGCTCAATGCCCTGCCAGTTTCCCCAGCAGGGCGAGTTGTTCTCTGGTTTTTTCATCCCACGGAATGGCGCAACTTATTCGCAGGCAATGTTCAAATCCCTTGCGGCCAAAGACAACGCCGGGAACAAAGCCAATATTGTGTTGCCGCGCCCGTTTGAACAGTTCCATGGCACAGCAGTTTTCGGGTAAAGCTACCCATAACAAAAAGCCCCCGTTGGGGTGGGTGGCACGGGTCCCTTGAGGGAAGTGCCGGGAAATAATTTCGAGGGCAATTTGAATGTTTTGTTGATATTGCGGCCTGATCCTTGCGAGATGTTTTTCAAAATGGCCGCTTTTCAGGTAGTCAGTCAATTGCTGCTGCGGAAATGACGCCGTAGCAGTAGTGCTGGCCATCTGACGTTCGACAATTTGCTGCTGATAGCTGCCGGCAACTACCCAGCCAATGCGCAAGCCCGGTGAGATCGACTTGGAAAATGATGAGCAGTAAATAACCCGTTCGTCGCTGTCAAATGCCTTGATCGCGCTTTGTCGTTCTCCACTGTGACTGAGTTCGCCCAAAATATCATCTTCGATAATGCTGAAACGATAACGCCCGGCGATGTCCAGTAAACGCTTTTTGGAGTCATCACTCATACTACCGCCGGTAGGGTTGCTGTAGCTGGACGCACAGATACAGGCTCGAATCGGCCATTTGGAGGCTGCCTGGGCCAGCGCATCCAGATCCAGGCCAGTGCACGGGTCGGTGGCAATATTCACCACTTGCAGGCCAAGACTCTCCAGCGCAAGTAAAAAACCGTAATAACAGGGAGATTCAACGGCTACAACATCTCCCGGAGATGCAAGTGTCTGCAGCGATAACAACAACGCTTCCTGGCAACCGTTGGTAATGACAATTTGCTCGGGTGAAACCAGGCAGCCTGCGGGAATCATGCGCATGGCAATTTGTCGGCGCAACTCCAGGTCGCCGGGAGTTGTGCTGATGTTCAGTCCACGATTGAACTGATGCCTGATCACACGATTGGCCGCAGCTTTCAATGCGGTGTGTGGTTGGTAACTGGAATGTGGTACACCAATATCGAAATGGGTGAGCTGTTTGCTTTGAGCCAGAGAAAAGATATTGCCAATGGTTTCGCTGATATGCAGGCGAGCAGGGCGCAAGCCCTTGCTGCCAGGAGGCACCATGGGGTGTGTATGTTCGGTTACGCCAATATAAAAGCCGGAACGCGAACGGGCCTCAATGACCTGGCGTTGTTCCAGCAATTGATAGGCAGATACCACAGTTGAAACGCTGATTCCCATTCGCTTTGACATCTGGCGCACAGATGGCAGGCGTTCACCGGCACGAAACAGGCCCTGGTCAATTTTCTCTTTTAGCTCGCTGGCTATGCGCTGATACAGCAAAATGGTTTACCTCGGTTGCGGGTAGAATTCAGGCAAGGATATCTGTACCGGAACAATTTCAGAAAATTTACATTTGTATTGAATATCAAACAAGAGCCAAAGTGAGAGTTTTTCAGCAAAAAACCAGCGTAAACACGTAAAACGGCTAAAAATTATCTGTTCAGATAGTGTAAAATCCGCGGTCATTGTTTGGTTTCGGTCGCAATTGCCGCGGCCGGTTGTTTTTTTACTGACGAGAGAGATGATGAAACGAACGGGTTTTGTTGGTTGGCGAGGTATGGTTGGCTCGGTATTGCTTGAGCGCATGTTGGCAGAGAATGATTTTGCCGATATTGAACCCGTTTTCTTTACCACCTCGCAAACCGGTAAAACCGGGCCAGACATCGGCAAAGACATTCCACTGCTGAAAGATGCCACCGACATAACCGAACTCAAGGCGATGGATATCATTGTTACTTGTCAGGGTGGAGACTACACCAAATCGGTTTATTCGGCGCTGCGCGCTGCCGGTTGGGGCGGTTACTGGATTGACGCCGCGTCAGCTCTGCGCATGAACGACGATTCCCTGATCGTACTTGACCCGGTAAACCGCGATGTCATCGAGAAGGGTCTGGCGGCTGGCGTTAAAGACTTTATCGGCGGTAACTGTACAGTCAGCCTTATGTTGATGGCGCTCGGTGGTCTTTTTCGCGAAGGCCTGGTGGAGTGGGCCAGTTCCATGACCTATCAGGCAGCATCCGGTGCGGGTGCTCAGAACATGCGCGAGCTGATCGCGCAAATGGGTGCAGTCAACCATGCCGTGGCCACCGAACTCGATAACCCGGCATCGGCGATTCTCGATATTGATCGCAAGGTGGCAAATACCATCCGCAGTAGCGATTTTCCGGTAGGCAACTGGGGCTTTCCGCTGGCGGGTAGTTTGTTGCCCTGGATAGATACCGAGCTCGACAATGGGCAGAGTCGTGAAGAGTGGAAGGCCCAGGCAGAGGCCAACAAGATTCTGGGCAACACGATTTTGGGTAAGAATCCGGCCGTACCGCTGGATGGCCTCTGCGTTCGTATTGGCGCCATGCGCAGCCATGGTCAGGCTCTCACATTAAAGCTGAACCGGGATATACCAATATCTGATATTGAAGGCATGCTCGCCAGTGCCAACGATTGGGTAAAAGTGGTACCCAATCACCGAGAAGACAGCCTGCGAGAGCTGACACCGACGGCTGTCACCGGTCATATGCATGTACCGGTAGGGCGTCTGCGAAAAATGAATATGGGCGGGGAGTACCTGTCGGCATTTACCGTGGGTGACCAGTTGCTTTGGGGTGCCGCAGAACCTCTGCGTCGCATGCTTCGTATTTTGCTGGAAGACGCGTAGACATTATGAGCAGTACTTATGATATAGCGGTGGTTGGCGCTACCGGTGTTGTTGGTGAAGCCATTCTTGAAATTCTCGCAGAGCGCGACTTTCCCGTGGGTGAAGTCCACGCATTGGCCAGTGAGCGCTCGTCCGGCAATACAGTGATGTTTAACAAGCGTCCGGTGCTGGTTGAAAATCTTGCGGAGTTTGATTTTTCGAAGGTGCAGATTGCCCTGTTTTCGGCGGGTGGGGCGATTTCAGCTGAGTACGCGCCAAAAGCTGCGGCTGCGGGCTGCGTTGTGATCGACAACACCTCTCACTTTCGTTACGACGACGATATTCCATTGGTTGTTCCAGAAGTCAATCCGGACGCACTGGCCAACTTTGAGCGACGCAATATCATTGCCAATCCGAACTGCTCAACGATTCAGATGGTTGTGGCTCTGAAGCCGATCCATGACGAAGTTGGCATTGAACGCATCAACGTAGCCACATATCAGGCGGTCTCTGGCGCGGGTAAGCGTGCGGTTGATGAGTTGGCGGGGCAAACCGCAAAGTTGTTGAATGGCCTGCCAATTGAGTCTGAGGGGCCGGCCGCGCAGATTGCCTTTAATGTGTGGCCACAAATTGACGACTTCCAGGATAACGGCTATACCCGGGAAGAAATGAAAATGATTTGGGAAACACGCAAGATTCTGGGGGATGAGCGCATTGGCGTGAATCCCACCTGCGTGCGAGTGCCGGTGTTCTTTGGACACAGCGAGGCGGTTCACCTTGAAACCCGCGCTCCGATCAGCGCTGAAGAGGCGAGTGCGCTGCTTGCCGAGGCTCCGGGAGTAACGGTGATTGATAACCGTAAAGCCGGCGGTTATCCCACGCCGGCACTTGATGCCGCTGGCAAGGATGGCGTGCTGGTCGGACGTATTCGCGAGGATGTGTCCCGCGCCAATGGATTAAATATGTGGATTGTGTCCGATAATGTGCGGAAGGGTGCCGCATTAAACAGTGTACAGATCGCGGAAAAATTGATAGAAACGTATCTATAATAATTGCAGTTGTGGCGAGGCTACGGTGTGGTACCCTCGCAGGCACGCAAACAAAAAGGATAAACGGATATGGCGTTGCGTAAAATGGCTTTACTGGGTGGGGCGCTGTCATTGCTGGTGTCACAGGTGGCGATGGCGGTGGGCCTTGGGAATATCAAGCTGAACTCCTCCCTTAATGAACCGCTTGATGCAGAAATTCAGCTTCTCAATGTGGGTGAACTCTCAGATACGGAAATTCTGGTGGGCCTTGCCGGGCGGCTGGATTTTGAGCGCGCCGGGGTTGAACGCGAGTATTTTTTGACCAGCTTGCAATTTACAGTGGATCGCTCATCGGGGCAGCCGGTGATTCGCGTAAGGTCCAGCAAGCCGGTGCGGGAACCTTATCTTGATTTTCTGGTGGAACTGCAGTGGCCGGCAGGCCGCATGTTACGTGAATATACCTTGCTGGTGGACTTGCCGGTCTACGCCAATAACGGGCGCGGTGACAAGGAGACCACTGGAAAAAAGTCGCAACCAAAGTCCGTTGACGCTGCCAGCAGCACGTCTACGGCACGTCGTTCTTCTTCGGGGCGGCGTTCGACACAATCTTCAGGTTCTGCGGCGCTATCCGGTAGCGAGTACAGCGTAAAGAACGGTGACACCCTGTGGCAAATTGCCCGTGATGCAAAACCGGAAGGTGCATCGGTTTATCAGTCAATGGTAGCGATAAAACACCTTAATCCTTCAGCGTTTATTGACGGCAACATCAATTTACTCAAGCGCGGTGCTGTGCTGCGCTTGCCTGATCGCGACCAGGTAACGGCGACCACACATCGGCAAGCCGTGTCTGAGGTAGCCACTGCCAGTCAGCCTGTTGCCAGCGACCGGGGGGCTCTGCTGGATGCCTCTGAAGATACTGCCTCCGGTCAGCCACCGGAGGCAACCCCGGAAGGGCGCTTGAAATTATCCGTAACAGAAGACAACAGTGTAGCCGGCAGTGCTTCGGCTCTTGAATCCGGCGACGGAAACGGCGGTGGCTCATCGGTGGCCGGACGAGAATCGCTGGAGAATGAACTTGCCATCGCTGAAGAAGAGGTAGAGAAAAAAGATCGAATTATCGAGGACCAGGAAGACCGGATTGCCAGCCTCGAAGAGCAGTTGAACACCATGCAGCGCATGCTCGAAATTCGTGACAGCGAATTGGCCGGGGTGCAGGCCTCTGGCAGCGAACAGGAACAGTCGGATTCCACTTCCGAAAGCAACCCGCTGGCAGAAAGTGACGGCGACGACACAGCGGCCGAAGACGAAGTGGCTGGCCTGTCTACCCAGTCTCAAGCTCCGGCACCGGTTGCGAAACCGGGATTTTGGGACAGCTACAAGTATTATGTGATTGGCGGTGTCAGTCTGCTGGTGGTGCTGCTGTTTTTTGTTGCCCGCCGCAATCGCTATGAGTATCTCGACGATGACGAAGGCGAGATGGTCGATCTTGATGGTCATATCGAACCGGTGATGGACAACCCTGCATTTGCGAGTGTGTCTTCGCAACAGGCGGCAGAACTGAATGATGTTGATTTAGCCGAAGAGGATCAGTTGTTTACCGCCATGGAAGATGATTCATCCCGGTTGCAGGGAGACCGCGATCTGGAGCAGGCAGCGAGTCAGGACGACGTTGAGGATAGTGACGCACCGGATACAGTTGGGGAAGACTTCACAGATGGTGATTTGCTGCCGACATCCGAATCTGATCAGATCACGGAAGGAACAGACGCGGATACCGATTCCGAATTTGACCTTGAACTTGATCTGGACAGCTCGGTGGCAGAAAGCGAAGAACAATCATCGTCCGGGCAGTCGGCTGAGGGCGGCGACACGCAAGTGGCGGAGGACGCCGACGACGGAGACCTGGAACTCGATTTTCTCAAATCGGCAAATGATGGCGTTGACTCTGAGCTGGAAGCTGTTGAGGTTGTGACCGATTCTGGCGAGATGCCATCCCTTGAAGCTGCGCCAGACAGTGGTGACGAAGACGAATTTGATTTACTGTCCGACGGAGATGAAGTAGGCACCAAACTGGATTTGGCGCAGGCCTATATTGATATGGGTGACAAAGATGGCGCACGGGAAATCTTGCAGGAAGTGATCGAAGACGGTGACGCCGGTCAGCAAGAGCAGGCACAGAAGCTGATAACCGATATTACTTGAGTCAAACGTCGATAAAATCAGGTCAGTTGTGTAAGTTTTTTTTCCAGGGCCCGGTATGCCTGAAACAGAGAGTTGGAGTTATCAGCGTAACTGCCTGATACCCCCCGACACCGAATTGCCGAAAGGCATGAACCGAATAGCTGCCGTCGTTGAATACGACGGCAGTGTTTTTTGTGGCTGGCAGCGTCAACGCCACTGTGACAGTGTTCAGCGTCATGTCGAAGGTGCGCTGTCCAGCGTCGCAGCCGAGAACATATCTGTAGTTTGCGCGGGTCGCACGGATACAGGCGTGCACGGCACCAATCAGGTAATCCACTTTGATACCGTGGCCGAGCGCAAACCGCGCAACTGGATTCTGGGCGCCAATGCCAATTTGCCCGACACCGTAAGGTTACACTGGGCCCGGCAAATGCCGCCGAGCTTTCACGCGCGCTTTAGTGCAACAGCCCGTACTTATCGTTACATTATTGCCAATGGCGCGTATAGGCCCGCCCTGTTCAACAAAGGGCTCAGTTGGGAGCGCAGGCCGTTGTGCGCGGAGCGAATGCAAACAGGCGCAGCCTGTTTGCCGGGCGAGCAGGATTTTTCATCATTTCGTGCGGCGGGTTGTCAGTCCAATACACCATATCGCAACATTCACTATGTGGAAGTGTGGCGCAGCGGCGATCTGGTGGTGGTGGAAATTCGGGCTAATGCGTTCCTTCACCACATGGTGCGTAATATTGCGGGTGCGCTGATAGCTGTTGGCTGCGGTGCACGTGAACCACAGTGGATAAAGGAATTATTGATTGCCCGGGACCGGACCATGGGAGCGGTTACCGCACCGGCAAATGGATTGTACCTGGTGGCGGTAGATTATCCGGACGGATTCGAATTGCCCGGGTTTGATCCCGGCCCATATTTTGTTTCGGAACCCCTGAAACAATGATCAGGATTTGATAGAATCCGGGCCTTGCCTCGAGCCTTGCTGACGTTTGGGACCACCGTGAATACCACGCGAGTAAAAATCTGCGGAATAACCTCCGAAACCGATGCGCGCGCAGCGGCAGACGCTGGCGCCGATGCTGTCGGACTGGTGTTTTATGAGGACAGTCCGCGATTTGTGACGGTCGAACAGGCACAGCAAGTCGCCGCGGCAGTCGGACCGTTTGTGACAATTGTCGGGTTGTTTGTAAATGCCTCTGCAGACCGGATTCGGGATATACTGCAGCAGGTGCCGCTCCATGTGCTGCAATTTCATGGCGATGAAGACAACGCCTTTTGCCAGCAGTTTGGGCGTCCCTGGTACAAGGCGATACGTATGCACCCTGACCGGGATCCACGGGCAGAAATGGCGCGTTACCCATCGGCTTCTGCTTGTCTGTTTGATGCCTGGCAAGCCGATAAATACGGTGGCACAGGTCAGGTGTTCGACTGGCAGCGACTGTCGAAGGTATCGTTAGCGCACAATACCCCGGTTATTTTGGCCGGAGGGTTGACCCCCGATAATGTGGCAGATGCTATCAGGCAGGTGGCTCCATACTCGGTGGATGTCAGCGGCGGGGTGGAAAGCGCGCCGGGTGTAAAAAACGCGGCCATGATTCAACGCTTTATCGACAACGTTAAACAGTAAATAACGCGCGATTCACCTCCACTGTAAGTGAATCGCGTACGGCTCGTAAACGCTATATATTGGGAGAGTTCAGGCAGTGACCGAAGACACGCAAGCTGTAGATTACAGTCAGTTACCGGACGCCAGGGGGCATTTTGGCCCTTACGGCGGTCGGTTTGTGGCCGAAACCCTGATACATGCTCTCGACGAACTGGAGCAAAACTACTCGCGGCTTAAAAACAGCCCTGAATTGCAGGCTGAGTTCGATCGCGACCTGGCCCATTACGTTGGGCGACCCTCTCCGCTTTATCACGCAGAGCGCTGGAGCCGTGAAGTCGGCGGCGCACAAATCTGGCTGAAACGGGAAGACCTTAACCACACGGGTGCTCACAAGATAAACAATACGATTGGCCAGGCGCTGCTGGCCAAGCACAGTGGCAAAACCCGAATCATTGCTGAAACCGGCGCAGGCCAGCACGGGGTTGCTACCGCTACCGTGTGCGCGCGCATGGGTTTTGAGTGTGTGGTGTACATGGGTGAGGAAGATGTGCATCGGCAATCCCTGAATGTTTATCGCATGAAGTTGCTGGGCGCGGAAGTGATTCCGGTGACCTCTGGCTCCCGTACCTTAAAGGATGCGATGAATGAAGCCATGCGAGACTGGGTAACCAATGTCGACAATACCTTTTACATTATAGGTACTTGCGCTGGCCCGCATCCTTACCCTGAGCTGGTGCGCAACTTCCAGTCTGTTATTGGCCGCGAGGCTCGCGCGCAATGTCTGGAAATGACCGGACGTTTGCCCGATGCATTGGTGGCGTGTGTTGGCGGGGGTTCCAACGCTATCGGTTTATTTCACCCGTTTTTGTCCGATGAAAATGTTGCCATGTATGGCGTGGAAGCCGGTGGGCTTGGGCTCGATACCGGCCGCCACGCTGCACCACTAAACGATGGTGTTCCCGGCGTGCTGCATGGTAACCGCACTTATCTGATGGAAGACGAAAACGGTCAGATTATTGAAACACACTCAGTCTCGGCCGGACTGGATTACCCCGGGGTCGGTCCGGAGCACGCCTGGCTCAAGGATCAGGGCAGAGTGGATTATGTTGCCGTCACTGATGACGAAGCGATGGCCGCATTTCGCAAACTGACTCGAATAGAAGGCATTATGCCCGCGCTGGAATCGAGCCATGCGCTGGCCTGGGCCGAAAAACTGGCACAGCAAATGTCGCCGCAGCAGAACATCGTGGTCAATCTTTCGGGGCGTGGGGACAAGGATATTCTCACTGTTGCCGAAATCGATGGCATTGTGGTTTGAGGTTGCCGATGAGTAATGGAGTGGAATTGACACAGTGAATCGAATTAATCAACGAATGCAAGATCTTCGGCAGTCCGGCCGCAAAGCGCTTGTACCTTATATTGTTTCGGGCGACCCCTGTCTGGAAGTGACTGTTCCGGCCATGCATGCCCTGGTAAAGGCTGGTGCTGATATCCTTGAAATCGGAGTGCCATTTTCAGACCCTACCGCAGAGGGGCCGGTAATACAGCGTGCCCACGAACGCGCCCTTGCAAACAAGGTCAGCTTGCGCGGAACACTCGCTCTGATTAGCGAATTTCGCGAGAATGACATCGACACCCCGGTAGTACTGATGGGCTACACCAACCCCATTGAAAAAATGGGTTACGACACCTTTGTCACAGAAGCGGTAAAGGCGGGTGTGGATGGCGTATTGACTGTAGATTTGCCGCCGGAAGAGGCCGTTGATTTTAATGCTCGCCTGCGAGACGCAGAGATCGAAAATATCTTTCTGATTGCTCCGACTACGACAAAAGAGCGCGAAAAATCAGTAGTTGATCTTGCTGGCGGCTATATTTATTACGTCTCGTTAAAGGGAGTAACCGGTGCCGGGCACCTCGATGTTGAATCCGTGCAGCAAAAGGTGGCAGAAATCCGTGAGTTGACAGATTTGCCGGTTTGTGTCGGTTTTGGCATCAAGGACGGTGAAACAGCCCGTCAGGTATCGGCCGTCGCAGACGGTGTGGTAGTGGGCAGTGTGATCGTCGATTGCATGAGCCAGTACCATGGCAGTAAACAGAATCGTTACAATGAGCTAATCAGCACAATTGCGGCAATGGTTGCCGAAATGCGTGACGCCCTGGACAGGGATTGACAGAAAGCGGCAATGGCGGCACTGTCAGCACCAGTGATCTCGGAACCAGAAACAGCTTAATCGGATAACACAATGAGTTGGCTAGAGAAGATCAGACCTCAAGGACTGACGACCCAAAAGAAAGACCGCACACAAAGCATACCGGAAGGTCTCTGGAAGAAGTGCCCGAAGTGCAGCGCCCCCTTGTATCGGCCAGAACTGGAACGCAACCTGGATGTTTGCCCAAAATGTGATCACCACATGCGTATTGGTGCTCGCCGCCGGTTGGATATCTTTCTTGATCAGGATAATCGCCAGGAAATCGCGGCGGACGTGGAACCGGTTGATCGGCTGAAGTTCAAGGATGTTAAAAAATACAAGGATCGATTGTCAGAGGCACAGAAGAAAACAGGTGAAAAAGACGCCGTTGTTGCCATGCGGGGTGAGCTGAAAGGTATTCCGGTTGTGGTAGTGGCGTTTGAGTTTGCTTTCCATGGTGGCTCGATGGGGTACGCCGTTGGTGAAAAGTTTACCCGTGCGGCCCAGCTTGCGCTGGAAGAAAATATCCCCCTTGTTTGCTTTCCGGCTACTGGTGGCGCCCGTATGCAAGAGGCTTTGATCTCCCTCATGCAAATGGCCAAGACCAGCGCTATTATCGAGCGCCTGAAACAACAGGGCACGCCATATTTTTCCATCATGACAGACCCGGTATACGGCGGTGTCTCTGCCAGCCTTGCCCTGCTGGGTGATATCAATGCTGCGGAGCCGGCGGCTCGAGCCGGTTTTGCTGGACCCAACATCATCGAGCAGACCATACGGCAAAAATTGCCCAAAGGGTTTCAGCGTGCGGAGTTTCTGCTGGAGCATGGCGCAATCGATATGATTATTCGACGCGGAGAAATGCGCGATACCGTAGCCCGGTTGCTGTCAAAATTTACCAATCGTCCCGAGCTTGAGCCAGAAATCGCAGACAGCGACGAATAAGTCGCTCTTGCAATGGCTGAGCCTGCTGGAATCACGCCATCCCGTTGCCATTGATCTCGGTCTTGAACGTGTCGCTGAGGTTTATCGCCGCCTTGGCAATATTCGGCCTGCGCCGCAAGTGATTACCGTGGGCGGCACCAATGGCAAAGGGTCTTGTATCGCTCTGTTGGTGAGTTTGTTGTCGGCTGAGGGTTATCGGGTCGGTGCCTATACTTCCCCTCATTTATTGACATTTAACGAACGTATCAACCTTGCCGGTATCCTGGTAAGTGACGCAGAGCTTTGTGCCGCATTTGAAGATATTGAGCACGCCAGGGGTGATATCAGCCTGTCCTATTTTGAATTTACCACGCTGGCTGCGTTCAGAATTCTGGCGCGGGCCAGACTCGATATTGTGTTGCTGGAAGTGGGACTGGGGGGCCGTTTGGATGCGGTCAATATTATTGACCCGAATATATCCGTGATTACCAGCATTGATCTTGATCATCAAGACTGGCTGGGTGACACTCGGGAGCAGGTTGCCATCGAAAAGTGTGGCATAGCGCGCCGCGACCGGCCGCTGGTCTGTGGCGAAGCAGATTTGCCGGCCACGATGGTGCCAGAGCTTGAAAGGCTGGGTGCCAGAGTGTATTTCAAAGGTTCCGATTTCCAGCTTGAGGGGGAGGGTAACTGCGTTTCCGGTTGGGTCAAAAGTGCCGACGGTAAAGAGCACTATCTGCACGACATTGCCAACCCCGGGTTACCCCTGCCCAGCGCAGCGTGTGCCTTGCAGGTGCTGGCGTTGCTTGGGATTCACCCGGACTCGGCTGGTCTTGGCAGGGCGTTTTCAGGCGTCTCTCTGGCGGGTCGTTTTCAGATCGTGATGTATAACGGTGT
>JBNKFQ010000176.1:0-2426 GCA_050289385.1 Porticoccaceae bacterium | reverse complement strand
ATTTCGCCAAAATAAACGCCTGTGGCGTCTCGTTCTTTCTGTGGGTTTGCCGCTATGCCCCGCGTGACGATGGAAACAGCGCCAGTACCGCGATCCTGTATGGTAACGCCGGGGATGGTGCTGAGGTAGTCGCCCATGCTGACCAGGCCGCGTTTTTCGATAGTGTCGGCACCCAATACAGAAATCGCTATTGCGGTGTCTTGCAGCCGTGTATCCCGCTTGGTCGCGGTTACAATCATTTCTTCAATTTCATTTTGTTCTGAACTCAATCTATCTTTTTCCCGACCAGATGTCTTGCTATCACCACTCCCTGCAGATTCTCCTCTTTTTCTGACAACAATCATCTGATCAGAAACCACTTCAAACCCCAAATCGGTCTCGGCCAGTAGAATTTTCATGGCTTCTTTTACAGAATAGCGACCACTAATTGCCGGCGATTGATTCAGTTCGGCAGTGGCTGGTGAAAAAACGATTTGGACTCCGGCATCGCGTGCCAGCGCCAATAATGCCTCGTCAGTACGCAGTGCAGAAATATTCAAATCCAGTGGATCAAAGTCTGCCAGAGACGCGTTTGATGCCATAGCAATGGCCGCTGCCACTCCCAGACTTATTAGCAATCTCTTTTTTCTGTACAAATTATTCATCATGTACTCCCCTATCATTATCTCGTAAAAAACATCGAATTTTCGGCATGAATTTCCGTCGATTCACCAGTAAAACGCGCCAACCGGAATACTCCTCCAGTTTTTTATTGCCGTTTTTTACGGATAATAATATGACGTTCAGTAAAATCTATTTCGAGTGGGAAGGCTGCCTCCAAACCACGCAGTACCTGCTCAACATCCTGAATGGGCAATATCCCGCTGACCCTCAAAAATTTGGTCTCTTCACCAACAATAACTACCTTACGCTGTGAATAACGGTTTATTTCTTCTACTACCATTTTTAGTGGTTTGTCTTTAAATGTAACGGTGCCGGTGTGCCAGGCAAAATAGTTATCGCGCTCCAACTTCGATAGTGTGGCCCGATCTTCAAACGTCATTACCGCACCTTTTTCAAGCACATAGCCATCACCTGCGCGAGAGATACTTTGACTCTGGGCCGCAATTTCGTCCGGGGCAGTCAGCGCCAGCGGAGAATCCTCGCGGTGCACGGCTACAATTCCGTCAACTACTGCCAGAGTGTAGGCCGAACCACGCTTGCGTACATTGAATTGGGTACCGAGTACCGAAATGGTTTGCAATCCCGCCCTGACATTAAACGGCCGTGTACTGTCTTTGGCTATATCAAAAAAGACCTCGCCCCGATCGAGGGCGACACGTCGCTGGTGACTGCTAAAGTCCACACTAATCTGACTGTCAGTATTGAGCTTGACGACACTGCCGTCCGACAGGGTAATACTTTTTTGTTCACCGATGGCAGTTGCGTAAACCGTGGTGTGCCAACCATTGATCAACTGCGTGATGTCCCCGTAAAAAACCACGCTTGTCGTCAACACCAGACATGCTGCAATCGCCCATGGTAAAAATAGCCCGGTTCGCCTTACCCGACGTGCGCCTGCAGCCGAACGAACCATGGATTTAACTTGTGGGGTATCAGCCAGATATTCGAGACTGTCCCACATTTCCAGTGCCGTATTATATTCCCGACGATTTTCCGGTGACTGTTCCAACCATCTGTTTATAGCGGCTTCGTCTTGTTCATTCAGGTTTGGTGAATGCAGGCAGGCTACATATTTTGTTGCCTGACGTGCCGCAAGGCTACTCCCTGAAGCATGACGTTCACCCTTTGAAGTTTGAAGGTCAGTCATACCCTACCCCACTCTTTACGCAGGGCGTGAAGTGCCCTGGATATATATTTCTCGACTGTGCTAACCGGAAGGTTCATATGCTCCGCAATTTCTTGATAATTGAGGCTTTTAAAACGGCTCAAGACAAAGGCATTGCGGTAATCCGGCTTTAGTCTTGCCAATACTTTTTGCATGGCGGCCAGGCGACGATCGGTTATAAATTTTTCTTCTGTCGAAAAATCATCGATTTCTGTACTGCGTTCCAGCAATTCCGTCCGGGCATTTTGGCGAACGATAGCTCGCCGCACGCGGTCACGAATCAGATTGGTTGCCATGGTAAGCAGGTAGCCACGGACTTCATTTGAGCTGCAAGGCAGGCGCTGGTCCAGATCTTCCATATTGGCCAACTTCAAGAATAGCTCCTGCAAAACATCTTCACGGTCGGCACTTTCCGGCAGGCGCAAGCGCAGAAAGCGCCGCATGCTTGATTGATGCTCGGCAATCACCGCTTCCAGCAACTGGTTGTGCTGAAATCGGGAACGGTTGGCAATATGGGTCACCTTGCTCTTTTTCACTGCTCCGCCGGGCATGAAGCTATTTTCCTGGTCGCCTATAGAGTAAACGCGCCAGCGGCAAA
>JBNKFQ010000175.1:0-5370 GCA_050289385.1 Porticoccaceae bacterium | reverse complement strand
TATTCACGCTATTCGGTAGATCGGGTGTGGACGGCGAGAACCACCGACGACATTGCTTACGCACGTGGCAAGCGCCTGGGCACCAAAGGTTGCAATGCAGAATGCCTGCAAACCTGGCGTCCGTTTACCGCCAGCGCGGATGACCAGCCATCCGGTTTTTGGGAAATAATTGAGCGCGAAGATGGTAGTCGGCAATGGGCTTACAAGGGGTTTATCCAGTTTACCAATGTGAATGACAAGCCTTTTGAAGTGGTTACCGGGGACAACCAGTATGTTTATATCCTTGGTGATGATGGCCCTTACAAAATAAACGACACTGCCAAGCAAGCTGATCTGTACGACCCGGTTTTACGTGACCTTTCCTATTTTGCCACCGCAGGTTTTCACTGGCGGGTGAGCGATTTGGCGCCCAAATAAAGGCTGGCCCTGATTTATGTGTTGTGCAATGACCAGAACGCATTAATCAGTGGGTTTTTCAGGTTTTTTTCCAGTGCGCACAAACCGACATCGTACGGTTCCAGAGCGGGTTTTGTTTGCAGTACTTGAACCCGCCTGGCAACAGGGCTGTTAGCCAGAACAATTTCAGGTACAACGCCTACGCCAAGGCCAAGGCTTACCATACTGACAATGGCTTCGTTGCCCGCCACTTGCGCGTAGATATGCGGCTTGACATGTTGTTTGCGAAACCAGGCATCCACCCGTTTGCGTGCGACACCGCTTTCCGACAGTATCATTGGCGTAACAGACCATTGATCACCGGAACGTGGTAGTTCAAAGTCAGGGTGGGCAGGGGCAATAAAAAGTAAAGGCGAAATAGTAACCGGCTTGAATACCAGACCGGCCGGGAGTGAATCGGGTCGGGCAGCGATGGCAATGTCTTCGTTACCGGCCAATAATCCGGGAATCGCGTGTTCAGGGTCACCGGTATGTAATTTGATGTCGATTTCGGGATATTTTTTGCGGAACTGCTGCAATAAATCATAGAGCACGCTGTAGGTTGCGGTTACTGAACAGTACACGCTGATCTCCCCTTGCAGGTGATCGACATTTTCCAGCAAGTTGTTGCGCATGGTGTGCCATTGCGCCAGCGCTTCACGTGCGTAGAGCTGAAATTTCTGACCCTCCGGTGTGAGCTGTACACTGCGATTGTCACGCAGGAACAGCGTCACACCCAGTTCCTCTTCCAACTGCCTTATGTTGCGCGACAAGGCTGAGGCGCTGATATTGCAGGCTTCACTGGCACGACTGAAATGCAGGTTGTCTGCCACCACCAGAAAATATTTCAATGTGCGGGTATCCATAAACCGATTGTCAGCCATGTTGCAATTTGCTACATACTTTATCTTGATTGTGTCGATTTTTGCAACAAAACCGGTCAGGGAGAGGTATCAGGTTGTTCGTCCAGATTATAGTGGAGTATATTTGCACCTTCTTCATTGTGACTGCCCAATCACCTCGATTTAGCTGTCTGTTTCCCAACCACAAGAACATCTCACCTCCAAACATCAATTCTGAAAAAGGCAGGTATTTATGTATCACCGATATTTTTCCGTTCACCTTCGCACTCTTTTACAAGTCCTGTTTATTGGTGTCCTCGGATTGCCTCTGGCGGCTTATACCCAACCTGCGACGCAGTCGTCCGTCAGCGGCAGTAACGCCTTCCAGATTGATGACGCCCTGAACCTCAACAGTGCCAGAGCTGAGGCGCTCAGCCCTGACGGGCAGTGGCTGGCAGTGTCTGTTGGTAGCACCAGAGATTTTCTGGGTGTTAATAATTACCGTGACGGCGACCCGACTTATGATTCGTCGGCAAAAACGAAGCTGCTGCTTGTTAACACAAAAACGGCTGAACAGCGCCAGGTCTTTTCAACGAGCAAAGCCATCGGACGTTCCAGTCCATATGGGGCATCGGGAAGTGTGAAATGGTCGCCCGATTCAAACAAACTGGTTATCCCTGTGATCGAAGGCGGTCGGTACAGAGTCAATATTTATGATGTGTCCAGTGGTCGGCTTACGGAACTCGCACTACCGCAAAAACAGGAATTTGCCTGGTCCCGACGTTCACTGGTTCAGTGGGGTCCTGATGGCAAATTTCTTTATCTACCGCTCAGGCCCGAGGGTTGGAGAGAAAAAGCGCAAGCCGAATTCAAGCGTCTTACTAAAGGTCCCGTTACGGTTTATTCAAGTGAGCAACCATTTCTGGCATGGGAGGCGCTCAAGCGCGAGAGTTTACGACATGCAGTAGTCTCTTATGATTTATCCAGCCACGAGGTGAGCACAGTCTTGCCTGCCATGATTCTCAACGACTTTCACATTACTGGTGATGGCAAGGATATTGTTTACTTGCAAAACATAATGAAAAAGACAGATTACACAGATTTGTCTTCTTCATATCCGGAGTTTGTGACTCCGCCGTCTGATATAAAAGTACAAGCAATAAAAGGTGGCAAGTCACGCACGCTGGTTTCGACCACAGCGGGAACGACCCTCAAATCGTCCAACAATCACAAGTACTATGCATGGTCAACCAAAGAAGGCGATATCTATTTTTCTGCCAGACGAGCTAGCAAACCAAAACTGATTGTTAAAGTCAGCAAAGACAAGGAAGAACAAAATGCCAATAACGAAAAGGATGGCGAGAAGGACGATGATAACAGCCCCTTTACTGTTATTCAGGTAAGTGATGACGGTAGCCAGCTAATTGCATCAAATAAAAAAGGTTTATGGCTTGTTAACAGCCGCAATGGCCAACGAAAACTTTTTGTGGAAATGCCCGCGGATGACAAATCGGCCCCCAAATACAAGGTTGTGGCCTGGAGTAACGACGGCGATGATATTTATCTCAGCTATTCAGCGGCGACAAAATGGGAACGTGGTTTTTCCCGCTACAATGTATCTTCCGGAAAGCTGGAAAGTCTGGAAAAAAGTGGCAACCTGTATAACAAGATTGTGTGGGGTATCGAGCTTGAAACGCTGTTTTCCGACAATAATCGCACGCTGGTGTTTTCTTACGGCGAAGCTAATCACCCTCTGGATATATACGCCACTGATCCAGATTTCAGGAACATCAGAAAGCTGACCAATATAAACCCGCAACTGGCGAACAAAAACGTTGCCAAAACCGAACTCATTTCTTACCTGGATTCCGACGGAAAAAAACTTGATGGTGTTCTGTATTACCCCGTTAACTATCAACGTGGCAAAAAATACCCGACGATATTTATTGTTTATGAAAAGTTTTTCGATAATGTCTTTGATTCGACTACCAGTTTGTTAACCAGCCAGGGCTACGCTGTGGTATTCCCTTCAGTGAATCTGGAAATTGGCCATCCGGGCGAAGCCTGGGTGAAAGGCGTGACGGCCGCCGCCAACAGCTTGATTGAAAGAGGTATAACCGACGGTGAGCGGATGGGGATTCAGGGTATCAGTTACGGTGGTTACGCAACCAACTTGCTGGTTACCCAGACCGACCGCTTCAAGGCAGCCATTAATATTTCGGGTAAAGCCGATATGATCAGTTTTTACACCGACAGCCCTCGCCTGGGTATACGCAACATACACGCTCCGGAAAACAGTCAGGACCGTCTCGGCGGTACAATGTGGGAGGCGCCTCTCAAATACATTCTTCATACAGCGGTGCTGTTTGCCGATCGAGTTACGACACCACTGTTGTTGATCACCGGAGACCAGGATCACAATGTACCGGCGCGCACCAGTATGGAAATGTATTACGCCCTGCGCCGTCTCGACAAAAAGGTAGAGTGGGTGAATTACATGAATAGCGGCCATGGTGCGCCAAATACCACCGAAGCCGATTTGCGTGATTACTATCAACGGATTTTCGACTGGTACGATCAGTATCTGAAAAAGAGCCCGGCAGACAGTCCGGCGCCCTGAACCTGCCATAAAATCTTCCATTGCCCACAGGCATGGGGCCTTGAGTCCCATGCCTGTGGTACTGGTCTTTATTTGTATGTTGCAATATTCGGCATACTTAATTGCAAATATATCGTTTTACGCAACGTATGGAGTGGTCTACAGTTGGTTGAAACCAGTCAGATGTCGAAAGTCGGAAGCTAAAAGCTGATCTGGCGAGGCGGCAAAGAGCCCCCTGTATTCGATTTCAGAGGTTAACTGTCAAGCAAAGCCGAGACTGGCGATGGCGCGAATCTTTCGCTTCCGACTACCGACATCCGACTTCCGACTCAAAAAGAGGCCAAACACCATGCAAATGTACTACGACAAAGACTGCGATCTTTCTATTATTCAGGCCAAAAAAGTGGCCATCATTGGCTATGGCTCCCAGGGCCATGCTCATGCCCTCAATCTGAAAGACTCGGGGGTGGACGTTGTTGTCGGCTTGCGCAGTGGATCTTCTTCCGTTGCCAAGGCCGAGTCGGAAGGGCTGACAGTGAAACCGGTAGCCGACGCTGTCGCAAGCGCCGATGTGGTTATGATTCTCACTCCGGACGAATTTCAGGCACAACTCTACAAAAGTGACATTGAACCCAATTTGAAACAGGGTGGTACGCTGGCTTTTGCCCACGGTTTCGCTGTTCATTACAACCAGATTGTGCCTCGCGCTGATATCGACGTAATCATGATTGCGCCGAAGGCTCCGGGTCACACAGTGCGTAGTGAATTTGTCAAAGGTGGCGGTATTCCCGATCTGGTAGCCGTATTTCAGGACGCTTCTGGCCAGGCAAAAAATGTAGCGCTTTCCTACGCTTGTGGCGTTGGCGGAGGGCGTACTGGCATTATCGAAACTACCTTCAAGGACGAAACTGAAACCGACTTGTTCGGTGAGCAAACTGTACTTTGTGGCGGCGCTGTAGAGCTGGTAAAAATGGGTTTCGAAACACTCACCGAAGCGGGTTACGCACCGGAAATGGCTTATTTTGAGTGCCTGCACGAACTCAAATTGATTGTCGACCTGATGTACGAAGGTGGCATTGCCAACATGAACTACTCGATATCCAATAACGCCGAGTATGGCGAATACGTGACCGGGCCCAAAGTCATTAATGAGCAATCTCGTGAAGCCATGCGTGCGGCACTAAAGGATATTCAGAACGGCGAGTACGCCAAGAAATTTATTTCTGAAGGTGCCACCAACTATCCGTCAATGACCGCGTATCGTCGCAACAATGCTGCACACCCTATCGAACAGGTTGGGGGACGACTGCGCGAGATGATGCCCTGGATTACCGAGAACAAACTGGTCGACAAGGATAGAAACTGATTTTAGCGGCAGTCCATTAGCCCCACTTCGGTGGGGTGTTTTTTAAAGAACGTCGCACGTCGGACGTCTGTAGTCGCACGCTCGAGATTCGCGCCATCGCTTTGCTCGGCCTTGAAAAAAGCAGGGGA
>JBNKFQ010000174.1:0-2451 GCA_050289385.1 Porticoccaceae bacterium | reverse complement strand
TTTGCGAATGACCATAACCGCCATTATACGTTTTCCAGCCGTATAATCCACATGAAGAACGACCCAAGCATCGGCAAGAAGCTATAGGGCTGGTCCCTCTTACTTTGTCGAATGCTACGATGGTGTGCCCATTGATATCATTCGTCAACACATCGAACAGTAGCGGACACCGCATTAGGATTGCTTCGCAATCCACGCCTTACATCTCCGCCCTGAAGGGCGAAGTTTTACGGCGCACTCGATAAATGCTTCCCGCAATGCTATCGGGCAGTGGTGAAATCCGATATAGACGCTGGCCAGATCGATGCTCCCGCTCGGAATGTGCGTCGAGAAATCGGTGGCATAGTGATTGAAATCGATGGTCTGCCCAACCTTGGCCACTTGGCCGCGATCAACCATGTCAGGGATGGAATAGCCGGGTGGGGTATCGGTCACGGTATAAATATCGCCGTTGATGGCGACCGCCTCCTCCAGGTAATCCAAATAGCGGCCACCGGACCCGACCTCCAGATAACCTTCAAACGAGCGTGCCTCGCCCAGCAGCTCGACGCTCTGCTGCACCATAACCTGCTTTTGGTGTTGTAGCGCGGGAATGGCAAACTTCAATTCGCCTAAAAATGGCTTGATGGTATCGAGCTGCTTTTGCACGGCGGCATAGATTTCCCTGTCGCTTTTCAATTGCTCGGTATTGCTGGCGATCAACCCGTGGAACTCCCGCTCGGGGAACAGGTGAAAAACGTTTTCCAGAAACGATAAAAATTCACGTCTAGCCTCACGATCACCATAAATATAGGCAAAATTGTCAATTGCGGTTGATTGAACTTAAGCGAAGGCGTTTACACGAAAAATGAAGACTACATCGTGATGTTAGACGTGATTGGTGTGAGCACCACGGTCGAATACATGATGAAAAGTGTCTACGAAAACACCATCGGCCGCTTCAGCCGCTGGACCGCCGGCGGCGAGGACACCGAAGAAGACCGTATCTACCAACAGGCACAGCGCGCCTACAGCGATCTCATCTACGAAAAGGCCTGGTATGAATTTGATTATTGGTCGTGGGTGAAAAAAATCTGGTCCGAACCCGAATTCTTCGCCAACAATTTCATTCGCAAACTGGAACGCAAACTGTTTGTCACCCTCGAATTCGGATTTAAAACAGGCTACGCCAAGCTCATTGAACTCGGCGCCAAAACCACATTCGAAGCGAGCGACGGTCAAATTTATCTAACCGCAAAATTCAACCACGCAAACCCATTAAAATTGCCGGATGGAGTAAAACGTTTGGCCGCAGCTCAAAACCTGCAAATTCTATCCATTCCACGCTGGGATCCGTTCACCAAAATTCTCCCCCAACTCACCGCGCAGGGGCTGGAAATAAATGATATTTCCGGCAACCAATTTATCGTGGTATCTATCGTAAAAAGTAAAGACCAAACCTTCGACTTTAACCAAGCCTATCCACTATTTGACTCGCGCATGGTCACCACACCCGAGCGAGAAAGAAATGCGGTGCTCGTCAGCGTCAACACACTAGGCAGCATGCTAGGCTATATCAACAAAGCAGGTATTCAGCTCGAGCATATCTACGATTATTGAACTAACAGGCACAATCATACACGGATTATTGCCTAACCCAACCTACAGGCTCCGTACGCCACGCCAGCTGTTTTTCAATACTTCGTTAAATCGGTCACTGCCCATGATGAAATAGGAGTAAACGGCACCCAGGTGAGAATATACCCAAAGCGTAAATGTAAAAAGCCCGCTAAATGCGGGCTTTTCCTCAACCCGGCAAATCCTATTGCCAAGGACATACACGTGACTAATTAAGACCTGGAGCGTTGTACAAGCTTTTTCCTACGCAACCCGGCAAAGACAATAACAACAACCCCATCCAGCCAAAGCTACCGCCACCACCGGAAGATGAAAACTGATTAGCCGCGTTATTGTTGTCATTATTCGAATTGCCGGTATCACCTGAATCACCTGAATCACCGGTATCACCTGAATCGCCGGTATCTCCTGAATCGCCGGTATCAGGCGTATCGTCATCATCGCTTGCATCGCCTTCAGGCTCACCGCGATCTTTAATGATAGCAACTACCTGAGTGGAAGCAGATCCGTTCAATCCTTTTGCCAGGACCTTGAAAACCATGGTGGTCTCGTCTGCAACATCGGGCGCAGTAAAGCTGATGGAATCGGTTCCCTGACCGGTAAATTCCACAACCGGGCCGGATAATTGTGTCCATTCAATAGATGTCTCTGTGGTTGATTCAGCGTTGATATTCGCTTTCAGTGTTACCGTTGTCGCCACGCCGTCTTCATCCATATCCAGGACTTCGACATTGTCTGCACTTACCGCAATAGCGCTTTCAGGACAGGTGGCAGCATCGGGGGCTACAACACAAGAAAACACAGGGCTACCGACATTTTTCATCGAGACATTAT
>JBNKFQ010000173.1:0-2598 GCA_050289385.1 Porticoccaceae bacterium | reverse complement strand
ACGTAACGCGTAACCGAGCTGCTGGGCTTCGCCGTAATTCTCTGGATCATAGATACCATCTCCCACCAGGTGACGGACATCATGCAACGTTGTCGGACCCAGCTGTGCGCGGATGACGCGCATTTCCTGAGTGGTCTTGTCGATCCGGGATTCCCGCAGAAAGCGCGCCCGGTGGTAGGACGATTCGGCGATGGCAATCGCTTCATCGGCAGCGCAGTAGTAAATACCAAAGTCCCGGTTGAAGCGACCACCCCGCCCATCAACCGGAGGATGGGTGAAAGCCGCCATGATCCAAGAGGCACCATCGCCATAGACGCGATCTTCCGGGGGTACCAGGCGAATATCACCGACTTCATCGCGCAACCTGGGATTGGTTAGTGACTCGACGGCGTAGAGCACGTCCCAATCCTCGGGATTGGAGACGCGCTCGAACAGGTGAATCTGGGGATAGCGCGACAGGATGACCCGGTAGACCGGTTCATTGACCTCGCTGCTGGGTAGCGTATCGATCGCAATCACCAACCACCCCGCTCCGCATCAAGAAAATCCCTGACCACCGTCAGGTCGACCACCTGGCCAGCCAGCAAGCGGTCCAGAGGAGCCGTGCCATTAAACAGCGGGTTGTCATTCGGTGTGGCCAGCCACTGGTCGGCCAGCACCTGATCGGGCTGACCGGGCAGAGCCTCCAAAACCTGATCAGCCGTTTGACCAAGAAAGGTATCGTGTCCCGGTTGAAATCGGGTCTCTACGCGATCGTGCCTTTTGAGCTGGGTCAGGCCAAGGACTATATGCCCAATCCCTGTCTAGTAGCCCGGGCGATAGTCAGGCAGCAATTGGGTGAGGATGGCGGATATTACATTTCCCATGCCTCTGCCATGGATCTTCACCAAATGGTCACACAGCCGCAATTTATTGTGCATGTCACCACCAACCGCCAAGTGAAATTCCACCCAACTGTGATGGGAACGGAATATCGATTTGTTACAGCCCAGCAAAAGCACTTTTTTGGCTTCAGGAAGCTGTGGATCGAGAAATCCCAGATGGTGTATATAAGCGACCTTGAAAAAACCGTGCTGGATGGCCTGAAAATGCCGGAATACTGTGGTGGCATCTCCGAGGTAGCCAAGGGCTTCTGGATGAAGCGGGATAAAATCAAAGTATCCAAGCTTATCGACTATGCCGAGAGGATGGATATTGGCGCTGTTTACCGGCGCCTGGGTTTTATGCTGGAAACCTATGAGGCAGCGACCACAGAGGAACTGGGCCGGTTGCAACGTAAATTAACAAGAGCCTACGCGCCGCTAGACCCAACACTGCCAAATGTTGGAACTCATCTTTCTCGCTGGCGGCTCAAGCTCAATGTGGATTCCGACGAGTTGTTGGCCGTTGTGCGCACATAAAATAGCTTATGTTGCACTATTTTTTTACGGCATCATATCTTACTGGTTCTGTCATAGTGACCATTATTTGTCTTTCTCCTTCAAAAGGGGCGCGCCCGTGTGCTATGAGCATATTGTCTGCTAGAATGACATCATATTTTTCATATTGAAATTTAACGGAATGTTTATAATAAAGTGAGCGCAATATATCTATATCGTCCGGTTCGATTGGTTCGCCATCACCGTAGAATGTGTTATAGGGCAGTTCATCAATTGAAAAATTAGATAGGAAAAAGTCTTTAAGTTCACCTTCCAAAGAGTGGGAGTTAAAGAATGCTCCGTGGTTAAACCAACAATAATCACCTGTGTCTGGATGCATGATGGCAACATCACGCTTATAGCTCAGCTTTGGTGTACCATCGGCTTTCCAATGTAAATCATCAATAAAATTTTCTTTACAGTACTTCGCCATTTCTTCTTCGGAGTCAACGGCGAAAGCTCTCTTCCATGGTATTCCCATATGGTTACTAAATTGGCGAACATACAGAAGCTTTTTTTCCTTGAATTTTTTCATGATGTACTCTGGTATATCTCGGTACAACGCCCTGCAGTCTGTTAAGGGTGTCTCTCCGCCGTTTTGAGCTGGTTGCTTGCAATAGAAAAAAATATAATGCGGCCAAGTTCCCGAGTAAGATAACTCGTTATGTGGAAAAATTTGGCGGTCATGCGCATATTCTGTAGAGGTTGAAGTATTGCTCTTTACGCGGGTTCGCGGGGAAGTTTGCTCTACATATTCGACCCAGTTTTCACTGGTACAGGCAGCTGCAAATTTTTCAAAAGTGATAATCGAGGGTAAAAAAAATCCACGAAAGAGGATGGCTCCATGCTTGTTCAGTAGGTTTTTGATATGGCTTTTATTCTCTTTTGCCCAATTGATGACATTGAATGACTTTTGGCTGGGAGAAAGCACAATGGGAAAGCTACAACCATCGAGCTTCCATTCTTTTATCGACATAATAAATATCCTTAAGATAATTTACCCTATCGTTGCATAAATTTTCGAGTTCAGGGCCTTTTCGAGCGGTATTTTCAGGGGCGCGCGCAGATTTTTCTAACCGGAGCATAGCTATCCCTATGTGAGGATTAGAAAAATTGAGCACGGCCCTGAAAATGCTGCTATAGAAGGAGCGAAGCGGTCCTGGGCCGAAAATTTATGCAA
>JBNKFQ010000172.1:0-14178 GCA_050289385.1 Porticoccaceae bacterium | reverse complement strand
CTCGTGGAGCAACACACTGGGGGCGCGTTGAGCGCTGAGATGCGAAGCCACAAGATAAGCGGTGTGGCCATCAAAATAACCGGTTACCGGGCCGGGATCCAAGCTGTCTACCGGCGTCTGCCGTCCAACTTCCTCGTCAGACACCTTTTCCCCCCAGGAACGCCGTTGGGCGGTTGCGGGCAATTCGCTGGCGTCGGCCACAATTTTTAACCGATCATTGGCTTCCAGGGTTTGGATGAGCGGCCCGAAGCGCCCCGCCAGGGCCTCGCGGATACGCTCGGGCGTTTCGCCGCTGTGCGACGCAGGCGCCATCGATTGGAGAGGCGCGGCGTTGGCGACAACCTGCATGGCGGCGATGTGTTGTTCGGAGCGGCGGCTGTCCGGTGCGTCTGCCATAGGCAATCCTGTCAAGGTGTCCGTTCAACGTCTTTTCAACCCTATGGCATGAAACGAGCTCTGAAAATGGAAAGGGTTGGGAAACGGTAAATTGCTGTCTATATGTGGCTTTAAAGGCGCCGTCGCCGAGCGGGAAGGCGCCATAGGAGAGTCAAAATTTTTTCGGGTATCCGTAATTCGGATTTCCTAACCTCAACGATTTTGCACCGCTTTAGCACCAACATTCCTCTTCGCTTGCCGCGGCTTACGCACCATATATCTTTAGTCGCAGACGGACTTTTCATCGTTCTTGATAAGCCAAACGGGATGCAGCGAAGCAAGATGTGATTGACTGTATCGAGAAGTTTTACAACAGCCAACGGCTTCACAGCTATCCAGGCTACCAAAGTCCAAACGACTATGAAGTGATGGCTTTACCAGAGGTGGCTTAACTGAATGTCTATTTTTACTTGACCACTGCGGTTATTCGTCGATCGCGCGCCGACACTGTTTAGTCACGATCTGTTCGATCCGTTGCAGCGCGGCGTAGTCTCCGTACAGTCCTTCAAATTTTTCTTTCGTCGGCTGTAACTGTTCCTGCAAACTGGCAGCAACATCCTGAACCTGGTTCTGAAGAAAGCGAGGGCGTAAACCGCATTGTTGTGCGAGACTATCCCAGTGTTTTCGGGAAACAATACCGGGATTTCTTTCATCGCCTACAGAAAACGCCAGATGGTAGTCGATGCGTTCAATCGCACGCGTACACACCAGGTCATAGAAGGGCGCTAGCCGAATTTCACCGTTGGGTTGGTATAGCAGTGAAAGATTCTTACTATGGCCATCCGAATTGCCTGCCAGCACATTGAAGACCTGCCAGCGCAGCAAATACTGCAGATCGTTGGCGGGGTCACTGGAAACGTCCTGGACCAGCCGATAACAATCGGCGAAGGAAGGGCCGCCGTGCTCCTGGTACTTACGTTCATGCCCTAAGCCCAATGCCTGGCAAAAGTCTTCCTGATGTAGTCTCACAATCTGATTTTGCTCACTGCCACGCCGGTCGTAGCGTTCGATCAAGGCATAGTGTATGTCTGCAATGGATCGCAGTTGGATATTGACTACTGGCAAACCAATAGCACCTGCCAGCAGTGTCGTGAAGGTTTCGTAAGCGGGCAGGTGGCGGTAATCAGACAATTCGAACTTGAGGATATGGCTGGAGGGCGATTCTTTTTTAGGCAGCCAGTAGGCACCATTCCTGACCAACACCGGGCACTTGTCTTGCGCCCCAGCCAGAGACAGTCGTGGACGTTCGTTTGCACTCCATGTGTATACCTGACCACGACGTGCCACCAGATTGCCGAGATCTACATCCGAGACCTTGTAGTACTCGTATTCAGTTGATGGTTGATGCTCCGCTTGCAATACGGAAAACGCCCCTGCGCATTCGCCGCCTATGGCTCTGAGCAGATCAAAATCGGTATTGGCGATTTTTAGATCGCGAACAATCCGGTCGCGAACACCACCCTCCGGCAGCAGATTGCCAAAGAAGCGGTGGGCGAGCCCTTCTTCGGGCGTAAAATCCTCGTGTCGTAGGGGCAATGTATGGGAGACCGCAAATCCGCCCTCTGTCAGCCAGTCTTCGTCATAGCGAAAGCCGATCTGCCCCTGGGTATTGCGCCACAGGTAACCAACAAGCCGTTGATCGCTCCAAACGTTGAGACCATCCGGATCAAGCATGGCTTCCTTCTTCTTTTTTGGATGGGGGTTTTAATGGAGTGTGCCCGCGGGGCTGGACGACCACTTCCAGCCCCAGGGTGCGCAACGCTTTTAGCACTTTGCCCAATTCGGCAGTTTCTTTACCACGCTCGAATTCGGATAAAAAGCGGGTACTCAGGTTGCCCAGACCCGAGATCGTTTCCAGCGTCAGCTTTCTCTGTTTCCGGTGAGCACGCACCAGTTTGCCGAGATCCTCAGCGGATCGGATTGCCCCGTATTGCACCAGATCTTGAGCCATAAGCTGTCCAAAAAAACGAGCGTACGGTAAAAATAACATGCAAACACCGTTAAGACAATGAATATTTACCGTACGTGACAAATATGACGTTATTGGCTTGCTTGATCAGATATATGTCACGTACGGTAAAATATTTGGCCGCCAGCATACAGCCACATGGTGGTTCCACTTTAACCATGGGTCGAACGGATCTGTCTGTTCAACCACCAGGACAGGTCGCAGACCTGGCGTGGGCGTTGATGCGTACGAAGCCCTCGTCGCTGGCAAGCGAAGCGGGGTAGTGACGAGGCTAGATGTGATTGACTATATCGAGATGTTATACAACAGCCAACGGCTGCACAGCGATTTGTGTTAGCGAACCATCGCCACAGACTTGATTTGAACCCACACCGATTGACCAACGTTCAGGGGTAACTGAGCCACCGACCGTCGGGTAACGCGGGCCAACAACACTGATTCACCCACTCGCACGCGCACCAGGCACATTGCCGGGCGGGTATCGTCGGCGATCGCATCGATCGTACCTGCCAATACATTCACAATACTGGTGTCCCGGTGGGGCACCAACGCCAGGCTGACATCCTTCGCCAATATTCGTAGACGCACGCTTTGATGCAGGGCATCACCACTGTCCGGCACCCACAGTTCGCCACCGGGAAAGGCGACCCGCGCCAGGTGCCAGTCACTGTCGCGCTCCACCACCGTCACCTCCACAATAGCGCCGGCGTCTTCGCCGAGCGGGAGAGTGCCATCGAGGCGGGTCAGCACTTGATTGGGTGGACCATCGGCCACTACCCGTCCCGACTCCAACACCACCAGGTGATCGCTGAGTCGAGCGATTTCGTCGGCGGCATGGCTGACATACAGCACCGGTATGTCCAGTTCGCGGCGCAACCGCTCCAGGTAGGGTAAAAATTCCTGTTTGCGCGCCCGATCCAGCGACGCCAGGGGTTCGTCCATCAACAACAGGCGGGGACCGATCAGCAGCGCCCGGGCAATCGCCACCCGCTGGCGCTCACCGCCCGACAGTTGGTGCGGATAGCGGGACAGCATCTGATCCAGCCCCAACAAGGATACCGCCCGATCGAACGCGAGGGGATGGCCGGGTGTCGCTGCGCGCTTGACGGCGTAACGCAAATTCTCTTCCGCAGTCAGGTGGGGAAACAGACTCGACTCTTGGAACACATATCCCAGCGGTCGCTGGTGCGTTGGTAAAAACGTCGAGGCATCTTGCCAAACGTCTCCGTTTACCGTCAGCCGGCCCCGTGTCGCCCGTTGCAAACCGGCAATACAGCGCAGCAACGTGGTTTTGCCGGAACCGGAGGGACCAAAAATGCCCGTTACTCCGCGACCGGACAAATCGAGATCGACATCGAGGGAAAAGCCGTTTTTCTCCGCGGCGTACCGCAGAGTGAAACACGCTCGAATCGACGTCATGCGACCTCACACCCCATAACGCAAACCAGCCGCCTTGCGACGCCGCTGCAGGGTATACAGGCACATCAGCGTCAGGAAGGAAAAAAGTACCATGCCTCCCGACAACCAATGCGCACGATCATAGGCCAGGGCCTCGACGTGATCGTAAATCCGCACCGAGACCACCTGAGTCTCGCCAGGGATGTTGCCGCCAATCATCAGCACCACACCAAATTCACCGACCGTATGTGCAAAACCCAACACCGCTGCGCTGATAAACCCGGGTTTTGCCAACGGCAACGCCACGGTAAAAAACCGGTCCCAGGGGCCAGCGCGCAGGGTGGCGGCCACCTCCAGTGGTCGGTCCCCAAGTGCCTCCATCGCATTCTGGATCGGTTGGATCACAAACGGCATGGAGTAAAACACCGACCCCACCACCAGCCCCCAAAAGGTAAATGGCAGGGTGCCGATCCCCAGCGCCTGGGTCAGCTGGCCCACAGCGCCATGAGGCCCCATGGCCAACAGCAAATAAAACCCCAATACAGTGGGAGGCAGAACCAGTGGCAGGGCGACTACCGCCCCGACTGGGCCTTTCCACCGGGACTGCGTGCGCGCCAGCCACCAGGCCAAAGGGGTTCCGACCAACAGCAACAACGCCGTGACGACACCGGCGAGGCGCAGTGTCAGCCAGATGGCTGTGAGGTCGGCGTCAGAAAATTCCATGGCGGTATTATTCACCTGTCGCCGTCGCCGTCAAACCTGAATTGGCGCTGCTGTTTTGGCACACAGCCATAAAACTGCCGAAATCGATCATTTTTAGTTGTCTTCGAGGTTGACACTTCGTTACTGTCGGTTCAAACGTCAACGGCAAGGACTCGACATGGGGAGATCGGCTATCACCCGCTCTACACCAATCAGGATCTCCCGATCACTCTGGGCGCCGGTAGTCGCTCTGAGTTTTTCGTCCCCGGGTTGGTCAATGCCCGGTCCTGTCGATTTGAGAAACGTCAACCTGGCGGGAACGGTAACAGCGATCTCAGCCCCTAACATCCTTCAGGTACAGACCACTCAACAGGGCAAACGTCGCCGGCTCTGGATCGAATTGGCCGATGTGGATTTTGGGCCGGAACGCGGTCAAACATGTGATCACTCCAACAGGTCGCCTCGCGACGACCGCGACAAAACTCTATCGGCGCGTGTGAAAAACGCCTGTTGGCGACTGCGGCACTGGTTGAAAGACAAGGTAGTCAGCCTGGAGATTGTCGACTGGACCCAACCCGTATTGAAAGGTTACGTCATACACAACCACACCATCGTCAATCACGCGATGATTTCCCGAGGATGGTATCGGGTGGATCACGCACAGTCCCGCGCTGCTCCTCTGGTTCAACTGGAACGAACCGCGCGCTGCCAACGGGTCGGTCGATGGAAAACGCAGGTTCACGGACTCGCCACCACCGGATGCTGACAAATGGCGCACCCTGAAAAAGTATGCATAGCCCCCTTAGCACCATAAGTTTCCCGTTTTCGTTCAAATGGTGCCTTTTGCCGCTGTAAAAGCGGCATTTTTTTAGGACTGAGCAGTAAGGCAATTGACTGTTGTTTCACAACATGGAGTTTCAGCGATACCATGAACGGATCACACGGTGTAAAACAGGCGCTTAGTGTAACCGCGTTGTCGTTCGCGTTGACCGGTTACCTGTTGTTGGCGGGAACATCGGCAAACGATGCGTCGGCTGTCACTGTATACGAGTTTTCCAAGCGTGTACTGGACCACTGGTACCGGATCGCGAATACCTTGTCTGTTCCCGTGGCGCACACCAAACCCGGTGCCCTGGAACCCGTCGTCCCAAAATCGTTTGGCGCACTTGAGTTGATTATTTTCGGCGAGGGCATCGTCACGCCGTCCTACAAAAATGCTTATCAGTCGCTACATTTTCCCAACATGATCGACCAGGTTCACATCGCAACCAACGAACAAAAAACACTCAATTATCATGTCGGCGGATTGAAGTTAATTGGCGTCGAGGACAATGGCGGCGATCAGGGCGCGGTATTTTTTGTCGACCCGCCGGCACCATTGATAGAGTACATGAACCGAAAGTACGATCACCAACCCATGACGGGTACGGGGGATGGGGAGGGACAGGTGCGCTATGATCGACTAAAAGACGGACGCTATGTGCTGGGCGTTTTTCTCCCTTACGATCCAGATCGCCCGGTGAGTAAACAACTGTCGCATTAATTCCAAATTTATAACCAATTCAATCAAGTCCTTAAGTGGCCGAATTATTAGATTCAGTCACTCTTCATTGGTTCAATTTTCGAACGCATGGTTTTAGTACACCACTTGTCCAGAAACTGGCCCGCCCAATACGGCGATACGTAGGTCCAGAACTGCTGAAACTCCTCCTTCAACAAATAACTGCGCACCGATTTCAGGTTATATCCCGGCAGGTCGGTCAACTTGCTCTCCTGTGTCTGACTCAGGTTTTCCGGTCGTTTCAACAGCGGCCAGCGGGTCTTCGTCAAGACCGGTTCATAACCGTCCTGCCGCAGTTGCCTGGCTTCCCCGGCACGCACCTCATCAAGCGCCTTGCTGAATTTCTGTATAGGTCTTGGTCAATGGATACTTCCCGGTCGACCAGGGCATCTGTTCCACCTTGACGCCACAGCGTGGACAATCGACACGGCGCGGCGCGTAAACGAAAAACACCTTGATCCCCCACAACGGGATGAACTCAAAACGGCGGCTCGGCAACCTGTCATAACCGGGCCTTCGGTGCCCACACCCCGAGCAAACCGCCCGGCTGTTCGAACGCGCTCTGAGGTCGGCCTCAATCATCGGACCGTTCACGCCATTAATCCAGCGGGCCGACGTGTAGACAAAAGACTTGAACTTTTGGACTCGATTAAGGATAGTCTTCAGCTGCATCCTGTTTTCCTCGTTCTTTTTGATGTTGGTTCGCACTTACAATAGAGTAAAACCCCGACATGGGTAAAAACACCAAGCAGGCCATTCTGGTAAATCCTTGCCACGGGCCTGGCGCATGGCTGAAATATGTTCCCAAGCCTTGGGGTAAAGCTTGGATGCAGCAGACAAATGTTGGGCGGGACGACTGTCTATCATTGCTCGATCCACTCCTGTAGACAGGGCAAGTTTTCGACCACCCGGTATTTCCCAGGCAATCTGGCTTTTTGGCCGCCCCGTGTCCATACCGTGACAACAAAGCCGCCCCCTTGCTCCTGCTCCGGGATCAACCGATCAGTGTGTTCTGTCACCAGATGGATGGCATAGGGACTGTCACTGCGATCTTCAAACAACAGCTCCAGGGCGTCCCGGCCTTGCCATTTCCCTCGTGTCACAATGACATACTTGGCCGCCCTCATGTCGCGTATAGCGGCCTTTTGGCTATCCGGCACTAACAGCCTTGCAGCCCCGGCACTCCAGGATAAAAATACAAATCCTCGCTTAGCGAGTTCAGAGTCCCAGTAATTGGTCGATTCCAGTTTCTGGCCTTGGTTTACGAATGTGAAAAGATTAGTCACTACATATCTCCTCATAGTTTTCAGCATCTTTAAAACTTAATTTGGTTAGCGATATCCTGTTTGCGTTTTTCTTTATTCAAATCATAATTTTTTACCAGTGTTTTAACATTGCTGAGGCCGCCCCATTGCGCCACAAAGCTCGGATCATGGCCCTGATCCAACAACCAGGTAAATATCGCGCGCCGATAATCGTGCGGCCGAACCTGTTCTCTGTCCACCCGTGTGCACCATCGCACCAGCATCTTATAGATACTGTTTGCACTGATACCACGTTCGTGACTCCTCTTTACGTCCACCTTGCCGTGACGATTGATCGGTAAAAACACAAACCCACTGCCACCCGCGCCAGCTTCAGTGCGAACCTCAAGCCAATTCTTGAGAAGCTGTTGTGCATCGAGGGGCACCGGTTTTCCCTGCCGTTTGTCGCCTTTACCGAAATATGTGACATAAGACAAATCTGCCGAAAAGTTGTCAATCCGTAGTGCAGCCAATTCGCTGACCCGCATCGCAGTACCAAAGGCCAGGGCCATCAGGGCAGCGTCTCGCACACCTCCTTTTTTAACATGCTCGACACAGTAATCGATCAGAAACCGAACATCCTCGGGTTTGAGAAGAGGGCGGTCGTGGTGCGGCTCGATGGCGAAGGCACGCACTCGTCTAAGGGCATCAAGTTGTCGGTCGTCAATTAGGTGGGCTTGATAGGCGAATCGCGCCATACCACGAAACGCCGAAAGCGTGCCGTTACGAGTGCTTTTTGACATGCCTTCCTCCGCCATCAAGATCAACAAACGGTGGAGGACACGATCAGTCAACACCTCGGCCCAGGACACTTTCGAGATATCCCGATACCCCAACCGGCGCAGGATGCCGTTTACTACGCTGGCCTGTGTCTTACGGCTATTCGCCGACCTCAAACTCAAGATGTAGTTATTCGCGGGGTCGTCTGATATGTCAACTTGACGGTTGTCCGCTGGTGTCAACAGACCGACGATCGGCTTGAGGGCCTGGTTCATTTTGGCTCTAATCCTCTTGAATGTGCTGTCGATGTTGCGGCTTCTGCCAATTGATCTTGTAGTGCCGCAGCCTGCCGTCGCAATTCCTTGATTTTCTCTTGTAAGCCACCATTGGCAGTGACTTGATTGCGCAGATCCTGCTCCAACACAGGTACGCGATTGGCGGTTGCTTGAATACCGGCAATCTCACTCACCAGTTTTTGGTTGTCGGTTTCCAACGACCGCAATCGCCCGACCTCCGCCTGCAGCTCTACCGCGAGATTTGCCGATGCCTCCAAATCAGGTACACGGTCGGCAATCGTCTGCAGGCGAATTACTTCCCGGGTGAGATCCTGGGTTTTCTGTTTCCACTCCGACTCCACTTTAAGATGGTGTTCTTCACTCTTATTCCGTTTGCTTTCGGATCTATCCAATTCACTTTGCATACTGCTCAACCGGCCCTCCGTTTCTCCCAAGGATTTGGAGAGGTGTGCGACATCGCGGTTGAGTTGAGTTTCGTTTTCCCTGGCTGTACGGAGAGCTTTTGCCTCTTTATCAAGATCCATCTGGAGCTGCCGCAGTGTTTTCTGTAGATCTCTGTGCCGCTGTAGGCTGTCTGCAAGGTCCTTGCGCGCATCATCGATTTGGGTGTCACGTACGGCGATATCGACCTTCAGCTCGCGATTGTCAACTTTGAGCTGCCCCACTTGCTCCTCCAACGCCTGCCGTGCCGCCTGTTCCCGCTCCAGTTGATTCCGCACGTCCTCTACCTGAGCCTCATAATTGGCCCGCATTTGTGAAATGTCCTGTGACACCTCGGTTTGCATAGACTGGTACAGCAACGCAATGGCTTTATTGACTTGCTGTGGCAATACATCCGCGACAGCAGCGTCCACCAAAAAATGTTCACACCATTCTTTTCTCCATGGCCCCAATGTGCTGAAGCTACCTTTACCTAGCCTCTCACGGACCTGTTGCTGTGTGGGCGGTTTACCCGTCTCGGCATAAATATCCGCGCACGCCTCAAATACCTCCGATTTCAACAATGCAGCCACGAAACACCCCTTCAAAAATTCCTAATATGTATTTGTATTGTATTGTATCTTGATACATTTGCCAATATTTCTAGGTCAATTAAATGGTTATTTATTTGAATTGAGGCGAAAAGGGGCGGGGGAGGGCGCCAATCACTTCGCGGGGACCGCAAATGCCCAGGATCTTCACAACCGATATCCACCAAGGCAGTAGCGGTACCGCGAGTTTCACCACGCGGGACCGTTCAATGGGAAAGATGTTGAAGGAGTACTAGACGAGGGTTCAGTCCCCTAATACCCCGAATATTGATAGGCGGGTAGGGTGGTGGTGGGCATTAAGGCGGAATAGGCTTGTACTTTTGTTGTTGTTGTTGTTGTTGTTTTTGTTGTTGTGCGGTCGCTGGCGCCGGTGACCGACGCCTCCCTGACCTACACCTAAAACCCAGCAATGCTACGATGCGATCTGCAACGTGCGATCTGTCTTCACCGGATCACCGTAATAAATTTCCTTCACGTTGGTGGCATTGGGTCCATTCGACACTGAAGGATCGGATTTCACCCGTTGGCTCTTGTAGCACACAAAAGATAGAATTTGCTGTAATACGTCCGGGTAATTAAACTCTATCACTTCCGGAATGCGATCGAGGTTGTACACGCAACTGTCGGCAATTTCATAGTAACCATGACGTCGGCCATTCACCCGATTAATGGTCACACACTCTCTGTTCAAGACCCTTAACAGCGAATGAATTGATCGCCTTGGAATACCGGTTGCTAAGATGAGATCCCGTTCATTCGGGCGCGGAATCTGCTGGATAGCGAGCAACAACACCAGTTTCCTGAGATCATCTCTAGCCGCTATTTTTACAGGTTTTCTTGTCGATTGTTGTTGGGATTTTACCGTTTCTTGCTTTGAATTTACTTCATCGCCGACCATCAATACATCTCCTTTTTTCCTTATTCCACAATTACCAGGTCGCTTTAGAACCACCTTTTGTTTTAGTATCTTCCAATCGCACAAAAGATTTTCGCCTTACACCACCTTGTGATGGCAGTTTTGTGTAAATCTTGTATGCTTTGTGAGTATAAATTGTGTTCAGACCGACACATCGTGATCTCTATCACATTTTCCCCATAACGTTTTCTTCCGAAGTGCATCACATCACATCAAGCACTAACAATCATCGCAGCACATTGCTCACCAGGCTGGTCCACCACCTCTAATCGGTACATGACAACAGCCGCTGCTTCTAACACATCGGCTTTCCATGTGATCATACGACAAGACATATTGTAGCCAGTGTTGATAACAATGACCGCCGTAGGATGATCGAATGCGGCAAACATACAACAATTTGAATAAATTTTTCCTTTTTGCATTTTTTTCATTGCACCTGCACTCATAGTGCTCAATTCTAGCGGTGTGTCATTAACGAAATGTCGATTGTGATCGACAATGGAACGGAAACATCGTCATGGAGAATGCCAGCAATAATGAGCAACACAGCATCATTGCACTTTTTAACGATGCACCGCTGCCACACGAACGACACCCGGTGAATTATCTCTCATATCTGGGCGAGGTTCTGGCGCGCTACCGGCGCAGCTTGCCCCGCGAACGCCGTAGTGCGAAAAATTTTGGAAAGGATGTACTGTCCAAATATTTTGGACAGGCAGTAGACCGGAATCGAATCGCCCGAGCCGAAAAAGGCGATCCCACGGTCGCCTTCGGTGTTTACGCTGCCTATCTGTACGAAATGGGCGCCTTGCCGGACTTGTTAAAAGCGCTGGAACATGGTCGTACCAGCAATTTGCGATATCTGCTTTTGGTAGAGCGCGAACTGGCGCCCGACATTCGCCAGTCAATTAATAAGGCACAGGAAAATCTGCGAGTGCGGTCCGAACAGGAAAAGAACCGATGACTATGGAATCAAAGACCAAAAATCTTATTGTCCGCCTATCGATGTGGGAAAATGAAGTGCAGGACTATTTGTCGGTCGGTACGCTCATTTATTGCAACGATCACAGGCAGCAAATCGGGCTTGTGGGTTTTTGTTACGACCGGATCTACGTTCAGGAGGGTTGGCCGGCCATAGACCCAGCTCATCTCGATCCGCAAGTGAATGAGGGTCGTTTCGCCGGTAATCACGGCAATGGCCGACTGCCGCCCTATTTCGCAGCGTTTTTGCCAGGCGAATTCGGCCAACAACTGTTGAGCGAAGTGGATCACCGTTGGGAGGCTTTGTCCGAGGCCGAACAACTGTATGTGATGACGCTGGCACACGGCGACTTCGGAGCACCACAACTTAACCCGCAACACGACCAACACAATGAACCTATCCGTAGCATCACGGAATTGAACCACTTGGTGCAAGCGATTCGAGAATTTCAGTCGGGTAAGCGATCGATTCCAATCACACGGGAACTACAGGGTGCACTCTGCTCGTTGCGGGGTCCCAAACCCAAGGTGGATTTTGAGCGTGCGGAAGACGGCATTGCCCGCCGCTACGTAGCCAAGCTCAACACGACAGGGTATTACAACGACGCTCGGGTAACTATCACGATGGGCGACCTGGAGCGGGGCGCTGGCATTCACACCTGCGACAATCATGTTGTTCCCCTGGAGTGCGGCGAAGAGGTTTTATTTTCCCACAATTACGCCCGCACCCAAACCTTTGGTCGTCACCCGGACGGTGAGAAATACCGATTGATTCTGAAATACAATCGCGTGAGTTTCAAAACGTTGCTGGCGGAAGATCCCATACTTAACAACACACAACGGCCCACTTACAAACACATCGTGTACGCCATAAACAAGTACAGCGCCGATCCGGTAACCGACAAAGAGGAGTTGTTTCGTCGTGCGGTGTTCACCGCCGCTACCAATCACACCGCCAACGGTTTGGATAACTTGGAGATGTACGATCAAGGTCGCGGCCGTTGGCGACTCAGCCCATCATTTCACAACCTACCCAACCCCTTTCGAGACACCGAGTTCGACATCAGCTTCAGCGCACCGATGATTACCGGGCATTTGCTACGGCTAAACGAATCGTTTTTATCAACCCTGGGTACCCAGTTTGGGATCGATCCGCTACGCGCACAGGCACTGGCGCTGCCTGTGGTGGAATCATTGGAATCACTGGAAAGCATGATGGAGAAACACAATCTCAGCGCCAGTGATCGGGATACTTTACGCGAGTGCGTGAATATTGAACAGATTCAGCAGCTGCACCAACGACTCAGCGACAACCAACTGGTGGCACAACAAGCTGCGCAGATCAAATTTCCGGAACCCTTGCATCAGGTTCCCGAGGCAAGGCCTCCTTCACGTCGCCCAGGCATGTGACGGCACCGGCAGCCATCAACAGCTTTCGTGCTGATGGCTGCCGGCCGCATAGACACGCACCATCATGCTCTGCTCGTCAAACTTCACAAAAACCGGGTAATCGTTCAGAACGTCCATAACCACGGCGGGCAAATCCCTGCCGATCACCGCAAAGGGCTCGGGAATGTAATAATCGACATCCAGACACCATTTCAAACCTTGCCACTCACCACTTTTCCCAACATTGCGTATCATGTTTTCACGTAAAGATCCTTTGCGAATCAACACCGAGAGCTGGTCTTGTTGTCCGGGTTGATTCAGTTCGGTGTAAAACAGATCTCGGTTCCGTAGCAAAAGCGACATTTCCTGTGGATCGATCACCAAGGCATTCTCGGGTGCAACGTGCTTTATACGAACCACCTGGCCCTCCGCTTCCAGCGCAGACAACTGAGTTTCACTCAATTCTAACTGGCCGGCACCGTTGATCGGATAGACCTGGCCATCGACGCGCAATACTGGGTCATCGGGGCTGTAGGACATTTGGCAACCGCCGAGTCCACTCAACCCAACTGCGGCCAACAGCAAACAGATTGTTGAGTTGCTGGTTATCATCGCGAATTCCTTATGCTGCATTAAAAGATAAAAAACGTGGGTTTTTGATTGCATCTCTTATAACGTCAGTTGCACACTGACGCGAGGTATTTCGTCTTATTTTGGCAATTTCGCCCCTTATGCGCCGCTACACGGCTGGTTGGAAACGCATATTACGAGAGGAGGAACACCGTGAACAACGCCGTGTTTTTAGGATGTATTTTAGGTTTTTTGGTATTGATGTCACATGCGAATGACAATGACGGGCATCCGGCCCGCTGGGAGCATTACTTGAAATACCTTGATCCCTATGCGAACCCAGGCGAGCCGTCCAAACAGGAAGTCACCCCTGAAATGGAATCGCCAGAACCCGAACAGGCACCATCCTCCCAAGTTAACGGCTCCAACGCAAAAGACATGACGCAGAGTGTTCTTGACCACCAGCAATCGATTCTCAATCAACAGCGCCACACCATTGATAGGCTTTTGAACGAAAGCAGATCGTTACCCAATACTGCAATCGAGGCAATATCGGACCAACCGCTTAACAATCCGCCAAACTATTCCACGCAACCTTACGATGGCTTCTCCGCCAAGAAAACTCGTTTTAATTGGGGTGGTAAACAAGAGGGTTATCAGTACCTGGATTACGAATTTGTCTTTGACGCCTCAAACACCAAACACATAGAAAGCATGTCGGCTACGGTGAGCCAATTGACCAAATCGGGATGGATTACAGACTTGACTCGATCGATTCCAGCAATGGAAAAACCGGGACCACTTACAATCACGCAAATGCGTTTTCGCAGGCGTCGGTGACGATGCAATCTACGGTCTGCGGAGCCAACCTACTCCGCCGCCAATGCGCTAATATAAGGGTAC
>JBNKFQ010000171.1:0-7647 GCA_050289385.1 Porticoccaceae bacterium | reverse complement strand
TAACCCGGCGTACTCATGTAACCATGCTTGATCGCCAGATATACCGCCCGCTCAAGCGTTTGCACACCCAGCTTGCGCTTGACCGCATTCATGTGTTCGACAACCTCATCGACGCTTACGCCAAAATGAATCGCCGTTTCTTCCAGGCTCAGATCCTGATTTGCCATTACCGACAACATCTGAAACGATGAGGAAATATCGCCCCTGTTACCGGACCAGGTGTGTTGTGTACCGCGGTTGCAAATATCAGCCAGAACATCGAACTCTTTATTATCATTATCAGACATGAAATTCTCCCTATAACATGTTCCATTTTTAATGGGTCTGTGAACTCTTTCCAGCCCACGCAAAACGGTAGCGCCAAAATACGGTTGGCACAATAAGAGTTTTCTCGCGATTTGCAAATTATTTACCAGGGCCCGGCCGTTCTTCGAATGATGCTAGTACTCCTTCAAGGTGCTAATGACGGGTTCAGTTGACTTGTTAGCGTTCATGGCGAGGCACGCCTCGCCGGTAATGGCCGTAGCCCTTGCCAAGAGGCGCAACGACGTCCATGGGCGCTGACAAGTCAACCCACAGGGCGATCCCGAGGCGCCCGGCAGCGGCGTTGCAGTGCTTGCCAAGGGCTACGGCCAGTGCCTGCGCACTGCGCCTTGCTGCCGAACACCTCGGGATCGCTGAACCCGTCATTAGCACCTTGAAGGAGTACTAGCGCCCCATTCTCGTAATTTTAATAAGCCCTTTTTGCATGGCCAGGCTCACCGCCCGCTCCAGCGTGCGCACACCAAACTCACGCTTGATCGCGATAAGATGTCTCGCCACCGTATCCAGACTTACACTAAGCTCCTCTGCGGTCTGCCTGATGGTCAGATCCTTGTTGGTCATCACTGACAACACCTGCAGCGACGCCTCTGTCATTGGCACCGACCGGCTGGCCCGATTGCCCTTGAAATATTCAGGGAACCGCGTGGCTGTCACAAAATCTATGCCCCGCCCCAACAGACGCAAAGTCGCTTCGTTTTCCTCTACCCTGTCCTGAAAACGAATAACCGGCATATCCCGGGCAAAGATCGAAAACACAGCGCGCTTTTTATCCCCTGCAACAGATGACAGGGGAATGCAATAACCGTCGTGGTAACCGTACCCCTTGAACAACTGATAGATCGCGCGGTTCCGGTTAATATCGGCCGTCTCGAATGGAGCCTCCATTGCCCACCGGTAAATGGGAGAACAATACATGGGTTCATCCCTGCACTGCAGGCATTGCCATGCGTAATCCTGCTCGTAGTAAATATTGTCGTGATAGGTTTGCAGCATGGACGTTGGCAAACTCATTAACCGGCCAGCCATATCACCAACGCCCTCCATGCGCAGAAAACAAAAATCGGTGAACCCCAGTCGAACCACCGCATCCTGCACCTGTTGTGCAAAGTGGGACTTACTCCCGGACTTTTCCAAACGATGGCAAAATCCCTGTTCGAATACTGCAGCATCCAAAGCTGCACTGTCTTCCGCGCTCCATTCCACCCCAGACCTCCTGTATTGTGCTGAACCTCATGTAACTGTTGCCCGCGATCTCTGCCACTGGCTTCAGCGTCTAACAGGCTATCTTATTCAGGGTTTTCGAATAAGGAAATACGAGAAATCTGCCATATGTAACAAATGGGACATGAATGGGACATGGCTGAAGGCTGCCGTCACAGAAGGAACGACGAAGCCACTTAATTGCCGGCAACATTCCCGACAAAAGTGGGTCTGTGCCGGAATCAGAAGCCCTGGAACCTGTTAAGGCCCTAATGCAATGCCGTGCGCGGCACCATTTCACTGGAGCTGCCGAGATACTCCAGTGAGTTGAACTCCCTGATGATTTCACGGGCACCCTCAATGGTGCTTTGAACAAACAGCTCAAATTGCTCCATCGAAACCCCATGCCCAGCCAGAAAGAACGAAGTAATCACCAGCTTTGGGCAGGCCTGATCTATGGTATCGAAAAACAGTTTCAGGTGCGGGTAATTGATGTTGAACGTGTTCAGGTCAGCCAACAGGTGGAACATGGTATCGGGCCGCACATCCGCTTCAGCGGATATCTGCAGCCCCTGTTCGTCTGCAAACAACCGACACTCCGATACGTTGTCAAGAGTTTGAATAGCGGTCAAGTGTATACCATCGCACTCGCCACACAGGTAATGCTCGACCTCTCCCTGACTCAGCCACTTTACAATGAGAGTCTCACTGGGGTGTTGTAAAGACATTGGCGCAATTCCTTATGAACAATATCGGAGAATATAACGGGAAAGCCAACATCACAAGCAACAAACCGCAATCTTCAACAGCAATCCGAAATCAGGGCACTCCATACACATAAATATACGCCTTTTTATATATGACTTTTCTTATATATGACTTTTCATATATATGTTTTTTCATATATTATGTGTTCAACAGACCGCGTCAGCCGTTAATCGGAGCTACGTGCAAACCACTGGATTACAGGCGATCAATACAGAAAATGGACCCAATTACCCTGTTTAAAAGTCTCGCCGACAACACCCGCTTACGCATCCTGCTGCTGACCCACGATCAGCAAGAGCTCTGTGTCTGTGAACTGACTGCTGCACTGGGCGAAAGTCAGCCCAAGATATCGCGCCATCTGGCGCAACTGCGCAACGCGCAACTGCTGAGTGACCGTCGCCAGGGGCAATGGGTGTACTACCGCATCAACCCGACGCTGCCAGCATGGACAGCGACCGTACTTGCCACCAGCCACAGCGCCAACACCAACATGATCAGCAACGATTTAAAACGATTGAAGGCCATGGGCAGCCGCCCGGTGCGTCGCGCGGCGTGTTGTTAACGGGCCCTTATACGCATAAAACAGAACAAAAGTATTGTCACCGGTAATACAGGGAGCCACAGCATGAAAATTGGCATCAACGGTTTTGGTCGCATTGGACGGCTGGCGCTGCGCGCCGCCATGGATCACAACACACGAGGCAAAACACTCGACGTTGTACACATCAACGACCCTGCCGGTTCAGCCGAATCGCTGGCTCACCTGCTTAATTTCGACTCGGTACACGGTCGCTGGCAACACACTGCCCACGGCGAAGGCCAGGAAATTGTTGTGAACCAGAGCGACGCGGGCAGTTGTACGATAGGTCTGAGCCATAACCAGCAAATGGCCGATACCGATTGGTCGGGCTGTGACCTGGTAATAGAGGCATCGGGCAAAATGCGCGACCCGCAATTGCTGCAACCTTGTTTTGACCAGGGCGTAAAGCGTGTCGTGGTGACGGCGCCGGTAAAAGCCTCCGGCGTGCTGAACATCGTTATGGGGGTTAACCACCATTTGTACGACCCGGCACAACACAGCATTGTCACCGCCGCGTCGTGCACCACAAACAGTCTGGCGCCGGCGGTGAAAGTGCTGCATCAGCACCTGGGCATTCGCCACGGCAGTATTACCACCATCCACGACCTGACCAACTCGCAAACCATTCTCGATGCGCCGCACAAAGACCTGCGCCGCGCCCGCGCCTGCGGCATGAGCCTGATTCCCACCACCACCGGCTCGGCCACCGCTATCGGCGAGATCTTTCCCGAACTGAAAGGCCGGCTCAATGGCCACGCCGTGCGCGTGCCATTGGCCAACGCATCGCTAACCGATTGCGTGTTCGAGGTAGAACAAGCCACCACAGTGGAACAGGTCAATGCCTTGCTCAAACACGCAGCCGATCACGAGTTGAACGGTATTCTCGGCTACGAAGAACGCCCACTGGTGTCCATCGATTATCGCACCGACCCGCGTTCCAGCATTGTCGATGCGGCGTCCACCATAGTGGTGAACGGCACTCAGGTAAAACTGTACCTGTGGTACGACAATGAATGGGCCTACGCCAACCGGACCGTAGAACTGGCCCAATACATCGCTTCAGACTGACAGCAGATCCCAGTCATGCACCAGCAACCTGCAAGCGGCAAGTACCTGCCAAAAACCGGGCATCAATATCTAATAATCACTGGCAACTACTGGGCGTTTACGCTAACGGATGGTGCGTTGCGCATGCTGGTGCTGCTGCACTTTCACCAGCTTGGTTACAGTCCGCTGGATATTGCCCTGCTGTTTTTGTTTTACGAATTTTTCAGTGTGGTAACCAATCTTGTGGGCGGTTGGCTTGGCGCTCGGTTGGGGCTCAACCGCACCATGAACCTGGGCCTGGCCCTTCAGATTGTCGCCCTGCTGATGCTGGCAGCCTCCTCATCTGCCCAATTGTCTGTTCCCTGGGTAATGGCGGCTCAGGCGCTGTCGGGCATCGCCAAAGACCTGAACAAAATGAGCGCCAAAAGCGCGGTAAAACTGTTGGTGCCCGACGACCAGCAACACAAGTTATACCGTTGGGTTGCGGTGTTGACGGGCTCCAAGAACGCACTGAAAGGTGCCGGCTTTTTTGTTGGCGGCGCCCTGTTGACCGCTGTCGGTTTCCGCAATGCCCTGCTGGGCATGGCCACGGTGTTGGGCCTGGTCTGGATAGTCAGCGTTTTTTTACTGCGGCGCGAATTGGGCAAGAGCAGCACCAGGCCAGCGTTTCGCCACCTGTTTGCCAAAAGTCGCGCTATCAACGTGCTTTCGGCGGCCAGAATGTTTCTGTTTGGCTCCAGGGATATATGGTTTGTCGTGGCCCTGCCGGTTTTCCTGAGTGAGTCATTGGGATGGGATTTCTGGAAAGTAGGTGGCTTTCTGGCGTTATGGATTATCGGTTACGGTGCCGTGCAAACGTGTGCACCGTTGCTTACCCGCCGCCGGGGCAAAATACCCTGCGGTCGGACGGTTGCAAACTGGAACGCCGTACTCAGCCTGATACCTGCCCTGATCGCCGGCAGCTTGACCATCGGCTGGCCTGCTGCCCCGGTATTGATTATCGGGCTATTGGCCTTTGGTGTACTGTTTGCGATCAATTCGTCGCTGCACAGTTACCTGATAGTGAATTACGCCGATGCTGACCGGGTTGCCATGGATGTCGGTTTTTACTACATGGCCAATGCCATGGGTCGGTTAGCAGGTACGGTATTATCTGGCTGGATATTTCAAACGGCGGGTCTGGAAGGCTGTTTGTGGGCATCCAGTGGATTTTTGCTGGTATCGACCCTTTTATCTATATGGTTACCCGCGTCCTCCAATCACTCACAAGTCCCGGGTTAAGTTGCTTTTGACTGATCACTTGTGTAAAGTTGCCGCGCTTTAACGCCCCCCCAAAAGGCGACAACGAGCACGCAGGCGTGCGGGCCTGGCGCTCGGTAAAAACAGATAAAAACTGCAATACAGATTACGGTGAGGTGTCCGAGTGGTTGAAGGAGCACGCCTGGAAAGCGTGTATACGTTAACGCGTATCGAGGGTTCGAATCCCTCCCTCACCGCCATAAAAAAATGCCCCCTTGCGGGGTATTTTTTTATGGCTCTGAGGGAGGTGTGGACAAACCCTCCGGTTCGACAAAACAGCATAGCTGTTTTGGGCGCCGCAGCGTAGCGAAGGTGGTCCGAAGGACCAAGCGCCAACGGCGCGAAGCCAATCCCGACCGGGAATCTCGCACACAAATCACTTCTTGCTTCCTTCCCTACCGGTTAGCCCCCTCGGCCCTGTGCCCAGCTCAGCGACTCTGGCATCCCGGATATAATGATCAATAATATGCGGAATAATCAATGACACACACCCGTTGCGCAGCACCATATGGGTAGTACCCGAGCCGCCGTGATGTATTACCCCGTACACTTTTGGAAGTATCCAGTCGTATGGAATACCTGAAACAAAGTGAAACTGTTTTGTGTCGTATTTATTCAGCTCAACCAGCTCGCCTGCCGACACATAAATAATGGCCGGATATTGCGTCGAGCCAGAACATTCAGAAACGTTGTGAGGTGTCTGAATTGCTCAGGAAAAACACCAACCACCTCGTGACCTTTTTCTTTTCAAATTTCAGCAATCGACAAAAAAGGCTCGATGTCACCACGGGTTCCGATAAACAGCAAAAGTATTTTCATATTGGCAAAAACATCTTCATATAGAGTAAGAAACTCGCAATTCAGGCAGATTGACCGTTAACCCGCAACATTGGTGCGCTTCACAGATTATCAGCAGACCCGGGCCACACCGAAAAAAATTGTTCTACCGGTAATTCCGGTGCAGGTTTGAACGCATTTTTGGGTGTACCCAAGTATAGAAAGCCAACAATTTTCTCATTCCATCTCAAACCCAGGCCTTCGTGCACTACCGGGCTGTATGCAAACTCGCCAGTGCGCCACATGGCCCCAACGCCCTGAGCATAGGCCGCATTCAACATGTTCTGCACAGCGCAGCCGGTCGACAACAGCTGCTCCACCTCCGGTACTTTGGGGTTTTGCCGGCACGCTGCAACCGCCACCAGAATCATGGGCGCCCGCTTTGGCTTGCTGGCAATAATGCCGCGCGCCGGTTCATCCAGAGACTGTCCGGCACACTCTTTGGCCTTTACGAACAACTCGCCCAACTCCGTCAACCTCTCACCCTGGATCATCAAAAATCGCCAGGGCCGCAACATTTTGTGATCGGCGGCACGCAGCGCAGCCTTCTGAATGTTTAATAATACGTCACCCGAGGGCGCGGGTGCTTGCAACCCCGGGCTGGATACCCGATTATGCAGTGCGTTCAGTGCTATCATGGACATCTGTTGGCCTTCGTAAGAAAATTGCTACCTGTAGAATCTATAATAACCAGACGCAGCGGACATTTCACCGCGCAGAACATGTAAACTGTCGATATGAAAGCCGAAAAACCGATAATCGCTGCAGAAGACAAACCCGAAAATATCGTTCTGCGACAGAATCAGGATATCTTTCGTGTGCTGGTTGGCCTGGCAGCAGTTGCCACACTGGTAACCCGCTTCGATGCGCCCTTGCCAACATCGGCAATCAGTGTAGTTGGCGCCAGCGTATTGCTTTACGTATTGTTGGCACATTTTATCGTACGATCGGTAAACCATACCCTGCGAACCCGTGTCGCGGAACTGTTTGGGTATCTCGACGCCGCTCTGGCCGGGGCATTTATTGCCTACATGGGGTTTTCACCACTGCCTTCTGTTCTGTTTATGGTTATTGTGCTGTACAACGCCATTGTTACCGGTGGCGCCTTTCAGGCTCTGAAACACGGCCTGGCGCTCACGGCCGGAACCGTGGTGCTGGCGAGCTACCACCCTGTTGATTTTCGTATGGCAATGGATTTGGAGTCGGGTGCTGCCAGCCTGGTGGCATTGGTTATTTATTTGTGTGTTTCCGGTTCATATTCCTGGTACAGTGAACGGCAACTGCGGAAAAAACTGCAGAATACAGAAAAACAGTTGCTGGAAGTTAAACTCAGGGCTTACAAACTGTCCAAATACTTATCACCCGCGCTGCGCAAGGATATTTTATCCGGCAAGGAAGTCAGGCTCGAAACCCAACGCAAAAAACTGACCATATTTTTCTCGGATATTCGCGGTTTTGGCGCTCTGGCCGAGGAAATGGAAACCGAAGCGCTGACTGCACTGCTCAATAATTACCTGACGGAAATGTCTTCCATTGCGATCCGCTTTGGCGCAACGATCGATAAATTTATCGGCGATGGCATTATGCTGTTC
>JBNKFQ010000170.1:0-3251 GCA_050289385.1 Porticoccaceae bacterium | reverse complement strand
CTAATTCATAAATGAATCGATGAGTTACTTGATTCGATAATCTCTTTCGACGATTACCCCACAAGTACCCACACGTATTGCCTGATCATTTGTTAAAGAACGTTCACCGGGCCCGCCGGTGAGGGAGGCGTATTCTACAGCCCCACAACACTCTGTCAACCGCTTTCAGCTGCCACCACCCAAAAATTTTCCCGGTGTTCGCAAACCAACGCTTTTGACCCCTCCCCGACCCGTCCAAACCCACAATCCAGACCCGGGAGAGGCGCGCATTCTACACGCCAAACCAATGCCGTCAAGACATTGTGACAAGTATTTTTACAGAACCTGACATTTGGATAAAAAAGCAGCAATTTACAAGCCGAAAGCTGCGACTGAACGCCACAGCAATACAGGGCTCAGACCAACTCAAACAGATGATGTTTTTTCTTGCCCATCCGCACCAGAAAAAACCTGCCAAAACGTGCTTTTTCAACAGCAAAGCAATCGGCAGCCCTCATATTATCCTCCTGCCCCTTTGCCTCTCCATTGACAAATACAGCCTTGCGACCCAGCGCGTCTTTCACCTCGCGGCCCGCCTTTGCCATTCCGCATTCGGCAAACAGAGATGTCAAAGGCATATCAGAAAGCCGAGTTGACGAAAGGTCACTGGAAGGCAGCCCATCCAGCTTCAACTGCTCAAAATCTGTTTCGGTGAGAACATCTTCGCCCCCGGAAAACAGTGCCTCGGCAATACGTTTGGCGCCCTGCAATCCGTCTTCGCCATGCACAAGGCGAGTCATCTCTGTTGCCAATATTCCCTGCGCAGACTTGCGCCCCTGTGTCTCCGAATCTGCCCGCTCGATTGCGCCTATTTCGGCAGTTGGCAAAAAAGTAAAGTAGCGCAAGAACTTGTAGACATCTGCGTCCGCTGTATTAACCCAGAACTGATAGAACGCATATGGCGACGTTTTGTTCGAATCCAGCCAAACAGTACCACTCTCGGTTTTACCAAACTTGGTTCCATCGGCTTTTGTCACCAACGGTACCGTTATGCCAAATACCTGCGATGCATTAAGACGCCGGGTCAAATCAACACCACCGGTAATGTTGCCCCACTGGTCGGAACCGCCCAGTTGCAAGGTGCAATTGTAGCGCTTGTTTAGCTCGGCAAAGTCGTAGGACTGAAGAATCATATAACTGAATTCAGTGTAGGAGATGCCGGCACCTTCACGATCAAGGCGCTGCTTGACCGACTCCTTCTGAATCATCGCATTTACTGAAAAGTGCTTCCCTACATCGCGCAGGAAACTGAGCATATCCATATTGCCCGTCCAGTCGAGATTATTAACTACCTCTGCAGAACTCTCTGCTGCATTAAAATCCAAAAACCGGCTTACCTGATCTTTTATGTTTTTGGCGCGCTCCGCCACATCATCGACGGTACTGAGATTGCGCTCTTCAGACTTGCCACTGGGGTCGCCAATCAACCCGGTTGCGCCTCCCACGAGAGCAATAGGCCGGTGCCCGGCGAGCTGAAACCGGCGCAATGTCAGCAAGGGCACCAGATTACCAATATGCAGGCTCTCAGCCGTGGGGTCGAAGCCACAATATATGGAACGACGACCGCTACCAAGGTGCTTCAACAACTCCGGTTCTGCGGTCATCTGGGCAATCAGCCCCCTGGCTTGCAGATCCGCTATCAAATTATCGCCGTTTGTCGTCATTCCTGTTTACCTGTATGCCTTTGCGCACGGTTTTTTGAGAGGCGCAAACCATACCGAACCGAGCGCCAAATACAAGCCCCGCCGGGCATTCTTTGCATAACTCAAGACCAAAAAGACCAGCTCATGATAACGGCCTGAATATCTCCACCAGCTCAACAGACTCCGCAGACCGCTACCTGCCCGATATTCCACTCACGTGTAACAAGATAGAAACTACAGTAAGAAACTGCTCTACTTCTTTATCCATAAATCGCTTTCTGTTATAAACGGCCTATGCTGAGGATAACCCGACAAAAAAAGGCACACGCCACTCCACGCAGATCGTCGACTGCAAGTGGCCATGGTTTCTGGCAGGATCTGTTTATCCACCAGTTGCCCCGAACTCACCTGCTGGCAGCAGCAGGGGTCGCACTGGCTCTGATCATCACCATGGCAGCGCTGCCCTCAAAGGACGCAGAGGCCAAACGCTATACTACTGACATTACCCAAATTCAAGCCATAGCCGAAACAGAATTCACGCTGCAAGAGGACCAACTTCCAGCCACGAAGTCCATGGCAAACAATGTCGCGCACAGTCAGGCAAGTCCTGAACCAGCGACGACCGATACACCAGATAGCAACCTCAACTGGCAAGACATTACCGTAAAATCCGGAGACAGCTTAAGCACTCTGTTTAGCCGCGCCAGCCTGGGTGCTCGGGATGTACATAAATTCGTCAGCTCAAACGCTGACACAAACAACTGAAAAAAGTAATGCCTGGTGAATCTCTCTCGTTTGGACTGGATAGCGCTGGCGCGCTGAAAAAGATGCTCTACCGTAAATCGCGGCTGGAATCCTGGGAGTTTGAACATGCTGACAAGGGATATACCTCCAGGCATGTTGTGCTTGAGCCGCAGCTAGTACCCACTTACAAGGAAGCCGTCATCAACGACTCCCTGTTTGTCGCAGCCGACCGAGTCAAAATGCCACAAAACCTCATTATGGAACTGGCCAATATTTTTGGCTGGGACATTGATTTTGCACTGGATATTCGCAAAGGCGACAGTTTTTCCGTGGTATATGAAGAGAAATTTCTGGACGGTGAAAATATCGGTACCGGCAAGATACTGGCAGCTGAATTTACCAACCAGGGCAAGTCTTATCGCGCTGTGCGCTATGAAGACGAGCCCGGCGATGCCAACTATTACACCCCTGAAGGTCTCAGTATGCGCAAGGCATTTCTGCGCGCCCCTCTGGAGTTCATGTATGTAAGCTCCAGTTTCAAGCCCAAGCGCTTCCACCCCATTCTCAAACGCTGGAAAGCTCACCGGGGCATTGACTACCGCGCACGCAAGGGCACTCCGATTCGCGCTGCTGGCGATGGCACTGTTATCGCCTCAACCCGAAATAAATACAACGGCAAGTACGTATTTATTCAACATGGCAATGGCATCGTGACCAAATACCTGCACATGTCCAAACGAGCCGTCAGCCGGGGTAAAAAAGTCAAGCAGGGGCAGGTGATCGGATATGTCGGCGCTACAGGTCTGGCAGAAGCACCACACCTTC
>JBNKFQ010000169.1:0-8701 GCA_050289385.1 Porticoccaceae bacterium | reverse complement strand
ATACCACGACGGAAAACGCAGCCGGGGAAGCAGCAGGATGGGTTACTACAGAAAGGCTGTTACAGCAACACAAAGAGCCCGGACAATGGCTTACCAGCGGGCATGACTACCGGCAGAGCTATTATTCCCCTCTCAACCGCATCAATAGCGACAATGTTCAAGGTTTGGGCTTTGCCTGGTCTTATGAGATTGATACTACCCACGGTTTTGAAGCCACTCCGGTTATGGTGGACGGCCGTATGTACAGCAGTGGACCCAAAGGAGCCGTGTACGCCGTAAATGCAGCGAATGGGAAGGAACTGTGGAAATTTGAGCCGGATCTCGACCCCGATATTCTCCGCAAGGTTTGTTGTGGCATCGTCAACCGTGGCCTCGCCGTTTGGAAAGGGCGGGTTTTTGTCGGATCACTGGATGGCTATCTCTACGCGCTGGATGCCAAAACCGGGGCCGTCGCCTGGAAAGCGGATACGTTTATCGACCGTGAGCGTGGCTATACCATTACCGGCGCACCCTACATAGCCGGCGATGTAGTCGTAATAGGCAACAGCGGTGCCGAACTGGATGCACGTGGTTATGTGACCGCTTATTACACACAAAACGGTAAACAGGTGTGGCGCTTTTTTACCGTGCCCGGCAATCCCGATCTGGGTTTTGAGCATCCCGAACTGGAATGGGCCGCAAAAACCTGGGACCCAAAAAGCCTGTGGCAAGTTGGGCTTGGCGGGACGGTCTGGGACGGGATGACCTATGACCCCGAACTGAATCTGCTCTATGTCGGTACCGGGAATGCAGCTCCCTATCCGAGGAAACTGCGCAGCCCCGCAGGCGGCGATAACCTTTTTCTGGCCTCGATCCTGGCGCTCAATCCCGAAACCGGACGTTTGGTTTGGCATTATCAAACAACACCGGCCGACAACTGGGATTTTACCGCCACCCAAAAAATGATTCTGGCCGACCTGGAAATCAGCGGCCAAAAACGCAAAGTCATTATGCAGGCCCCGAAGAATGGCTTTTTTTATGTGCTGGACCGAGTGACGGGCGAACTCCTATCGGCCAAACCATTTGTACCTGTCAACTGGGCCAGCCATGTCGACCTGGAAACCGGCAGGCCGGTTGAAACCGGGCAGGGGGTATACTTTAACGAGCCGAAACTGGTTTTCCCCAGCCCGGTCGGTGGCCACAACTGGCAGCCCATGGCGTTCAACCCCGATACCGGTCTGGTTTACATTCCGGCGTTTGAATCCGGCTCTATCTGGGCCATGCCGGATAAGCCCTTTGAATATCAGAAAGGGGGCCTGAATACAGCGTCAAACTATGTCTTCCCCAGCCCGGGGGAGTGGGGGTTTGATAGCGAAGCTGCCAAGGGGCTCCCTCCGCTGGACGAACTCGGCAAAGGACAGCCCGATAGCGTTATTCGAAGTTTTTTAAGGGCCTGGGACCCAATAAACCAGAAAACGGTATGGGAAGTGGAAACCTCGGGTCAATGGGCCGGCCATATATTTGCCCTGTGGAATGGCGGGGGCGTTATGACCACGGGTGGTGGCCTTGTTTTCCAGGGGCGTGCAACCGGCGACCTCGTTGCAGTGGATGCCGTAACCGGAAAAATACTCAAACAAATTCAAGTTGGCACCAGCATGATGGCGGCGCCGATGACCTATGAAGTAAATGGTGTGCAATACGTTGCCATCATGGCTGGTATCGGTGGCGCGGTAGGCCAAAGCCACCTGCCGGGAAGTGCCGCTTACAAATACGGCAATAAAGGCCGAATTGTTTCCTTCCGGCTTGGTGGCGGCAAAGTGCCTCTTCGGGCCGAGGTCACTCGGGACGCTATTGGGTTTCCCATGCCACCGTTAATGCGACGTGGCGATAAGGCACAAATAGCACATGGTGCCGAACTGTTTTTACGGAACTGCAGTAAATGCCATGCCAATAACGATACCAGCGGCGGTGGTATTCCGGACTTGAGACGAATGGGTGAAACGGCGCACGCCGAGTTTTCCGATATTCTGCTGAAAGGCACCCGCCAGGAAAAGGGTATGGGTAATTTCAGTGATCTTCTGTCTGTGGAAGACGTGGAAGCCATTCATGTCTACCTGATCGATCTTGCCTGGAAAACCTACGAACATAAAAAAGGCGTCTCCAAACCGCATCAGCCTAAAGCAATTCCCTGGGAAAAAAGTCACAAGGAGTGAGAAACTGGAATCACCGCTTTGTGTTGCCTGGAGAGGGCGGCCCCGCGACTCTATTGACTCTGGCGCAAAGAAAACAAGACCCGAACTACTCAGCCCAACCGGACAGAGACACACATGCTTACGCTAAATCCCGCCGGTAAAATTCCTCACCCAGGTCGTAGCCAGTGTATACCGTTTTGCGGGTGAGGGCGGTGACCGGACTGAATCCATACACATAAATGTTTGAATTACACATTATTTAACATAATATACATTATGCGCAATCATTTATTCCACAAAACAAGCCGATTGCGAAAAAACACTTTCATTTCTGTTTCAATCCCAGTACAACCGGCCTCGCAAAAGTTATACGCATAGACAACTTTTACCGTTAAACTTGCACTCAGATTCGCACACAATCATAAAAGGAGATTTATCGGATGAAATATTTGGGACTAATTGCTATCACTGGCTGTCTGGCTGCGTGCTCGCCAAGTATTGGCGTTGATACTCTCGCTTCACAGTACTATAAGACTGGCGATGGAAGCTCTGTACTGATTTCCGGCGAATTAAACGACGCAGCCAAGGGTTATGGCATTGGCGTGGCCCAGGCGCGCATGCTGGTGGTTAAAATTAATGATCAAACGGTTGCCGAAGGCTATCTCAACGATCGCTACGAAGGTCAGTTGACTGGCTCCTGGCAAGGTGAAGAGATCAAGGTTAACTGCGACGACCCGCAAGTATCTGGAATGTGGCGCGAAGTCCGCTGTTCTGTTGAACATGGCGGTTCATGGGCAGCCACTTTGGTTTTTTGACCGTATCACAATGGGGCCCGGACAGTTATCTCTGATCCAGGCCCTAAAGCCCGAATCGGTCCAGATTCGGGAGCTCATTTAACATAAACCAAAATGATCAACTAAATGACATTAATTCAATTACTTAAAGACAAAATTTAATGTCTTTTATAAGTTCGGGCTTACACTTCCCCATGCTTGCAACCCTTTTTCAGTTATCGGACATCTGATCCGAAAAGATTCAGCAAAACACCTTACCCAAATCGCAGGCCCCCAAACGGACGCAGCTTCGGAATGAATAATTCATTATTTGCTATGTGCACCCGCCTCCACAGACTGCCGCCCTCCACCCTTCTCTACCTGTTTCGTTTGCGCCTCCGGATAATCGCGTACACATTGCTTTGACCTGGTTGAAAGATTGGAGGCAACAAGAGTTTTTCATTCAAGCCAAACAACGATTGCTAGCTGAATTTTTTGAAACATGCTATAAAGCAAAATTTTATTCAGGGGAACTGGCGCTAAAAAATCTGTACGAGGACTTGTAAGTAAGACTGGTAAATAAGACTTGTATGTTGAATTTGTATTAAATTTTCACAACACGATTTTCATGGTACTGAAGAGGTTTATAAATGTCAAGATTTGATTTTTCATTTTCGAAATCAAACCAGGATTTAACGGGAGCAACATCTGTCGGGGTTGGAATTGATTTCGGCACCACCAACAGTGCCGCCGCGATATTTGATGGCAGCAAAATCATGATGGTACAGCTTGAGGAGCACAACGCCATTATGCCTTCAGCCACCTATATTGATAAAAACCTGCAAACCATTACCGGACAGGCAGCCATCGATGAATATATAAAAAGTAATATGGGCAGAAAGGTCGAATTAAGTGCAGAACTTTTAGGAGAAACCAACATATTTACCGGCACAAGTGATCCAACAGAACCTTTGCTGGCTTCCGGAAAAGTATACAGTCAGGCAATGCACGACAAGAGTCAGCAAGGGAGACTTTTTCGTGGCACTAAAAGACTGCTTGGCGACGGAACAGTTTACCGTTTAATGGTATTTGACAAACCCTTTCGTCTGGTCGCCCTGTTAACCCCCCTGCTGCTGAGAATCAGAAAAGCCACTCAGCTTCGTCTTGCTGACTTCCATGATGATCGCCCTGCCCCTGCTGACTATGCCTGTATCGGGCACCCTGTAAATTTTGAAGGTCGCGGTGAGCACCACAACAGACTGGCTCTGCAACGGCTTGCCGAAGCTTACAATTATGCCGGTATTACAACACAAACATTTTGTCCTGAACCTGTTGCAGCGACCTTGAGTTATCTCGTCGTCAACCCTGACACTGACAGCAAGTTTGTATTAACGGTTGACTTCGGCGGCGGCACTCTGGACTTTTGTATCCTGAAACGAAATGATTCGGGATTTGAAGTTATTGCCACTTACGGCATCGGCTTGGGGGGCGACCATATTGATCAACGACTGTTCCGGGAATTACTTTTCCCGTTGCTGGGCAAAGGCGAACGATGGCAACGCCTGGGTATGGAAGGCTACATAGATACCCCCTTCCCTTTTTCTGATTATGAAGAGCTGCTGGTTAACTGGGCAGTGAGTTATATGCTCAATCAAAATAAATATACAGCGCCGATTATGGACTGTGTTGCAAAGGGAGGTCGCGCTGCGAAAAAGTTTTGCCGCCTGCGTGACCTGATACAACACAATTTCAGTTATCTGATATTTCAGGCCATCAAGGATTTCAAGGCACGCTTGTCGACGGAGGAAAAAGCCGTACTCGATATACCTGAAGTCGATGTAAAGATTACACTGACGCGACCCGAGTTTGAGAACATGATTGCCGATCAGTTAAGTATGTTCGAACAAGCGGTACAGACCATACTCGACAAGGCATCCATACAAGCCTCGGAAATTGATCTGGTGTTGCGCACAGGGGGATCGTCGTTAATACCAGCGGTCACTCGAATATTAAACAAGCACTTTCCCGGCAAGGTGGTTGAACACGACGCCTTTACCGGCGTAGCCAGCGGTTTGGCAATAGCGAGTTACTATGGCTACGATTTCGGCAAAAATCAGGATCGTGAATCATAAACGCGGGGGCAGAGTCGCTTCTGCCCTGTGATTTTGAAAGCATATACCAAAGCTTTATTGCGTATTTTGCTTGTCTGCCCATGACTTGACCGCAGCGAGGCTTTCTGTGATGTGGCCATTTGGCTCCATGGCAACATGGGTGTGGATTATCTCCCCTTCTGGCGAAATCACATAAGAGATGCGGTCAGCGTACTGCGGCATGCGATCAAGTACAGCATCATAAGCCTTGATAACGCGCTGTTCGGGATCCGCCGCAACGGCAAACTTGTTGCGGCACTCAGACACGGAAAACTTGTGCAGCTTCTCCAGGTCGTCTGAGGAAACGCCAATTACGGTAGCCCCATATTCAGCAAAGGCTTCTGTCGCTTCGGCAAATTTATGAGCTTCTATAGTACAACCGGGGGTAAACGCTGCGGGATAGAAATACAGCACAACCGGACCACTCTCCAGAGCTTCGGCCAGACTGAAGTGAAAGGGCTCACCCGCCAGAGACGCTTCCACGTCAAAATCAGGGGCTTTACTGCCTTTCTCCAGAGCAGCAAAAACGGGTAAAGTAACCAGGGTGGCGGCAAGACAAATTCCACGCAACATGTTCATCGGTTATGGTCCTCAGTACAGGGAAATCGGTGAAAAGATGATGCAATATGATACTTTTTGCCGACAAGATCAATCCGTTCCTGTAACAATGCGTCTGTGTCTATACTTATGTCACAACACGATAATAGTGGAGGCCGGTTATGAGGCTGATATATTTGATAATAACTGTAGCATTGATCTGGTTCCTGTTGGACACTTACCTGGATCATGCCGCTACTCCCAAGACCACTGCTCAGTCAACGACGGAGCGCGCAGGGCTTATAGACAGTGATGAGGACGTATCGGGGTCAGATCCGTTTTTTGGCAGAGAAATGGAAAAAGCCCGTTCGGTCGAAGACAAGCTTCAGGACGACGTAAATCGAAAATTGAAAGAGATTGATGAAAAGATCAAATATTAGTTTTTTCCGTTTTAATTGATTCGGACTGGAAATTGTTAAATTTTGTCTCCCTCCCGCGGTTTCCAGAAATCGATGGCGCCATCTGGAAGTTTGGCAAGCACGTTATCAAAGGCCTCTTCATCTACGTGCCGCCGCAATGCGGTAGCCACATCTTGTATAGCGGTTTCTGTAGAAAAATTATGTTTCGAACGCAGCGATTTTACTTCTTTTGTCATGGTTTCCAGGTCATCAAAAGGTTTTATCGGTTCTTCTGTATTCCAGTCGCTGACAAACAGGGCTCTCAGGCAAATTGGCAACACATTTGCAAAAGCGATAGCGTCCTCTGTTGAAAGATGTCGGCGAAATACCTGAAAAACCCCCTGAGTCATGGTGTACGTCACGTGAGTGCTCCAGAGCCCGGCTGTGTCTCGTGCATCGACCAGATAATTGTAGAACTTTTCGGTTGCGCGTTGGTATTCTGATGGCACTGGCATATCTGTGGTATCCATTGGATGGCTATGAGAGCGGACGTCCCCTGACCTTGTAAACAATAAAATTCACCGTTGCAAATAGCAGGCAAAAGCCCAGAAAAAATGAGCATATCGCGGTAAAAAAGTAGAGTTCATCCCATCGTTTGATTCGCGATTTTTCAGGGTCCTGTTCTGAAAAATATACGTCTACCGTCTGTCCTACCTCCCATCCTGGCAGGCCCATCGCCCTGCCCTCGGATCGATATGTGGATCCATCTACCGTAAAATCCACAAGCGCCTGCGTGTTGGCAGATGACTTGCTACCAATAAATGTTATTGTGGACTTGCTTTTGCCGCCAAGAGCAACCACCCGACCCGACGTGATTTCCATTCCCGAAATATAAGAAGATTCCTCGTTGTAAAAGTAAACGGTTGCAACTGTCAATCCAATAATAATGACCAGGGCAGGTATGTATCGTAACGGCATGTATTGCTCCTTGAATTTGCCCCTTAAACCAATGCCTTATATTTCGCGCTATTTGACAAACAGCGAATCCGGACTCGAAAATGGTTCAGCGTTTTTCAAAGAAAGGCTGCGCTATTTATAGTCAATGCAGGAAACCCGAGAGGTGCCAGCATAATTGCGCTACCTGGATCCCACGAGCCTGGTATCACAAAACAACCGGAACCGTGTAGTTCGCAAAATTTTCAACTTTGTCCATGGGTTCAACACCTTTTTATAACTCTAAATTCCCGAATCAGGAAGCAGCATTTCTCATCGTTACAAACTCTTCAGCCGCGGTAGGATGTATCCCTACTGTTGCATCAAAATTTGCTTTGGTAGCCCCTGCCTGCATAGCAACCGCCAGGCCTTGAATGATCTCACCGGCATGATCTCCCATCATATGACAACCCACCACCCTATCCGAAGCGCTATCTACCACCAATTTCATAAGTACTTTTTCGTCTGTACCACCCAGCGTCTGTTTCATTGGTCGAAATTCACTTTTATAAATCTGAATTTCGTCATATTTTTCACGAGCCTGATGTTCTGTTAAACCGACCGTCGCAAGATTTGGCTGGCTAAATACAGCCGTTGGTATATTGCTATAATCCAACGGTACTGTTCTGCCATCAAACAAAGCCGCTGACAACGACATGCCTTCTGCAATCGCCACTGGAGTTAACGCCACTCGATCTATCACATCACCGATGGCGTAGATGGATGGTTCAGAGGTTTGAAAATTCTCCCCCACCACTATCGCGCCATTTCCATTTAACTTCACCCCGGTATTCTCCAGCCCTAGCCCGGCACTGTTTGGCTTGCGTCCAGTTGCGTACATAACCTCGCCAACCGCCAGTTTTTTGCCATTACTCAATGACGCGATTATCTCTCCGGATTCATCTTGCCTCAAAAAATCAATATCGGTATTCAGGTGGAGCTGTATGCCCCGTTTTTGTATTTCGTTGGCAAGTGCCAACGACAAGTCACTATCAAAATGACGTAACAGTGTCGCGCCTCGATAGACAAGATGTGTTTCTACGCCCAAACCATTAAAAATACCCGCGAATTCCAGTGCAATGTAACCACCACCAACAACCACGATTTTTTCTGGCAGTTGATCCAGGAAGAACGCTTCATTTGAAGTCATCGCCAGTTCCTTGCCAGGAATATCCGGCACAAACGGCCAACCACCCGTGGCAATCAATATGTACCTTGCGCTAAATATCTTGTCGGCAACTTCAACCTGGTGCGGACCGGCTATAGTGGCGCGGTGTTCGTACAAATCGACACCAGAGTTATCCAGTAACTTTCGATACACGCTGTTCAAACGGCTGATTTCTGTATTTTTATTGTTAATCAATTGCTGCCAGTTATGGCTTGGCGATCCCGAAACACCCCAACCAAAGCTTTCGGCTGTGACAAATTCTTTAGCAAATGCCGACGCATAAACAAGCAGTTTTTTGGGCACACAACCGACGTTAACACAGGTGCCCCCAAGATACTGTTGCTCTGCAACGGCCACTTTTGCACCATACTGTGCGGACATACGTGCGGCGCGCACACCGCCGGAACCTGCCCCAATTACAAACAAATCATAGTCATACTGTTCCATACACAGCTCCAGAAAATTAACTTTCCAACTGTACGTTTTGTATATCAATTACCCGGCAAGTATC
>JBNKFQ010000168.1:0-3719 GCA_050289385.1 Porticoccaceae bacterium | reverse complement strand
CAGTGTGGCGAATCGTCGGTTGGCGTTTGACCGCCTGCGCAGCAAAAAAGCAGTGGGCAAGCTCTTCGGTGAATTGGGGCCTCGTTTCGATACTCGTCCCGGCGGCTATTTGCGCATTTTAAAATGCGGATATCGAGCCGGTGACAATGCTCCTATGGCTTATGTCGAGCTATTGGATCGTCCGATTCAAGGTGCCGTAGAAGAGGCTGCAGAAGTCGAGTAAGCTTCTTCGGTTAAAAATTGTATAAATAAAAACCGGGCCCAGCCCGGTTTTTTATTGTCATAGTGGTGTGCCAGTTAATTGGGTCGTCAGTGAATTATGTCGGATTTGAGAATCACAGAAATTTTTCTGTCGCTCCAGGGAGAGGCAAAAACCGCAGGTATACCGACGGTTTTTGTGCGTCTCACGGGCTGTCCTCTACGCTGTGGTTATTGTGATTCTGAATACGCCTTTTTTGGTGGTGAAAAATGCTCTATCGCAGACGTTATCACTAAAGTGAAAGGTTATGGTGTGAATCATGCCTGTGTAACCGGAGGAGAGCCCCTGGCACAGCCAGCGGCATTGACTCTGTTGTCCGAATTGGCCGACATGGGATTGAGTGTTTCTCTCGAAACCAGTGGCGCCATGCCGATCGAAGGCGTTGATAAGCGGGTCAGTATCGTGATGGATTTAAAAACGCCTGGCTCGGGTGAAGTTGATAAGAACCGTTACGATAACATTCATTTTCTGCGAGCCAAGGATCAGCTCAAATTCGTAATCTGTGACCGTCGCGATTACGATTGGGCCAAGTTTAAGGTGGACGAATATCAGCTTGCAGGTCTGGTCGACGAGGTATTGTTTTCGGCGAGTTATGGCGTATTGGCGGCCCGGGATTTGGCTGACTGGATCGTTCAAGACCGTTTGCCTGTGCGCTTTCAAATGCAATTGCATAAATTATTATGGGGTGATGTAGCGGGAGTTTAACCCATGACTGAACAAAAAAAAGCGGTAGTATTGGTCTCTGGTGGTCTGGATTCCACCACCGTTTTGGCTATTGCACGCAATCAAGGGTTTGATTGTTACACTCTCAGTTTTGATTATGGTCAGCGCCATCGCGCAGAGTTAGTCGCGGCGGAACGGTGCGCGCTCGAAGGCGGCGCCAAGCAGCACAAGGTCGTGTCATTGGACTTGGGTACGATTGGCGGTTCGGCGCTGACCGACGAATCCATTGATGTACCGGAACAACAAACCGAAGGAATTCCGGTTACTTATGTCCCAGCGCGCAATACCGTATTTCTGTCAATTGCTTTGGGCTGGGCGGAAGTATTGGGGGCTGAAGCAATTTATATCGGGGTCAATGCTGTGGATTATTCCGGCTATCCCGATTGTCGACCTGAGTATATTACTGCCTTCCAGAAAATGGCGAATTTGGCGACTCAGATTGGTGTTGAGGGGCGACGGCTAGATATAGTAACGCCGCTGATTCATCTGAGCAAAGCCGAGATCATAAAGCGCGGCCTGGAGTTGGGTGTGGATTACGCTAAAACCGTTTCGTGTTACCAAGCTAACCTCTCTGGAGAGGCGTGCGGCTTGTGCGATTCCTGTCGTTTACGGCGCCAGGGTTTTGTTGAGGCAGGCATTGCCGACCCCACACGCTACCGCTCTTGAGATATTTCAATCTGCGCACAGTGCAGTCTGAGTAACGGGGGCAAACCGCTGTAATAAAAAAGAAAAAAGGCTTGTTTTTTGTCGCCAAATCATTAAGATATGCGCCTCTTTGGGGTCGTTAGCTCAGCTGGTAGAGCAGTTGGCTTTTAACCAATTGGTCACTGGTTCGAATCCAGTACGACCCACCATTTCAACCCGCCGTATGAGGGAAATCATACAGATCAGTGTTCTGATCAACCCGGTTCGGGGTCGTTAGCTCAGCTGGTAGAGCAGTTGGCTTTTAACCAATTGGTCACTGGTTCGAATCCAGTACGACCCACCAACAAAAAAGGGGAGTCTTTGACTCCCCTTTTTTATCAACGGACCTCCGTTACTATTGCCTTATTGACGGCTACTGCGCAGAATGGCAATTACGTTGCGGTTTCTTGAGATATACGTCATGAGTGAAATAAAACACGCCTCGGTAGCCCCCCCTTCACAGTTTGATCAACACGCCCTGCGCGTAAAACAATTTCTAGATCGTATTCCCCTGCAAAAAGAATTCAATCCGACTGAACAAGAACAGCAAAAGCAAAGGGTTCGCCAGCTGCTTAAACAGCACAACGCGGTTCTGGTCGCTCATTATTACGCTGACCCACTGGTACAAGCCCTGGCAGAAGAAACCGGCGGTTGTGTGGCCGATTCGCTGGAAATGGCGCGCTTCGGTAAGCAGCACGCTGCACAGACGCTGGTGGTGGCGGGCGTCAAATTTATGGGTGAGACAGCCAAAATACTCAGTCCCGAAAAACGGGTGTTGATGCCGACGCTAGAGGCGACGTGCTCACTCGATATCGGCTGCGAAGCGGACGAATTCAACGCTTTTTGCGATGCTCATAGCGATCGGACAGTGGTGGTTTATGCCAATACGTCCGCGGCAGTGAAAGCGAGGGCGGATTGGGTGGTGACATCCAGCATCGCTGTCAAGGTGGTGGACTATTTGGATCGCCGGGGAGATAAAATTTTGTGGGCGCCAGATAAATACCTTGGCAGCTATGTGCAAAAGACTACTGGTGCGGATATGGTGCTTTGGGACGGTTCCTGTATTGTTCATGAGGAGTTCAAAGCACTTGGTCTTGAGCGATTAAAAGCTACGCACCCGAATGCTGTCGTCTTAGTTCACCCGGAATCACCGGAAGCCGTTGTGGCTTTGGCGGATGTGGTCGGTTCTACGTCACAGCTGATTCATGCTGCAAAAACAATGTCGAGCGATACCTTTATTGTGGCAACCGATCAAGGCATCTTTTATAAAATGCAGCAAACCTGCCCGGACAAGCAGTTTTACATTGCGCCTACCGCAGGGGCTGGAGCAACGTGTCGTTCGTGCGCGAATTGTCCTTGGATGGCGATGAGCTCATTGGAGCGTTTGGCGAAGGTATTTGAAGGCGGGGATAAGGAAGTTTTAGTGGACCCGGTACTTGCAGAAAAAGCCATGATTCCTTTGCAGAGAATGTTGGATTTTCGCCCCTAGTTAGCAGGCAATTGCGCGATTGCGTCCACTGCGTTTCGCTTCATAAAGTAAACGATCTGCACGCTGAAAGACCAAATCGAATTCCTTGTCATCGGGATTGCGCGACGTGATCCCCAAACTGACGGTAAATTGAAATTTGTGTTCATGGAATACAATGGTTTCCCGCTCGCACTGTAAACGAATCCGCTCGGCTATGGCGTGAGCGCCTTGTAAATCCGAATCAGGGCAGCAAATCGCAAACTCTTCCCCGCCAATGCGGCCAATAATATCAGACTCCCTAACCGCCTCTTGGCAGCATTCCGCCAGTGTGGCAAGCGCCTTATCACCTGCGGCGTGACCGAAGGTATCATTGATGGATTTGAACTCATCCACATCGAGCATAATGAAAGACAGGGGGCGTATGTGGCGTATGGATTTACTGAACTCAGCATAGGACAAAGCAAAAAAATGCCTGCGATTGTATAGGTGAGTCAAAGGGTCTGTGGTGGCGAGCCGTTTCAATTCCAGGTTGGCGACTTCCAATTCTTCCGTTGCCTGTCGCAGTCTTAGGGCCGAGCGCATACG
>JBNKFQ010000167.1:0-1781 GCA_050289385.1 Porticoccaceae bacterium | reverse complement strand
CCGCTCTCAACGAAATACAGGTAGTCGCCTTTGTATTCTCTAAAAAGATCATCGGTCTCATCGATATCGACGGTTTCGCACACCATTTTTATCGTATTGAAAAGGTGTTGGCTGGCTTGGGTCACGCTGGAGCCCAATGCGTTGAGTTTTTCTGAGAAGCCATCAAGAAATTGCATTTGTGTGATTCCCCCTCACTGAGTTCTTTGCGATTTGGATTATTGCTTCTCCATCAGCAGAAGGCCTTCCACATGAGTATTGGCGTCGTCAAATTTTTGTAAGTCAAAGCCACCGGCAAAGGCATCCCCCGGCGCGACGAAAATACCATTCACCCTTCCCGTGACACAGTTTGAGCAATTGATCGAGCCACTGATCTGACCGTCGATGACATTCATATAGGCCTGGGCGTTTTCATAGGAGCCATCCATCTGTACCGTCCAGTCTTGATTAACGGTCATGACATTCAGTGATCCGTTGGTGATTTCCCCGGAGTCGAAATTAATATCAAAAGAACCCGTTACCCCTGTAACCGCACCATCGGAGCCGGTGCCCAGAAAGTCTGGTGTTGCTGCAAAGCTTGCGGTGCCGGTTAGGTTTGCCGTATTGGCTGCTTCGGCTGTCAGCCAATAGACAGTCTCTTCTTTTTTGGCCAGAAGCGAGGGATGGTTTGGATCTTCATAGACATAAATTGGATTACTGGGTGAGGCATTCCAGACTCCCCAACTGATGTTGTTGTGTCCGCCCACACTAGGGTTGAAGTCCGATAATATTGCCTCCCCCTTTCGAGCTACTTCAAAAGCGCCCAGGTTGGAAGGATCAATAAACACTGGCGGTGGTGTAGAGGGGCCACCCGTGTATTCAATATCGGGTACCAGAAACACCGGCTCACCATTGGCATCGTATACAATTTTCATAGTACCTGACTGGATGTAGTCAATGCCTCCAAAGCCATAAGTACCCGTCATGATACCTCCGAGCGTAGAGGAAAGGTCCGTGTCGGATGCTGTTGAGGCGGTCGTATCAAAGAACACAATGCCGAACTGCAGGGTTTCATCGCCATTGGCGGTGTAGAACTCAAGTTTGCCCGGGTTAAAAGCTGATTCTCTGACTCCGATTGGGGCGCCGGAGGCGATCAGTTCGTCTTCGATATCGGCTATCAGGCTGTTGAAGTCGGTAATGTTGTTCTGCAGAGTGATGACGACGTCTGTTGGGGTTGGAGTGGAACCGGGAATGTCGTAGTAGTATTGAATACCGAAATTCACTGAGCCGGCACTGGAATAATCAAAAGGGGCCGGAGCTTGCATCGAAATGATCGTTGCCAGTATTACTTCACCTGGCCCGGTAATAACTGCTGAACCAAGCATTGACGTGGTACTGATCTGACTATATTCGTCTATCGTTAGCCGTGGATCGTCCGGTGAGGCAAGCGTGCCGGTGTTGGTAAGTACATTTGTCAGTTCGGTATTCGTGTCACTGAAATTCAAGTTCTCTGTTGAGGTAAGAGTGTCGATAGGATTGGTGGTTTCCAGTGCAAGGATTGACTCTTCCTGTAACGCCGTTTCGTTAGTTTGTTCGCTTGAATCGGTAAACTGAGTTTGGGACGTTTCATTGGTATCGGAATTCTCAGTCAAATGGGAACCTTCGGCAGTTTCGGCGTCTCCGGAAGGGTCAGCAGTGTCGGACTCTGTGTTTATGTCGGATTGGCTTTCTTCCCCGCTTTCTTCATCTTGTTCTGAAGAGCCGGACGTAGCCGGCGCCTGCCGCGCCTGATTTCCTGGAAGTGG
>JBNKFQ010000166.1:0-4963 GCA_050289385.1 Porticoccaceae bacterium | reverse complement strand
GACCTGGCCAGCACTCTCAGTTCACAGGGCAAGGTAAAGGTTGCCATGTAATAGTTGACCGGCAACTGTTTTTGCCGTTGCCGGTCGAGCCAGTCCTGCGTGCTGTTGTTCTGGCATTGGTTACAGGCCCGGTGGCCGCCGGAACGGGAGACATAAGCCGGTTTCAGGCAAGCCTGGCAAGACAGCAACAGGTCGCCGTATTGCCCTTGTCGACAGCCCGTGAGGGCGTTAAGCGCCGACCATTGGTCAGCGCTCAAGGTGGCGCCATGCTGTTCGAGAAAGCGTTCACGGTAGGTTTCCATAATCTGCTGTAAGTCCATATCAGGCACCCCACAACACACGTAGCTTTGTCATCAGGCCATTAATGCGCTTGCCGGTATCGTTTTGGGTGTACGTGGAGAGTTGGGTATACAGCGCCGTCGTTTTGGGGCACTCGTGCCCCATCTCCTGCTGAATCGCACGCAGACTGACCCCGGCATCGGTGAGCAGGGTACCGTAACAGTGGCGCAGGGAGTGTACGGTAATGTCTTTGTGGATACCGACGTCTTTGACAATGGCTTTGAAGGATTTTCGCAATCCCCCGCGATCCATGCAGGCGTCAGCCTGGCAACGTTCCTCAGGTGTGCGTCCGCGCGGAAAGAGAAGCGTCGGATGCCGGTGAGTGACCCAGTAACGCCGCAGGGTGTCCAGGGTCAATTGTGGCAGCGTGACATAGCGATCCTTCTTACCCTTGGCTTGTCGAACATGCACCTTCATGCGTTCGTTGTCGATATCGCCAACCCGCAGGGAGAGGGTTTCACCCAGCCGCAGGCCCATGCTGAAGCAGACCAGGATAAACGTTTGATAACGCAGTTCGCGGGTGCCGTTGATGAGGCGTTCGATCTCCTTGAGGGTTAACACATCGGGCAGAGTTTTGACCTGGGGTGGTTTGACGATATCGACCGATTGCCACTCGCGCTTGAGAATGTGCTGGTAGAAGAACTGCAAGCCGTTGCGATCCACTTTGACGGTAGACCAGCTGTGGGTTTTGACCAGGGAGTCGGAATAGCCTTCCAGTTGCTCCAGCGTGAGGGTGTCGGGCGGGCAATCGAAGAACTCCGTTAGTCGGCGTACGGCGCGGGAATAGACATCAATAGTGGAGTCGGCTTTGCCTTGTCATCTCGGTGCGTTAACATGCTTGCGGTACAATAAATCGAAACGTTTTTGTTGTGCCTTGTTCATGGGATAAATCCTCTAGTTGTCGTGCCGCGCAATCGGCACGTAGAGGAATTATCTCTTTATGAGAATTTGGGTTCCTGGCGGAGTAACGAGTGTCCGGATTTCGATTTTGCCGCAGAGCGGCTTCGTTCAACAATGGTATTAAGAGGGACTGCTAGGCCTGCGGCCTATCAGCCCTTATACCAGACGTTAAATTTCATCAACTAAAGGAGTACTTAATGTATAACACAATTAAAATTGCGGCATTGTCATCAGTGATTGCAATATCAGGATGCTCCACCTATACGGTTAATAACTACGGGATTTCTGCTGAAAATGTGGAACTTATGAAAGGGATGGATGGAGTTCAGTTTGCAGTAAACCAATTCACTGCAACAAAACCTGGATTAGTCAAAATTCAGTGTCGTGGGGCTGGCCCAGTATCAACTCCAAATAAAGAATCTTTTGAGTCATATATTACCGCGGCCTTGATTTCAGAGATGAAAATATCTGATATATATTCAGAATCCTCTGATATCAAAATCGACGGATTTCTAGAGATGCTTGATTTTAGTTCAAACGTGGGTGCCGGGAAGTGGATGTTTAACGTGGACGTATCTAATGGCGAAGGAGTTTTGTACAAGGTCAATTCAGTTTTTTCGTTCTCGACAAATTGGGTTGCCGACAAGGCATGCCAGCAAGTTGCTCAAGCGTTTGTACCTGCGGTTCAAAATTTGATTAAGGATATTGTGTCCAATGAGAAGTTTAAAGAATTGAAGCAATAATTTAACAATGCAATCTTGCGGAAAACCTACGAGTTGCTTCGGTTTCCGCAAAACTTGGCGTTAAAACTATGCGTCTATATTTTGGCTTCATGTTATGTTCTGTATTTCTAGTCTCCTGTTCTTCGGTTCCACAAGGTGTGGCTCTGAAAGAAAACAACGTCGTAGGGATATGGGAAAATAAAAAATCTAGCATTTTTGGAAGTTCAGGTTGGGATATCTGTGAATTTAAGATGAAGGATCGTTTCATATGCACGAACTATCCCAAGATTGGTGATTTGGCTTTGCCTTACGAGGGCTATTGGAAACTTGAAGGTAAGAGTATCGTACTAACTAAGTTTGATTCTTCAGGCGGAATTAAAGTAAAAATTACAGGTTTAAGCAAAAATAGACTTTCGTTGGAAAAATCTTCAGGCGAGGAGTTTTTCTATGTTAGGCAGTAAATATTTTAACAAATTTGGCTTTTTGGTCGGGTTTGGCCCGGTTTTTAGGGGTTTGCCACAGGGGTCATGCCCCCGAATGCCGAATTTCTACCCCTTGGGCACTAGATATCCTGCCACCGCCCGCCGGAGCCGCGGCTGAAAGGACATTGCAGAGGGTAATCAGTCAAACAGATCCTGTTGCGGTGGGGCGCGGCCCTCCGGCAACAGCGTGGCCACGGGTACCGCTTTTTCCTTTCCTGCCAAATGCGCCAGTATGGCCTTGATCGCCACCGGGTCTTCGATACAGGCGATAACCTTGAGTTGACCTCCGCAGTGCCGGCAGGTGGCAATATCGATATTGAACACCCGCTTGAGCCGTTGCGCCGTATCCTCCACAGAGAACCGCAGAGAAGATAGGGGCTATTTCAGGCTAATGTGTGGACAAACAGGCTATTTCGAACCCGAATTTGAGTTGCACAATAGCACCTCGATTCGCCACTATTCTTTTATAATCAATGAGTTACAATTTATTATCACCACGCTTCCCCACTCTAAACCACAATAAAATGGACGATATATGGACACATATATTAGTCTTTGCAGACTTTATCATCAGGTGATATAGTTAGATATGAAAAGAGATACGGCAATAGACACCCTGCTTGACCTCAATGGCTCTATTTTCGACCAAGGTAACGGCTATTGGATCAAGTTGGAAGCCTGGCAGGTAGATGTTAGCAAGGAAATTCCACACGGGATACGGTACTCGCTGACACTACATGAACCATACGGTAAGCGTATTCTGGGCTATGACAACGCACACGCGGTCAAACCACCCAAAAAGTTCAAGTATGCTGGCCGTATAATGGCTTATGACCACAAACACCGCCATGTCTCCGATAAAGGTGTGCCCTATGAATTCAAAGACGCCCAGCAACTGCTAAATGATTTTTTCGCAGACGTTGACCGCGTTCTATTGGAGGTTAAGAAACGATGAAACCTATAGTGATTGGCATTATGCCCCAGGAAAAAATCCGCGAGCGCGCCTTGGCTATCGCCCGTGGCGACTACAAGCCAAAGGCCGATGAACCCAAAATCTGGTTTACATCCATGAAATCGCTAGCCGAAGTACTAAGCGACGATAACCGCTCCTTGTTACACGTTATCACCGAGATAAAACCAGAATCCATTTCAGCCCTTGCCGAAGTGACAGGCCGGAAGCCAAGTAATCTCTCTCGAACACTGAAAACGATGTCAAACTACGGAATCGTTGATCTGAAACGAGAAAAAAACCATGTTCGCCCTATAGTAAAGGCTACAGAATTCCGAATTATAGCCGCGTAAGAGGATAGGAAGAATAAGCAAAGATGCGCTGTAGTGATGGCTAAACGACTTTTCGGAAGTGCCCAAAAGGAGCGTGACATGGTTTTGCCAGCACAGGCACTGCATCTGGGGCGTCGTCATAAGCATCATATGCTTCAGCGCGACAGTACGGCAGCTGCGCCCATTGGCGCTCCTTATCAATGGCCTCATTGGCGTCGGCAGCTTCTACAGCGCCAGCATGGATAACGACGCCGTCGGAATTCATAAGGGCGACTTGGAATAACATGGCATATCTCCTTAAAATTTACTTTTCGCTGAGTCGGTTAATGTTACATTTCGAGGATAAAAAATACTGTATAAATATATAGTTTATGGGGTCGGTAGTAAACAAAGAGGAAAAAGTGGGCGCGACCGCTGGTTTAGCCAACCTTTTTTCGACGGTGAATTTGAGGATAGGAAGAATAAACACCCTTTTTGGTAAATCAACCGCAATGTTGGCTATCAATGTCGCAGTGATGGGTGACGATCGGGGGTATTGATTGGCTTTTTGGTCGGGTTTGGCCCGGTTTTTAGGGGTTTGCCACAGGGGTTCATGCCCCCGAATGCCGAATTTCTACCCCTTGGGCAATTGATATCCTGCCACCGCCCGCCGGAGCTGCGGCTGAAGGGAAAAACAGAGAGGGTGATCAGCCAAACAGATTCCGTTGCGGCGGAGCTCGGTTCTCCGGCAGCAGGGTAGCAGCGGGTACCGCTTTTCCTTTCCTGCCAAATGCGCCAGTATGGTCTTGATCGCCACCGGGTCTTCGATACAGGCGATAACCTTGAGTTGACCTCCGCAGTGCCGGCAGGTGGCAATATCGATATTGAACACCCGCTTGAGCCGTTGCGCCCAGCGCATAGTCACATGGGGATTAGGGGCTTCCTCTCCCGGGGAGGCCTTGGCCTTATTGCCCTTGCCTCGCTTGGCTGGTGTCACCTCCGCCCGATGCCGGCTGTTGGGGGCGAATACGCCATGGTACCGGGTGAGGCAGCACCTCATCCACCAGCAGGGCGGCGCTTTCCACCATGCGGCGGGCGCCACAACTCCCGGCGCTTACAGGAAAAGGCGACCAGCTTCTCGTGATGGCAGCTTTCGCAACGTACCCGCAGGAACCCGTGTTCCAGGCGACCGCAGCGGAGGTAATCCTCAAATTCCCGCTGAACGTAGGCAGGCAGGGGTTGCCCTTGCTCCTCAAGGTG
>JBNKFQ010000165.1:0-2537 GCA_050289385.1 Porticoccaceae bacterium | reverse complement strand
GGAATGTCCCCCCAGATCAAAGAAGTTATCGTGAATACCCACCTTCTCCTGCGGCAGCGCAAGAATATCGGCCCAGATCTCTGCCAACACTTTTTCCATCTCGGTGCGAGGCGCGAGATAGTCTTGTGTTTGCAATGCATCCTGATCGGGTACAGGCAGAGCCTTGCGGTCGACTTTACCATTGGGTGTTAATGGCAATTCCTCGAGAAAGATAAAAAATCTCGGAATCATATAATCAGGCAACAGCGATTTCATCGCTAACCGCAACTCAAATTGATCCAAAACGCTTTGCTCTTTAACGACAAGATAGGCTGCCAGATAACTATCTTCACTCTGATCTCGCGGCTGAACAATAACAACCGTTTCATGTACGCCCTTTTGTGACATCAATGCATTTTCTATTTCTCCCAACTCAATGCGATAACCACGTACTTTCACCTGGTAATCCATTCGCCCAATATAGTCGATATGACCATTGGGTAACCAACGTGCGATGTCACCCGTTTTGTACAACTTCGTTGCCGGCACAAACGGGTTATCAATAAACTTCTCGGCAGTAACCTTCGGTTTATGCAGATACCCCTTAGCCAAACCATCACCGGCTATACACAGTTCACCTGCTATGCCAATGGGCAAAAGACTACGATTCTCGTCCAGGATATAAATTTGCGTATTGGCAATAGGCTGACCAATGGTTACCGGTTGCTCCGCCTGAAGCAGGCATACAGTAGACCAAATCGTCGTCTCAGTCGGTCCAAAGAGATTCCAAACCTCACACTGTGCTTCTATAAACTGTTGCCTGAGACTTTCCGGTAAAGCTTCACCGCCACAGAGGATTTTCAAGTTAGAGGTATTTTCCCAATCCGCCTGGAATAGAATTTTCCAAGTGGCCGGTGTCGCCTGCATGACTGTTGCCTTGAATTGATAAAGCGCCTGTAACAATTGATGGGAATCCTTGACAGTTTCACTGTCACAGAGACAGAGTTTCGCTCCCTTGATAAGGGGAAGATAAAGTTCCAACCCCGCAATATCGAAGCAAAAAGTCGTAACCGCCAGTAAGGTATCCTCTTGACTTAAACCAGGTCTTTTCCCCATGCTGATCAGAAAGTTCGTTAGTGCCCGGTGTGGAATCATCACCCCTTTTGGTTTACCGGTACTACCGGAGGTATAAATGACATATGCCAGCTCTTGTGTCTTGACAGTCGCCTCAACCAAACAACCTTCTCTCCCTCCTGCTATTTTGTTCCACTGTCCATCCAACGTAAGAGGCTGAATACTATGTCCAAACAAAATACACAATGAGTCGAGTAGTTGAGTCTGTGTTAAAACCAACCTAGCCCCACTATCACTCAACATATAGCGAAGACGTTCCAATGGATAATTAGGATCCAAAGGCACATACGCCCCTCCAGTTTTTAAGACTCCCAGCAGCCCTATCAACATTTCCAAACTGCGTTCGACACATAACCCTACCCTGACTTCCGGCTTCACACCCTGCTCAATCAGATAGTGCGCTAACTGATTACTTCTTTTATTTAGTTCCTCATAGCTTAACTGTTGCTCTTCAAACACCACCGCAATCGCCTGTGGCGTTTTTTCAACCTGCGCCTCGAATAACTCATGAATGCACTGGTCTCTAGGATAATCCGCCTCGGTACTGTTCCACTCCACCAGTATCTGCTGCCGCTCTGCATCACTCAGTATCGGCAGTTCCCATACCGATTCCTCCGGCTGTTCAACCATCCCCTCCAACAGGATTTGATAATGGCCCATTAACCTTTCCATCGTCTCGCGATCAAACAGGTCCGTGTTGTATTCCAGTACCCCTTCCAGTCCCTCAGCGCACTCCTCCAAATACAGCGTCAGATCATACTTCGCCGTCACCACCTCACTGTCCATCGGTGAGACCGTAATACCCGGCAACTCAATACGCTCCTGCTCCATGTTCTGTAATACAAACATCACCTGAAACAAGGGCGCATAACTCAAACTCCGCTCTGGCTGTATCGCCTCCACCAGCCGCTCAAACGGCACATCCTGATGGGCATAGGCCGATAGCGCCGTTTCCTTTACCGCTTGTACTAAATTTTTTACCTTGCATTGCCGATCAATCTTCGTGCGCAATACCAAGGTATTGACAAAAAAACCAATCAGCTTTTCCAATTCCGGGCGCTGCCGGTTGGCGATCGGCGAGCCCACACAGAGATCATCCTGATGGCTGTAGCGGGCCAGTAACAGGTTAAATCCCGCCAGCAAGGTCATAAACAGGGTCGCCCCCTCCCGCCGACTTAACTGCCGCAGATTCTCGGTAAGCGCCAGCGGAAAACAATAATCCAGACTCTGCCCTTGATACCGCTGCGTCGCCGGGCGTGGTCTGTCCGTGGGCAATTCCAATAGTGCCGGCGCTCCACTCAGCCGCGTTTTCCAGTAATCGATCTGGTTTTCCAACACCGCACCTTGCAACCATTGGCGCTGCCAGTGAGCAAAATCAGCGTATTGAATCGGCAAGGGCGGCAGTGGCGAGGCTTGGCCTTGAT